>NZ_JBGQOQ010000008.1:0-162592 GCF_052119765.1 Pseudorhodobacter sp. W20_MBD10_FR17 | reverse complement strand
GCATGGTTTTTTCCCGATTGCTCAGGTCCCGCAGATCGCCGCCAAGATCCTTTTTTATCAGTTCACTCGCAGTCTTGAGCAGGTCATGCTCAATCTGAAGTTCGCGGATGCAGCGCTGCAGGGCTTCACGCTGACGTTCCAATTCTTCGATTTCTGGATCCAAGGAAGCACTTTTCTTGCGTTTCATCATGGCAGGAGCCTCCGAGCCAAGGATCTGGTTTTTCCAAGCATACAGCGTCGGCCTGCTAACTCCGACCTTTTCTGCCAAAGCCTGCGCACTTTCTTGACGACTATAAAGCCCAACCACAGCAGCTTTCTTCACGGCGTCAGAATGATTTCCTGCTCCATATGCCCCGGTGGAAACTGTCCCCGTCTCAGGAAAGGCCTCGCGCACCCAGGCAGTCAGCGTGGCCCGGCCAGGATAGCCTAAGGCACGCAGCGTCCATGAAATGCAGCGCCCCTGGCTGGCATAATGCTCTAACGCAACCTGCCTTTGTGCCGCCGAGAATTTAGGCGGGGGCGGCACTGAACGTATCCGCAAATCCTGCCGACGCTCATATTCTCGATGCCAGCCCTTCAGGGCATTCTTCGTTGGATACCCCAACTCACGGATGGTGGCCCGCACGCGCTTGCCGAGCTTGATATAAAGCTCAACCGCGCGCATTCGTTCTTCGTAGCTATACATGAACTATCTCCAAGATAGTCCAAGTTTTCGTCCGCACCCCCTATACATCGCGGGCGGTCTGCGCCTGCTGACCTACGACGGCAGTTTCGAGTTGCACAAGCCTTTCGGTCTTGTCTGCCAATTCGGCATCAGTCGCGGCAATCCTGTCGAACTCGCCCACCCATTCGGCAAAGAGCGTTTCGATTGTTTGGGTTTGCAAGTCGGCCTGCGCTGTTTGAGTGAGCCCGTCAATCAGATCAGCAAGTGCCGTTTGTGCATTCGTCATGTTTCAATCTCTCTATCAGAAGTCACCGGCGCGCGAATGCGAACCAGAGGACAAAAAGAGATATGTAAACCACGTAGCGCCGCAGCATCGGCGGGAAAATCGGTGGGATGAGCCAATAAACCTACCACATTTTCCATTTATTACAATGTCTTACAAGAAAATAGTGGTAGGCCCGGAGGGACTCGAACCCCCAACCAAGGCGTTATGAGCGCCCTGCTCTAACCAGTTGAGCTACAGGCCCAGAACAACAGAATATACTTTCCTCTATTCTTGTTCGGTTTGCTAGCCCGATCACTTCGGGGGGTCAAGAACAGTTTGCAAATGTTAATCTGTTGGTAGTCTTTTTCTGGCAATCACGAGTAACGGTGAAGGGGGTTGTTTTGGAACAAAACGGCATCAAACGAAAGATTGATCGCGCACGCAAAAGTACTGGCGTTGTCGAAGTGCAAGGCGCTGCTAAGGCGTGGAAACTTGCGCTTGCGAGATCGGCACGCGACACGATTGGACTTGAATTGACGATTACAAACCTGCGTCAAACCAGATCCTCATTAGCCGAGCTGCTGGAAATGCCGCCCGAACGTGCTTTGCTGGCCATGCTAGAAGGCCCAAAGGAGGGACTTGGCCTTTTGGTTATCTCTCCTGAAATTTTGGCCGGAATTGTCGAAATTCAGATGATTGGCCGCGTAAACACATCCGCCCCGATTGCGCGGCGACCGACCCGCACTGACGCTGCAATGGTATCAGGAATGATTGATAAGGCCCTGAAATCGCTTGAACTCGACTTGACGCAATCGAACGACTTACCTTGGGCAAGTGGCTTTAGATATGCGTCGTTTCTAGAAGATGCACGCCCGCTTGCCCTATTGTTGGAGGATACCACATTTCAAGCGCTAATGGCTGACGTCTCCTTGGCGGATGGTGCAAGGGTTGGCCAGATTTTGCTTGCGTTGCCTGCTGATGGACGCGGAGCCATGCCAAAATCGGTCGAGCCACCGCCAAGTAGGGCGGCCGAAATGGTGTTTGGGGCAGCTTTGGGCGAACAGATCATGGGGGCGAAGGCAGAAATTGTGTCTGTCTTGGCGCGGGTAAGCTTGCCGCTTGAAACTATACTTAACCTGAAGATCGGCGAGCCACTTGTCCTGAACGATGCAACCCTTGATAAAATTTGCCTCGAGGGGCGGGACGGTCTCCGCCTTGCAACCGGCAAGCTGGGGCAGAACGGCGGCATGCGCGCCATACGCATTACTGCAGAAGGTGAAATGGCACCGCCCCAACCCGTTGCAAGCGTGACAAAACCAACCCAACCAAACGCAAAACCATCAACGATACCGGACATCAAGAAAGCAGGTTAGCGGCGCGCGGTGGCAAATGCACGCCTGAACAAAGCAATCCAGTTTCCCAATGGCTGAAACAGGCGGCTGCCCCTAAGGGCAACCGCCTACGCACAAAACGTCTAGGCGTTCACATCAACAACGACCCGACCTTTGACATGGCCTTGCAAAATATCGGCCCCAAGCTTTGGCAAATCGGTCAGAACCGCGGGGGTTACCATCGCTTCAAGCTTTGCCATCGGCAAATCCTTGGCGATACGGTTCCATGCGCGTAGCCGATCATCATAGGGCCGCATCACGCTATCGATGCCTAACAGATTGACGCCACGCAAAATAAACGGAATCACGGTTGCAGGCAAACCTGCGCCTCCGGCCAGACCAACGGCAGCAACAGACGCGCCGTATTTCATCTGCCCGAAAACCCGTGCCAGCATTGCCCCACCAACCGCATCGACACAGCCAGCCCAGACCTCTGCCTCAAGCGGGCGCTTGACCGTCTCAGACAGCTCCTCGCGCGCAACAATCCGCGTAGCCCCAAGCGACGTTAGATAATCCGCAGTCTCGGGTCGGCCTGTCACCGCTGCCACCTCATAGCCCAAATGCGCCAGAATGGCCGTCGCCACCGAGCCCACGCCCCCCGCAGCGCCGGTCACCAAAACCGGGCCTTGACCGGGTTTAAGCCCATGATCTTCCAGCGCCATCACGGCCAGCATTGCGGTGAAGCCCGCCGTTCCAACAGCCATCGCTTGCCGCGTTGTCAGCCCTGCGGGCAGCGGTACCAACCAATCGGCCCGCACCCGTGCTTTTTGCGCATAGCCGCCCCAATGCGCCTCGCCCACACGCCAGCCGGTCAAGACAACTTTGTCACCGGCCTTATAGCGCGGGTCGGATGACGCCTCGACCGTGCCTGCAAAATCGATGCCCGGAACATGCGGATAGTTCCGCACGAGGCCGCCACCCGGCCCAATGCAAAGCCCGTCTTTGTAATTCACGGTCGAATAGTCAACCGCGACAGTCACCTCACCTTCAGGCAAACGATCCAAACCGATTTGCTGCACCGAGGCCGAGGTTTTGCCCTCGGCATCCTTTTCGACGATCAAAGCGTTGAACATGTTTACTCTCCGTTAAATCCAAAATTTATTTTGTACGGTCGCAGGGCGCATCCCCAAAGGCGTTTCCACCTCAAGCGCCGTACCTGCATCCCAATGCGTCATCCGCACCATTCCAATTGCGACATTGGTGCCAAAATCGGGGCTGGCTGCGGCCGAGGTCACCTGCCCCACCTTTTTGCCACCCACCATCAACGGCCAAACCCGATCACACGGCGGGATTTCGCCAGCAATCGAAATTGCCCGCACCTGTTGCACCGGCCCTTCCTTGGCCACGCGCAACAGCGCATCGCGGCCAATGCAGCCAATGGCGGTATGGGTGTTGCAAAACTTGCCCAAACCGCATTCATGCGGGGTGTTATCGCGGGTCATATCGTTGCCATAGGACAGCAAACCGCCTTCGATCCGCTCAATCAAATTGGGGCAACCGGCGCGGACTTGCAAATCTTCGCCCGCGGCGAACAGGGCGTCCCACAGCGGCATACCAATATCGCCGCCCTCGACGTAAATCTCATAACCGCCTTGCTTGGAATAGCCAGACCGCGCGATAGCAAGGCTGCGGCCCTGAAAGTCGAACCAACCAAAGCGAAAGAATTTCACCGCCAGAACAGCATCGCCAAACACCCGCGCCATCAGCGCATCGGCCTTTGGCCCTTGGATCGCCAGCGGCGACACATCGGGTTCATCGACCAGCACATCCAAGCGGTAGCCCAACGCAACCGCCTTGACCCACAGCAACAAATCACTGTCGGCGATGGAAATCCAATAGCGATCCTCACTCAGTTTCACCGCCACAGGGTCATTCAACATGCCGCCGGTCTCATCAACCATCGGCACATAATAGCATTGGCCCGCCAGCATGCCCCGCAAATCGCGCGGGGTCAGCATTTGTATCAAGCGGCCCGCATCAGGGCCGCGCAGCTCTACCTGCCGTTCGCAGGCCACGTCCCAAACTTGCACATGCTCTTTCAAGTGGCGGTAATCGGCTGTGATGCTCTCAAAAACCGTGGGCAGCAGCATCCGGTTGTAAACGGTATAGCCCTTGACGCCAGCAGCTTCGACTCCGGCAGAAAAGGGCGTGCGCCGCACACGGCGCGAGGGGGCAATCGTAGCCATTTTAGCGAGGCCCCTTCCAATCAATTTGGCAAATTTCGGCAGAGCGACCGTCAAAATCCCAGACGCGGCCAAAGGCACGCACGCGGCCCTTGTCAGCTTGGGCGATTGTGATGTCTGGGCCCATCCAGTATTCTGTATTTTTAACAACCACTTCGCTGTCGGGATCTTTGCCCGAAATCGGCGTCACGGCCCCGTTAATCTTTTTACCAACGATCAGGCGGCGGGTTTTGCCTTCGGTCTCATAGCTGACGGGCGAGCGTTCGGCGCCCAAAAATTCCGACACCATCACCGCAAACAGGCCAGTGGTGCCCCGCGCCTTGCCCGAGAAAATATTAACCAAGCCGTTATAGGCCGCATCTGTCGCGCGCTCATCAATATAAGCCGCCGCTTTCCAGTTGCCGCGCCCCATATTGCCGGGGATATCCATGATCAGGCCGATGTTCAGGCCAGACAGGCTCTCGCCGTCATAATGCCCCTCATCCACGCGCACGCCGACCCAAGCCTGACAATAGCCCTCGGTCGGTGGGTGCTTGCCAAGGCTGACAACGCAGGGGCAAAACACGGTACAGTTGCAGTTCAGGATCAACTCTCCTTTGATGCTCCACTCGGGCAATACATCGGCCATTGGATTTCCTTTCAAGGGGTTACAAGGGTTTGCAGGGCAACACATGCGCCCGCAGCGATCAGGCCAAACCCGACAGGACGGGTTAGCCACCGCCCGATATCGGGCAGTTTTTCCAGTGTCATGAATAGGGTGGCACCCCCCATCCACAGCAAATTCATCGTGCCTCCAATAAAGCCAAGCGTCATGAGCGCCCAGCAGCAGCCAAGGCACAAAATGCCCAGTTCAAGGCCCATACGCAGTGCGCGCGGGCTGCCCGGCGCCCAGCGCTCCATGAAAAAGGATAGTGGCATCCGGCATTTCGCAAGGCAGGCCTCTTTGACAGGGCTGAACTGATAGGCCCCTGCCCCCAGCAATAGCGCCGCCGTCAACCAGCCCGACAGGCTGGCCCCGTTAATCCCGACCAACCCTGCCCGCGACAAGCCATATTGCGCGCCCGCACCAATAGACGCGGCGGCCAGCCAAACCACCACATATCCGCACACCAGCGCCACCGCCCCCAAGGCCGTGGTCGCCCCTGCTTGCGACAGATCCAGAAAACAGCGCAGCGCAGGCACAAAGGTCGGCAGCATCATCGCCAAGGCCATCAGCGCCCACATCGCAACCAAAGGGCCAAAGCTTGCCTGCCCTGCCGCAATGCACAGGCTTTCCCAGAAACCGGCGGGCATATCCGCCGCAGGGTTTTGCCGCGCCATGGCAAACACGGCCAGCCACGCCACCAAAATAGCGCCATAAAACCCGATCCACGCCAGCGCTGACCGGTTCCAATCCGGCAACATCCGCTTTGCGTTTAGGGTTTCAAAGGCCATTGCACCTACTCTTATTGGCAAGACTCACACGCTAACCCCTAGACGTGGCCACGGCTTGACCATAGGTTTCTCAGAATCCAATCAATTGTCAAACATTTAATTGTCTGACAATTAAAAACCCTGAAACAGCTTTATAACTACATTGGCCCAATGACCCAAACCTTTACCCTTTCGACTGACGGCGAGCTGCCATTGCGCATTGCCTCGGCCCTGCGTGATGCGATTGTTGAGGGGCGCTTGCTCGTCGATCAACGCCTACCGTCCGAGCAGGAGTTGGCCGAGCAGTTCGGCGTCTCACGCCCGACAGTGCGCGAAGCCTTGAAACGATTGGCCGCGCAAAACCTGATCCGCACCCAACGCGGTGCCACCGGCGGCGCTTTTGTGAACCGGCTTTCGTTCCAAGAGGCCTATAGCCAGCAAATTACCACGTCGACCTTGCTGCTTTCCATGAATGAAATTGATTTTGAAACGGCCTGTGAGGCGCGCTATGCGCTTGAAAGCGCTTGTGTGCCGCTTGCAGCCCAGCGCCGCAGCGCCGATCATCTGGCTACTATGCGCGCCGAAATACATCGCCAATCCCAGCCTGGCCTTAGCGACGAAGGCTTTTGTGCCTCGGATGTGGCCTTTCACCGTGCCTTGGTTGATGGCGCTTGCAATCCGGTGCTATCCTATCAACTGGCAGGCGCGGTCGAAGCGATGCAACCGTTAATGAATATGATTACCTTTTCTGCCCGGTCCCGCGAAAAGATTATCGCGTTTCACATAGGCATTGCCGATGCGATAGAGCAGCATAACGCATCTGTCGCCGAAACAGCGATTGCCGATCTTTCGGCCTATACCATTGATCTTGCTGCAAATGTTCGCGCACACCGCAAAGATAGAAAATCCTAAAACCGCCTTGGCGGCCCAGTCCTAGCTGCCCAAAATAATCAGCACATAGTTTTGCGTTTCTTGATACGGCGGAATGCCCGAATGTTTTTCCACCGCCCCTGGCCCCGCGTTATAGGCCGCAAGTGCCAGACGCCAACTGCCAAAACGGTCGTACATCATGCGCAAATACCGCGCGCCGCCGTCCAAATTCTCATTGGGATCATGAATATTAACCCCCAGCTTTTGCGCTGTACCGGGCATCAGCTGGGCAAGCCCCTTGGCACCGGCATGTGATTCAGCCGAAGGATTCCAACCTGATTCTTGCTCGACCAAACGCAGGAACAGATCTTCCGGCACCGCATGTTTGCGCGCAGCCGCTTTGGCAACATTCAGATATTGGCCTTTATACTTGCCACGAAACCGCGGAATCGCAGAGTCTTTGGCCACAGCTATTGGGTTAGGTTGCAACCGAACAGAGGCCGCGTATTGCTTGGATAGCCGATTGTCCAATAGGCGTGTTTGCGATTTAAACACCGCTTTGCGCGAGCTACCTGCACCCGAAAGCACAAGCCCCTCTGCGACGGCGGGACCAGCAGAAAAAAGGCCCATCATCCCAACCACAAAAATTGTCCGAAGCATCCGTTCGTCCTAATTCATCCCACCAATGCTTAAACTATACGCAGCTACCGCATAAATACCAGCCCCGAGGCAGGCGCAAAGCCCCATTCGGCAGGTCTGCGCCCAAAGTTTCGCACCATTTCCCCGTGCCACGGGGCGGCCACCGTGTTGCGGCGGGGGGGCGGCAGCGGTATAGGGATTGTTAACCAGTTCCGGCGAAGCTGCCGCAACAGGCCAAAGAATCAGGCATCCAAGCGATGCGACAAACATGGGGGGCCAGATGGCTGGATCGGTAAACAAAGTTATCATCGTCGGAAACCTGGGCCGTGACCCCGAGGTGCGGACATTTGGCAACGGCGGCAAAGTCGTAAACCTGAACATCGCCACCTCGGAAACATGGCGCGACAAAGCCAGTGGTGAGCGTAAAGAACGTACCGAATGGCACCGCGTCGTTATTTTCAACGAAGCGCTGGGCAAAATCGCCGAGCAATACCTGCGCAAAGGGTCAACGGTTTATATCGAAGGCCAGTTGGAAACACGCAAATGGCAAGATCAATCCGGCGCCGAAAAATACACAACCGAAGTCGTTTTGCGCCAATATCGTGGCGAACTGACCCTTCTCGGCGGTCGTAATGAAGGCGGCTCGGGCGGTGGCGGTGGCAATGATGGCGGCTATGATGATCGCGGCGGGTATGACGGCGGCTCTTCTGGCGGGTCCAACAGCTCGGGCGGTTATGGCCGCAGCGGCGGCGGCGCGCCTGCAGGCGGTGGTGGTGGCGGTCGATCCGATATGGACGACGAAATCCCGTTCTAAGATCACCCCGAGAAAATTATCAATGCCCCTGCCCTTACCGGCTGGGGCATTTTTCATATCTTACGCCCTCTGGACCTTCGCGCCCTAAATCCCTATATATTCAGTCAGAATAATGTGTGAGGCCATGATGAACCAGCCGCAGGACCAAATCGAAGGCACCCCTTTGATCAAGCCATCCACCACGGACCACCCGCTTTATGAGCAGGTTGTTGAAGCATGCCGCACGGTATTTGACCCCGAGATTCCGGTCAACATCCACGACCTTGGCCTGATCTACACCATTGAAATTTCTGATGAAAACGATGTTGAGATCTTGATGTCCCTGACAGCGCCCGGCTGCCCCGTTGCAGGCGAGATGCCCGGTTGGGTTGCCGATGCTGTTGAGCCATTGGCAGGCGTGAAATCCGTCAATGTCGGCATGACGTTTGAGCCACCTTGGGGCATGGAAATGATGTCGGACGAGGCGCGGCTGGAACTCGGGTTTATGTAAGCCCCCTTGAGACGGCCAATCAAAATCCTATATTGAACATAGAGATATAAAGGACGCCCAAAATGTTCGGCATTCCCGGAAAAGCCGCAGTCACCCTAACCCCCGCCGCAGCCAAGCAAATCGCGCGGCTGATGGAAAAGCAGTCCTCGACCGGGTTGCGGATTGGTGTGAAAAAAGGTGGCTGTGCGGGTATGGAGTACACGATGGACTATGTGTCCGAAGTGAACCCAATGGATGAAACTGTCGAGCAAGACGGCGCGCGCGTCATGATTGCCCCTATGGCGCAGATGTTTTTGATCGGCACCGAGATCGATTATGAGACCTCGCTGCTTGAGGCTGGCTTTAAATTCCGAAATCCAAATGTTGCCGAGGCCTGTGGTTGCGGCGAGTCCATAAAATTCAAGGACGCGTGAACCGTCCCTAGCACATTAGATTTTTATACAAAAATCCAGCCTCCGGCCGAGGTATTTTAGCCAAGATGAAATGCGTGGCTTTGGCCCATTTCCAAAACGCAAAAAAACCCTTAGCTTTCAATCAAGCAATTGTGAGGGATTATTATGCGTAAATTGGCTGCCGGAAATTGGAAAATGAACGGAACGTCTGAAGATTTGGCTGAAATCGCCAAATTGATTGACGCCCACCCCAAGCCAAACTGCGAGATGCTGATCTGCCCTCCTACGACACTACTGTCGCGCATGGCGGATTGCGCCAAAGGTTCGGCCCTGCGGGTCGGTGGGCAGGATTGTCATGCCCATGCCAGCGGCGCGCATACCGGCGACATCTCTGCCGCTATGCTAAAAGACGCGGGCGCCACCCATATTATCTTGGGTCATTCCGAGCGCCGCGCCGATCATGGGGAAACAGATGCCACGGTTCTGGCCAAAGCGGTTGCCGTGCAAGCCTCTGGTTTGGTTGCGATTGTTTGCGTCGGCGAGACCGAAGCCCAACGCGATGCGGGAACGACTCTTGCCGTGATCGGCAGCCAGCTTGAAGGCTCTTTGCCGCCAAGCCTGACCTCTGCCCCTGATGGCTTGGTCATTGCGTATGAGCCGGTTTGGGCCATCGGCACCGGCCGCACGCCTACCTTGGACGAGGTTGCCGAGGTTCACAGCTTTATCCGTGATACGCTGGTCAAACGCTATGGTGACGCGGCCAATGAGATGCGACTGCTTTACGGCGGTTCGGTAAAAGCCTCTAACGCGGCGGCGCTTTTTGCGGTGCCGCATGTGGACGGTGCCCTTGTGGGTGGCGCAAGCCTGAAATCCGCCGATTTTGCCCCGATCGTTGCGGCGCTGGCGGCCTCATGATGCAAAGCCTGTCGCAATCGCCGAATGACCCCGCATTCGTGCAAAACCCTTATGCGTTTTACAATCAAGCCCGCGCGGCAGGTCCATTTTTCCACTGGCAAGACTATGGCAAAACTTGCGCCACCTCTTATGCTGCCGTAAATGCTATTCTACGCGACCGCCGTTTTGGCCGCGAGGTCCCCGCTGACCAGCGCACCGAAATTGCCCCGCACACAGCGTCTTTCTATGCTGTCGAGGCGCATTCAATGCTGGAGCTGGAACCCCCGCGCCACACCCGCCTGCGCGGTTTGGTCATGCGGGCGTTTACTTCGCGCCGCATCAATGCGCTGGCGCCTGAAATTGCGCAACTTTCGCATGAGCTGATCGACGCCTTCCCGAACGCGCCTTTCGATTTGCTGCAAACTTTTGGCCAGCGCCTGCCCGTCACCATCATCGCCCGCCTTTTGGGGGTACCAGAGGAGATGGGCGATGACCTGCTGCGCTGGTCAAACGCGATGGTGAAAATGTACATCCCGGGCCGCAGCCGCGCCATTGAGGATGCCGCAGCCCAAGCCAGCCAAGATTTCACAGAGTTCCTGCGCGCATATGTTGAGACCCGCCGCGCCCATCCAGCAGATGACCTGATTACCCATCTGATCGCCGCCGAGGAAGCTGGCGAAAAGCTGTCGACGGATGAGCTGATCACCACCTGCATCCTGCTGTTGAACGCCGGACATGAGGCGACCGTGCACACCATCGGCAATGGGGTCAAAACCCTGCTAGAAACAAAAACTCCAATTCAAGCCGCCCCGATTGACGCGATGGTCGACGAAATCATTCGCTTCGACCCCGCCCTGCACATGTTCACCCGCTATGCCTATGAAGATATTGAGGTTTTGGGTCACATGATCCCCAAAGGCTCCCAGGTGGCGCTGCTATTGGCTGCGGCGAATCACGACCCTGCAGCCTTTGACGCGCCTGCACGTTTCAACCCCAACCGCCCCACCAAAGCCAATCTCAGCTTTGGCGCTGGCCTGCATTTTTGCATCGGCGCCCCCTTGGCGCGGTTGGAATTGCAAACCGCTTTGCCAATCCTATTCGAACGCCTGCCAAACCTGCGCCTATCAGCCACCCCGCACTACGCGGACCTCTACCACTTCCACGGCCTCACACGCCTTATGGTCAGCCCAACCTAACTATTTCATCTTGGCCTAAATACCTTCAGGGGGACTAGCAGGGGGTCTGGGGGCAGAATACCCCCAGCTTGGTCACCAAGACCGCGATCAAACCGGCAAAATAGTCGTCGATTTTATCTCTTCCATCGACAGCAACGCCGTCACGTTGAAAATCCGCACCTCGGAAATTAACGCCTGATAAAACGTGTCATAGGCCCGTGCGTTTTTGACCCGCACCTTTAAAATATAGTCGATATCTCCCGCCAAGCGGTGCGCTTCTAACACTTCCGGCCGCTCGTTCAGGGTGCGCAGAAACTTGGCCTGCCAATCCGCCTCATGCTCGGATGTGCGGATCAGCACAAAGAAACACGCCTCCAACCCCAAGGCCTCGGCATCCAGCAAAACCGTCTGGCGCGTAATCACCCCGTCTTCCTTCATACGCTTGATGCGATTCCACACCGGCGTCTTGGAAGACCCTGTTTTGCGGGCGATTTCATCCAAACTCTGTGCCGCATCCGCTTGCAGCTCTGCAAGGATTTTCCGGTCTATCTCATCCAATCGGGCCGCCATTCCACATTCCCTTCGTTAGCTGGAACACCCGTTCCATTCGCGCAAATTATCGGAACATATTTCCTTATTAGCAAGGGGATATGGGCAAATCAGGGGATAATGTTCTATATTACGCCCAAGCTGTTGAAAGGATACGCCATGCAAAACCACCGACCTTGCCCCAAAATGTGCCTTTCCGGCCTGCGCGCCGCCCGCACCTATCCTTCCCCTTTGCCGGAGTTCCAAGCATGAGCCGCGCTTTCACCCCAAAAGTTATCACCGCCAATGACCTATTGGTCGGCGATGTGATCTACCTGACCACCGATGACCAGTGGTCGCGCCACCACGCACAGGCCGAGCTGATCGAGGATGAGGCCCACGGCCAACTTCGCCTGATTGAGGCGCAGCGCAACAAATCCGCCGTTGGTGCCTACCTCGCCGATGCCAAACGCGGCACGCATGGCCCCGAGCCTGTGCATTTCCGCGAGGCGTTCCGCACCCGTGGCCCTTCCAACTATGCCCATGGCAAACAGACAGAGCGTAACCATGTATAATTACACCGATTTTGACGAAGCCTTCGTCCGCGCCCGCACCGCCCAATTCGCCGCCCAAGTCGATCGCCGCATCTCTGGCGCGCTGACCGAGGATGAGTTTAAGCCGCTGCGCCTGATGAACGGCGTCTATCTGCAACTGCACGCCTATATGCTGCGCGTGGCGATCCCTTATGGCACCATCAACCCGCATCAAATGCGCACATTGGCGCAGATCGCTGACACCTATGATAAGGGTTACGGCCATTTCACCACCCGCCAGAACATTCAGTTCAACTGGCCAAAGCTGACCGATATTCCGGCGATCTTGTCTGATCTGGCCGATGTAGGGATGCATGCCATTCAGACCTCGGGCAACACCGTGCGCAACGTTACCGCTGACCATTTCGCCGGTGCTGCTGCGGATGAGATTGAAGACCCCCGCCCCGTGGCCGAGCTTCTGCGCCAGTGGTCCACCGACCACCCCGAATTTCAATTCCTGCCGCGCAAATTCAAAATCGCAATCACAGGCTCTTCCACCGACCGCGCCGTCACCCGCGCGCATGATATCGGGCTGCGCATGGTGCGCGATGCGGATGGCGAGCCGGGGTTTGAGGTGATCGTCGGCGGCGGTCTTGGCCGCACGCCATTTGTCGGCACAGTTGTGCGCGAGTTCCTGCCCAAGGCTGACTTGCTACCTTATGTCGAGGCGGTTCTATCCGTCTACAACATGCTGGGCCGCCGCGACAATAAGTACAAAGCCCGCATTAAGATCACCTTGCATGAAACCGGCAAAGAAGAGCTTTCCCGTCTGATTGAGGAGCGCTTTACCGAGTTGCGCCTGCAATTTGGCGGCAATGATCAGGCCTTGCTGGCCGACATCACCGCGGCCTTTAGCACGCCCACCCTGCGCAATGCCGACACCGGCGCCTATCACGCCTTTTACAGGGCTGATCCGCTGTTCCGGTCTTGGGCCGATACCAACCTTTCCGCGCATAAAAACCCTGACTACCGCATCGTGACCATCAGCCTTAAAAAGCACGGCGACACCCCCGGCGATGCCACCTCCGCACAAATGCGCCTGATCGCCAATCTGGCCGAGCGTTACGGCCATTCCGAAATCCGTATCAGCCACGAACAAAACGTCATCTTGCCGCATGTGCATCTGTCCGACCTGCCCGGCCTGCATGCTGCCTTGCGCGGCTCGGGGTTGGAAACGGCGAATGTCGGGTTGATTTCGGATATCATCGCCTGCCCCGGCATGGATTATTGCGCATTGGCTACCGCGCGCTCTATCCCCGTGGCGCAACAGATCGCCAACCGCTTTGACGAGCTGAAGCTGGAACACGACATCGGCCCGCTGAAAATCAAAATCTCGGGCTGCATCAATGCGTGTGGGCATCACCATGTTGGCCATATCGGCATCCTTGGCCTCGACCGCGCAGGCGTTGAAAACTACCAAATCACGCTGGGCGGTGACGGGTCTGAAACCGCTGTGATCGGTGAACGTGCAGGCCCCGGCTTTGCCTATGATGAAATCGTGCCCGCGATTGAGCGGATCATCGCGGCCTATCTGGACCAACGCAATGACGCGTCGGAAACCTTCCTTCAGGCCTACCGCCGTCTTGGGCTGGCACCGTTCAAAGCAGCGCTTTACCCGGATGAGGGCAAACGTGATGCCGCTTGATAATCGCTTTGCCCCGATGGCGGAACGGATCGCGGGGCTGAACACCCGCTACCGCCACCACGGGGCAACGGCGGTGCTGGAACATGCGCTGCGCGACCGCGATGTTGGCCGTGTGGCGCTTGTGTCCAGCTTTGGCGCGGAATCGGTGGTTTTGCTGCACCTGCTTTCGGTCGTATCGCCGCATACGCCGGTACTGTTTATCGACACGCAGATGCTGTTTGCGGAAACTTTGGCCTATCAGGAAACGATTGCCGAAAAACTGTATCTTACCGATATCCGTCGCCTTGAACCTGCTCCCGCACGTCTGGCGATGGATGATCCCGACGGCACGCTGCACCAGTTCAACACCGATGCTTGCTGCGGGCTGCGCAAGACCGAGGTGCTGGACAGCGCGCTGTCGGGGTTTGATGCTTGGATTACAGGGCGCAAGCGCTATCAATCCGGCACCCGCGCCGAGGTTGATTTCTTTGAGGCCGATGGCGATGCGCGTCTGAAAATCAACCCGCTGGCCCATTGGAACCGCGACGATCTGCAAGAGTACATGATTAACAATCGCCTGCCGCGCCACCCGCTTGTGGCCCAAGGCTATCCCAGCATCGGCTGCGCCCCTTGCACCAGCGCCGTAAAACCCGGCGAAGACCCACGCGCAGGGCGTTGGCGCGGCACGGAAAAAACCGAATGCGGCATCCATTTTATCAACGATAAAATGGTCCGGAAATCACAGGAGCACGCGACATGAGCGTTATTGTCACCGACACCGGTTTTCACACCGAAAACCCGATCCCCGCCTTTACCTCGCTGGCGCAGCTGCCCTTTCATGAAGGCGCGATTGACCTTGCCAACACCGATGATCCGACCGCGCTTGCACCCTATCTGGACGATTTGCGCCTGCTGCGCATCGACTTTCCCAGCTTTGCCGATGGGCGTGGCTTCACGCTGGCACGGCGCTTGCGGATGATGGGGTTCAAGGGCCGCCTGCGTGCGCGGGGCCATGTGCTGGCCGATCAATACGCCATGGCGCGGCGCGTTGGCTTTGACGAGGTGGAAATCAGCGATGACCTCGCCGCCCGCCAACCCGAGGCCGATTGGCTTGCACGCGCTGATTGGCAGGCGCATGACCATCAGTCGCGCTTGCGGGCTGGCTGAATGCTTCCCTCTGACATAGATCAAAGCTACACAAAGGATACCGGTTTAAAGCCGGAATAAAGAAACATGACCGAAAGCCTGACCGTGACCGAAGCAGCCCCAAAACCCGCCAAGCCGCATCTGCCGGATGCCCAAATCGTAACTGCCGTGAAACATTGGACAGACCGGCTGTTTTCATTCCGCGTGACCCGCCCGCAAACCTTGCGGTTTCGGTCGGGCGAGTTTGTGATGATCGGCTTGATGGGCGACAATGGCAAACCCTTGCTGCGCGCCTATTCCATCGCCTCGCCAAACTGGGATGAGGAACTAGAGTTTTATTCGATCAAAGTGCCGGACGGCCCACTGACGAGCAAGTTGCAACACATCAACGTGGGCGATGAGATTATCCTGCGCCCCAAGCCAGTTGGCACCTTGGTGCATGACGCGCTGTTGCCCGGCAAACGTGTGTGGTTTTTGGCCACAGGCACCGGGTTGGCCCCCTTTGCCAGCCTGATGCGCGATCCCGAAACCTATGAAAAATATGACCAAGTTATCATGATGCACACCTGCCGCACGGCGGATGAGTTGGAGTATGGCCGCAAATTGGTCGAAG
Organism: Pseudorhodobacter sp. W20_MBD10_FR17; assembly: GCF_052119765.1. NCBI lineage: Bacteria > Pseudomonadati > Pseudomonadota > Alphaproteobacteria > Rhodobacterales > Paracoccaceae > Pseudorhodobacter > Pseudorhodobacter sp. W20_MBD10_FR17. The sequence continues at coordinate 146,898 of NZ_JBGQOQ010000008.1, read as the reverse complement.
ACCTGCACAATGACGAGCTGATCGGTGAAATGGTCGAGGGCAAGCTGCGCTATTACCCGACCACCACCCGCGAAGAAACCGCGCATATGGGCCGGATCACCGACAACCTATCCTCGGGCAAGGTATTTGAAGATTTGGGCTTGCCGCGAATGAACCCAGAGGAAGACCGCGCGATGGTGTGCGGCTCGTTGGATTTCAACGTCGATGTGAAGGCAGTTTTGGAGAGCTTTGGCCTGCGCGAAGGTGCCAATTCAGACCCCAAAGAATATGTGGTTGAAAAGGCCTTTGTTGGCGACGGGATCTAACGGCTTGGGGCAAGGCGGGGGCGTTGCCCCCCTGCGCCTGAAGGCGCATTCCCCCCAGGATATTTTCGCCGAAAAGAAAGCGATTTTGATATTGAAAAAGCCGCGCAACCCAATGCGCGGCTTAGTTATTTTCAGTCCGCCTGGATCAAAGACCCATTGCAGCTTTGACTTGGTCCAACACGCCTTGCAACAGCAGCGGGTTGTTTGACGCCGCAGTAACAGCCGACTTTAAGGTCGTCTTGGTCGTCACATCCAACGACGACCCGTCAATCAATGCGCCCACTTTTTCTGCGTCAAAGTTTGCCGCATCCAGCAGCTTGGCTGGGTCCATCGCGTTGGCAGCGCCCGTCACTGTTTCGGTCACGGCTGCGGTTGTATCGGCTGCAGCCTTTGCTGCCGCATCTGCTGCAGCTTTGGCCTCTTCAGCAGCTTTGGCAGCCACTTCTTCTGCAGTCTTGGTTGCAGCTTCGGCTGCTGCATCTGCGGCGGCTTTTGCTTGGGCGGCGGCTTCTTCAGCAGCTTTTTTAGCGGCTTCTTCAGCGGCCTTGGCTTCTTCGGCAGCCTTTGCCGCTACGGCCTCGGCTGCTTTTGCAGCTGCCTCTTCCGCTGCTTTTGCCTCGGCTTGCGCTTTTGCCGCAGCATCGGCTGCCGCAACAGCCGCTTCTTGTGCGGCTTTTTGTGCTGGCACATAGCTGAATTGGTAATAGCCAAGACCCGCTGCAACAATCAGGGCCGCGCCCACAATTACATTCTTGTTCATCTTTTAATCTCCAAAAGCCCGCCTAAGATGGCGGTTACCCGTTCTAAATGACAGAAACCTGTGGAATTGAAAAGACTTTGGCGCATCTGTGCCCCCTTTTGACCCCGTTTTAACCGAAAGGTGTTGAACTAACCGTGCCAGAGGTCTAGTTTACGCCGCGTGGGGCAATGCCCTGCACCGTTAGAAATGCAAGAAGGAAGCAAACCATAGCCCGCAGACCCCACAATGCCCCGCCGCAACGCGATACGGGCCCCCGTGTGAATGACCGCATCCGCAGCCCCGAAATTCGCCTGATTGGCGCAGACGGCGAAAACGTGGGCGTTGTAACGCCCGCCCGCGCGATGGCTATGGCCGAGGAGGCCGGTCTCGACTTGGTCGAAATCTCGCCCAACGCGGAGCCACCGGTCTGCAAGATCATGGACTTCGGTAAATTCAAGTATGAGCAGCAAAAGCGTGAGGCAGAGGCCCGCAAAAAGCAGCACATCATTGAGATCAAAGAAATCAAATTCCGCCCCGGCACGGATAAGCATGACTATGACGTCAAAATGCGTTCGGTACTGAAGTTCTTGGGCGAAGGCGACAAAGTAAAGGTAACCTTGCGGTTTCGTGGCCGTGAAATGGCGCACCAACAGCTTGGTTTGGAACTGCTGAACCGCGTCGCAGATGACGTGATCGCGGAAGAGGCTGGCAAGTTGGAAAGCTTTCCAAAGCTGGAAGGCCGTCAAATGGTTATGATGATCGGGCCGAAATAATCGCCTCTCATCTGCTATCTAAAAGGGGTCGCTTTGCGGCCCCTTTTCTATTTCTCTTTTATGCCCGTAGCAGCTGGGTCACTTGCGCCATGATAGAAACCGCAATCTCTGCCGGCGACTTAGCACTGATTGCCAGCCCTACGGGCGCATGAATGCGAGCGATCTGATCCTCGCTAACCCCAGCGGCCTGCAACCGTTCATGCCGTTTGGCATGGGTGCGTTTTGACCCAAGGCTACCGATGTAGAACGCATCCGAAGCCAAAGCTGCCATAAGCGCGGGGTCATCCAGCTTGCTGTCATGTGTCAGCGTTACAACGGCACAGCGCGCATCCAACGCCAGTTCCGCAATCGCCTCATCTGGCCAATCCTGAACAATCGACTGCCCCGGAAACCGCGCGGCAGAGCCAAACGCCCCGCGCGGATCAATCACGACGGGGTCATAGCCACAGGCCCGCGCCATTGGCACAAGTGCCTGCGCGATATGAACCGCGCCCACGATAATCATCCGCAAGGGTGGGTTGTGAATGCCGATAAACCAATCGCCTTCCAGACCGGAACGATCGCTGCGCATCCGTTCGGCGACCCTTTCCGCCAGCGGATCCCCTACGCCAGAGGTCAAACGATGGCTATGGGCTTCAAGATGCGTCAGCATTGCAACCGGCCGCTTTGCCGCCCGCGCTGCCACCAGTTCTACTAATACCGCGGGCGGCACCGAACCCGCAGTATCGCCCACCGGTTCAACCATCACGCGGATCGTGCCACCACAGGCCAACCCCACGGCGAACGCATCTTCATCAGCCACACCAAAGCGCAGCAGTCTCGGCACGCCGCTTTCCAAACAAGCCAGCGCGGCATCGACCACCGCCGCCTCAACACAGCCGCCCGAGACCGAGCCCATCATCGCGCCATCGCCCGCAATCGCCAGCTGGCTGCCCACCGGTCGCGGTGCCGAGCCCCAAGTTTCAATGACTGTGGCCAGCGCCGCCCCTCGCCCCGCAAGGTGCCAAGCCAATGCAATCTCAGGAATATCACTCATGAAAACGCTCATCCCCCGCCAAAATCCAATCCCGAAATAGCTGAAACGCCGCAATCTCTAGGCTGCGTTCAGGGTATGTTAGGACATAAGGCGTATCCGTCGTCATCACCCGCGTTGATGCCAGCCGCAACGTGCCTGCCGCAATATCTGGCGCGGCAAAAACTTCGGGGACCAAAGCCAGCCCCAAGCCCGCCCGCGCGGCCGCAAGCACCATGCCAAACTGTTCAAACCGCGCGCCGCGCAAAATGGTAATCGGGTCCAGCCCCGCATTCAAAAACCAATCCAACCACAGGTTGGGCCGTGTAGCCTGCTGCAACAGCGGCAGCTTGGCCAAGTCGGCATCTTCCAGCTGCCCCCCATCGGACAATATCGCAGGGGCGGCTACCACAACCAGCCTCTCTACCGCCAAAACATCCACAAGCGCGCCCCGAAGCGGCGCCCCATTGAGCGGCGTTTGCGCACGAATAATCGCCACATCGCGCGGGTCACGTTCAAAGTCCAGCGCGGTCAAAGTGGCGGTCATGTCAAAGGTTACCTCGGGTGCCCGCTTTGCAAACCCCGCCAGTCGCGGAATCAGCCAAATCGCTGAAAATGTGGGTAAAACCGCCAGTCGCAGCACATCCCGGTGGCCACCAAATGACATCACCGTCAGCGCGGCGCGGTCCAGATCAGCCAGCAACCGCTCGGCCTCGGGCAAAAGCGCGCGGCCTGCATCCGACAGCACAAGCCGTTGGCGGATACGGTGAAACAACGCCACCCCCAACCGCGCCTCAAGTGAGGTCAACGCCCGGCTGATCGCGCTTTGCGTCAACCCCAGCGCCGCCCCCGCCCGCGTGGCCGTGCCAGTACGGGCCGCTTGAACAAAGGCCTGAAGTTCGGGCAAACTGGGGGTATAGGCGTGGCGCATAACAAATACTTTATGCGCTATACTCATCAACTTGCAAAGCTTATTCATTTGAAAAATTACCATCGGGACGCTATCCTTTGGCTAACGCATAAATGGAGCCGCCCGATGGATAAGCCAAAGCTAAAAGCCAAAGATGCCCCCGATCTGGGCCGTTTCGATTGGCAAGACCCCTTTCGCCTTGACGATCAACTGACCGAGGAAGAGCGGATGCTGCGCGACGGTGCCCGCGCTTATGCCCAAGAAAAACTGCAACCGCGCATCACGCAGGCCTATCGCGAGGAAAGCACCGACCCCGCGATTTTCCGCGAGATGGGCGAAATGGGCCTCTTGGGCGTCACCATCCCCGAGGAATACGGTGGCATCGGCGCGTCCTATGTCGCCTATGGCCTGATCGCGCGTGAAGTCGAGCGCGTGGATTCTGGCTACCGCTCGATGATGTCGGTGCAATCCAGCCTCGTGATGTACCCGATCTATGCCTATGGCTCGGAAGAACAGCGCAAGAAATACTTGCCTAAACTGTCATCGGGCGAATTCATCGGCTGCTTTGGCCTGACCGAGCCTGACGCGGGGTCGGACCCTGCAGGCATGAAAACCACCGCCAAGAAAACCGCCAATGGCTATGTGCTAAACGGCGCAAAAATGTGGATATCCAACGCACCGATCGCAGATGTGTTCGTGGTTTGGGCAAAATCCGAAGCGCATGGCGGCAAGATCCGCGGCTTCATTCTCGATAAGGGCACCAAAGGCCTGACCGCCCCGAAAATCGCAGGCAAACTTAGCTTGCGGGCCTCTATCACCGGTGAGATTGTGATGAAAGATGTCGAGGTCGGCGAGGATGCTTTGCTCCCCTTTGTCGAGGGTTTGAAAGGCCCGTTCGGTTGCCTTAACCGCGCGCGCTATGGCATTTCATGGGGTGTTTTGGGTGCGGCTGAATTTTGCATGCACGCTGCCCGCCAATACGGGCTAGACCGTAAGCAGTTCAACAAACCGCTGGCCCAGACCCAGATTTATCAGTTGAAACTGGCCAATATGATGACCGATATCGCGCTGGGGCTTCAGGCCAGCTTGCAAGTTGGCCGCCTGGTGGACAGTGCAAATGCCGCCCCCGAGATGATCTCGATCATCAAGCGCAACAACTGCGGCAAAGCGCTGGAAATTGCCCGCCACTCACGCGATATGCACGGCGGCAATGGCATTCAGGAAGATTACCAAATCATGCGCCACATGGTGAACTTGGAAACGGTTAACACCTATGAAGGTACCCATGATGTGCATGCCCTGATTTTGGGCCGTTCTATCACCGGCCTACAGGCGTTTTTCTAAACGCTGGCAGCTGCGAAATCTGTCCGCCAAAAACACTGTCGCCGCGCCCCCTTGGCGCGGCACGTCCCAATCTTGAGGCGGTTTTTGCCTTTGGCAAAAGCCAACGAATGGCGGGAGAGGCCCCTTACAGTTTCTCCATCGCCTTGCGGATATGTCTATTGCCGCCATGGGTCAGCACCCAGCGCCCCATCCGGCGCGCCAACTCGGGGTGGCCCTTATCAATCGCCCGATTGAACAGCTCTTTTTGATACCGTCCAAACGCCTTGCGCTTGCGCAGCTTTTGGTAGAAATCGGCCTCTGTCAGCGTGCCATTCAGCGCCGCCAACACAATGGGCGACAAAATCCCCATCTGCTGAAGGCTAGACCCAAGCCGATGCCCTAGCAGCGGCGCGCGTAGTTTCACCACGTTTTCGGCCTTAAACCGCTTGACATGCCCAGTATCCAGCGGCTCATAGGGGTCATAGATCAGCGTAACGCGCGCCGCCTTGCGGGAAACCTGTGCTGCATCGCCGTATTTGCCAGAAAAATCACGCCCCCATGCGGTTTTGTAGCGGGTCTCAAACGGGACCAGCGTTTTATCCAGCGTGGATTGCGGCGAAATCGCCACCACATCCGCCCCCGGGCACGCCGCAGCAAAGGCGCAGGCGCCATAGCCCCCCATCGACGCGCCGTAAAACACGACGCGTTTGAACTGCTTGAAAAACCCCTGTTTCTTGAGCGCGTCAAATTGGGCATAGACCCAAGGGTCGCGAAACCACGTCCAGCCCGCCGCCGTCACACCCAGCATCGACCAGCCTTGTTTTTCGATAAAGGCAAAGCCCCAAGGCCGTTTGTCTTCGCGTTTTTCCATAGCGATATCAAGATTATCAAAGGTCACGACCAGCGTGTCCGAGCGTTTGATAAACAACATCGCGTGTTCATCGCCTTCACGGTAAAATCCATTTTCACCGGCCAGTTCAGTGGCAATCGTCGCCCAGTCTTGCGCGGGCGAAGCTGTATCAACCGCGTCCGCGACACCCTCCTCAATGGACATGGGCTTGGACTGGGCCTCACCGGCCACCCGCATCACCACACGGTGAACTTCGTCGCCGTCCTCTTCGCGCGTCCCGATTTGCGTCACTTCGCCGTAAGGTTTCAAAAACGGATAGGCCCCTGATTTCTTGCGAATATCCGTCAGCAAGGCACCATCCGGCAGCAAACAAGCCTTTAGCACCGGCGCAAGCCCTTTGATCCGTTGCACATCCCCAAATCCGCACAGGTTTGAGACCATTTGCGATGGCCCAAGATCTTGTTCTTGCGTGATAACCCGAATGAAAGCGGGCGAAATCCCTGCTTGATCCAGCATCGCGATATAGGGTGCCACCCAATCCGCCGCCTGCCCCGAAAATGCACCGTTTTTGTCGATCGACACCAAGTCGATGACGGCTCCCCAGCGCCGATGCACAGCTATTGCCAAATGGGTTGCCGCCCCCGACGCTTCGGCAAAGCGGGTGATGGGCGGCAGCTTCAACTCTTCCAGCAGCTTTTCGGCAAAGGCCAGCGAATAGCCCGCCGCATCCGTTTCGGGAACGTCACCGATCATCATCGTGGCAGGTCCCTCAGTCATCATCGGCCTCATCTGTGTTCGTGTCTGCGGGCGCGTGACGCCGAAGCGGTGCCGCGGTCGGATCAATTTTGTGCTTTTTCAACAGCCGCCCGATCAGGCTGTTTGGCCGTGGAATACCCGAAGGTTCCGCCCCCAAAATCCGCGCACGCATCCGGCGGCCATAGAAATGGATCGACAGCGTATCCTCGGTCAGGCAGGTGTTTTCATCCCAAGAGGGGCGCAGCATCAGGTTGCGGTTTTTATACGGCACCGGATAGAGCGCCACCTGCGGCAAGGCATAACGCACCTCGCCTGTGGCCTTTAGAAAATGCGAAATCGCATGTGGCCCCCAGACGCCCCACGGCATTTCTGACGCATGGATAGGATTGCCCGCAGCCAATGCCGCCGCGCATTCGTCGCGATACTTCGCATCATACCACAGCGGCAGGGCAAATTCATCGGTGGTGAACTCCAGCAATCCGGCCAGCGTTTCACTGTCAGGCGGCAAGCCCAACACGCCGCCGTTCAGCCCATGCGCGGATTCCCACGCATAGAAATGCCCGTTCGGCGTGGTAAAGGGCTTTACGCAATAGGCATCGGTATCGGCCCAGATGATCCGGTCACCCTTGGCCAGCATATGATAGCGAAACAGGTCCGAATGCAGCGCCGGACTGCCCGTGCGTTCATGCCGCAAAAAACCCTGCAGCGGCAACACCTCGGCGGCATCGGCCATCTCGACCCCTTCGGGTGGGTTGGTCACGCCATCATACGTGTACAGCTTTACATGCTGCCCCGCGTCAACAAACGATTTCAGGCAGAGCTGCTCCAGATAGCTGAGCGTGCCACCAATCCAAAGGGCACCAATTTGGTATTCCGTCTTCATAACACTCCCTTGGGCAGCCGCTAACCCTGCACGCAACTTGGCAAGCCTTTACGTCTTTGCCAATCGCTATCGATATTTAACAGCCGAAAACCTTGGAGGTTGTTGCATCATTGTGCTAAACTGCCCAACAGTAAAGACCGCGCCAATAGCGGCAGGAATAGCAGGTAAAATTCATTCCCATGGCAGAACAGAGGCACACACAGGCATCCTCAACCGTAACCCTTATCCAGCGAGAACTTGGCGCCTATGCCGTTGGGCATGGCGGGGTTAACTCTGTGCTAGAGGTGGTTGCCGTACCGCCGCAAGGTAGTACGCCCCTGCCCCGCATCATGGCGTTTTTCGGCAGCGGCACCAAGCTTGCCAGTTTTAGCGCCGATCCGGTCGATGGCTGCGCTTTACCGCTTGATCTGCGCGATGTGTCGGGCGCAGCAATGGTGGTGGCGCAAGCCGGTGCAACAGGCCCCATGTCTTTGGCCCTTAGCGATGGGTCCCGCCTCACTTTGACCCCGACTGCGGCCGAGCCTGCGCATCTGGCAGGTCGCAACTGCCTGTTCGGCTTTCGGACAGAGGAAAGCCCTGCCCAAGTCGCCGACTGGCTAGCCTATCACGCCCGTCACCATGGGGCCACGGGCGCGTTGATTGTGAACCGTATGCCCAGCGAGGCCTTTAAGGGCGCGCTGACAACAGCCCTACACAAAACCGCCAAAGATATTGATCTAAACGTTATTTTGCTCGATTGCCCCATCCCCTTGGGCAAACACACGCTTGGCCCCGAAAATCACCCCTACCTTGCCCCCGATGCCCCCGGCAAAGACCGCATAGAGGTGCCCGCCCCCGATGCATGGCGCGCGCCCTTGGGCGAGGGTGCGATTTATGAGGCGATGAAGTGGCGTTTTTTATCAGAGGCCCGCGCGGTGCTGTCCCTGGATGTCCCCGACATTCTGGCCCCCCTTGCAGACGGCGCGCCGCAGGCGTTTGACCAATGCCTCGCCGCCGCCAAAGGCGTGATCTTGCTGGCAGGTCGGCGCATCTACCCGTGGCGCGTGCGCAACAACCAAGAGGCACAGTTTGGCGACCACATCTGCGCGCCCTTTGACATTGGTAAGCCGATGATGCGCTGGGGTGTAGCCCCCCAAAAAGCAGGGCTGGAAAACACATGGCGCATGCTACGTGTGGCCTATGCCAACCCTGATGCGGCCAGCGCCATGCCGTTTTACCGCGCAATGGCGATCAAGGTGCCTGGACGCAATGCGTCTGAGCTGGCGCCCAAAACCTCTCTGGTGGAAAGTGATGCACTGATTGCGATGTCTGAAACGGTGTTTCAGCACAAAGCCGTGCGGGCGCCGGTTTCCAAAATGAAGGCCGCGCCCAAAGCCGCGATCAAGGCTGGGCGCACGGCGATCGTGACGACCATGAAGAACGAAGGGCCGTTTATCCTTGAATGGTTGGCCTATCACCGCGCCATCGGGGTGGATGATTTCCTGATCTATACCAATGATTGCACCGATGGCACCGATACGATGCTGGACCTGCTGCAAGCCAAAGGGATTGTGCAACACCGCATCAACCCCTTCGTTCCAGGTGGTGCGCTGAAACCCCAACACGCAGCCCTGCAAGCCGCCGAGCAAGAGCCCGTGATGCAAAACTGCGGCTGGGGCATCTGCATGGATGTAGATGAATTTATCAACATCAAGATAGGTGATGGCACGCTGGATGCGCTGTATAAGGCGATGGGCGAGGCGAATATGATCAGCCTGACGTGGCGCTTGTTCGGCAATAATGATGTGCACGGGTTTGAAGACCGCTTTTTGCTGGACCAATTCACCGCCTGCGCGCCCGAGGTGATCCGTAAACCGCATCAGGCGTGGGGGTTTAAGACGCTCTATCGCAACATTGATATTTATAAAAAGCTGGGGGTGCATCGGCCCAAAGGGTTGATCCCCGACCTGTGGGACCGTGTGAAATGGGTAAACGGGTCGGGCAAGCCCCTGCCGCGCACGATGTTTCGCAATGGCTGGCGGTCAACGCTGGAAACCTATGGCTATGATTGGGTGAGCCTGAACCACTACGCCGTGCGATCTGCCGAAAGCTTTTTGGTCAAACGCGATCGCGGGCGGGTAAACCATGTCGACCGCGACCAAGGGCTGAACTATTGGTTCCGCATGAACCACAATCTGCAACAAGACCGCAGTATCCAACGCATGATCCCTGCAATGCAGGTGGCATATGACAAGCTGATGTCTGACCCCGAAATTCGGGCAGCCCATGACCACGCCCTGCGCTGCCACCGCGACAAGATTGCCGAATTGCTGGAAACCGAGAATTACCGGAATTTCTATGCCGAGCTGACAGGGCCACGGATGGAAACCCTGTGCAAGTTGCAACATCATTTTGGGTCTGCGGTCTTTTCTGCTGGCCCGGCAGTGATACCGCACGATCTGCATGAACGCGACCTTGCGCCTGATTTCTTTTTCACCGTGGACCATAACGGCGAGGCGGAGCACTGACGGTGGGAGGCAATTTTCGTCGAAAATTTTGGGACCATATGGCTGGCGACGGATTGGGTTGGCGGGCGAAGAATAGGTATTTGAGCCAAGATGAAATTGAAGGGCAAGCCCTAGGGCGCCACTTACCGCTATGTCAGAGCGCTGCGCGTGTGGCGCACGCAGAAAGGCGAACAGCATGCGCTTGCTTGCAATCCTGACCGTCCGCAATGAGGCCGCCTTTTTGCTGGAATGGCTGGCGCATCACCGCGCCTGTGGCTTTACCGATTTTCTGGTCTTTTCAAATGATTGCACCGATGGCACCGATGCTATGCTGGAGCGGCTGCAAGCCATGGGACAGTTAACGCATGTTCGCAATAATGGTCCGCACGCCGAGGGGCCCCAGTGGGCCGCGCTAAAGGCCGCCGACAAGCACCCGCTAAAGGCCGCTGCCGATTGGATTTTAGTCTTTGATATTGATGAGTTCGTCAATATCCACGCGGGCGACCATACGCTTTACGCTTTGTTTGACGCCTTACCCGAAGCCACCGCAATTCCGTTAACATGGCGGTTGTTTGGCAATGCGGGCGTGATCGGGTTTCAGGATCAGCCTGTCACCGAAACCTTTACCCATGCTGCCCCCGCTGTGTTGCACTGGCCGTGGCGCGCGGCAATGTTCAAGACGCTGTTTCGCAACAATGGCAGCTATAAAAAGCTGGGCGTCCACCGCCCCCGCAGCCCACAAGATATCGACCAGCAGCGCTGGTTTGATGGCTCGGGCCGCGAATTGCCCCCCGATTTTCACCGCGCCCGCATTTTCACGCCCTTTGGCCGCGACACCTATGAATTGGTCCAACTGAACCACTATGCGCTTGGCGCAATGGAAAGCTATTTGGTGAAATGTGATCGCGGGCGAGCCAATCGTGACGCGTCAACTTTTGATATGGGCTATTGGGTCGAGCGCAACTTTTGTGACTTTAAAGACCTGTCTATTTCTGCCCTCGCCCCCCAAAGCGCGCCCATTCGCGCCGCGTTTATGGCCGATCCGGTGTTGGCGGACCTGCACCAAAAGGCCGTGCTTTGGCGCAAACAGCGGTTTGCCACGCTTATGCAAGACGAAAACTGGCGCAGCCTCTTTGGTCGTTTGATGCTGTCACGCCCTGCGCGCTGCCTGACCAAAGACCAAGCGCGGCTGATCTGGCAGCATGCCGCAGCCCTGCCCCGCAGCGAACTAAAATAGAAACAACGCCCCGCTATTGTTTCCGGCTTTCCTCTATTTGCCTTCCTCTTGCCGTCTTCTCTGCGTGATTGCGCCATGCAATTCTGGAAAAACAAAGCAATGATTTAGGACTTACATTGTTACAAGAGTGGTAAATATTACTATGTCACAGATCGAAGACACCAAGAGCGACACCTCCAATGCGACACTTGACCGTGACGGTTGGCTTTCTTTGCTGCGCAATATGGGCGAGGATTCGGGATCATTTGAGACATTGGGCGATCACCATTGGGCTGTATTGAACGAAGATGGCACCACGCTGGTCATTAGCTTTGACCGGCTTGAAGACATTCAGGCCTTAGAGCCAGGTAAAATGCCGCATATCTTTGGCCAAGCGACACAAAATGGCTGGTCACATCTGAGCATGATCTCTGAGGGCGAAACGTGGTACCGCGATCCGGCGGTGTATGCCTATATTGATAAGCTGGTCGACGAAGCATTCTTTGACGGTTTTGATAAAATTGTATTTTACGGTGCCGGCGTGGGTGCCTATGCCGCCGCAGCTTTTTCGGTTGCCGCCCCGGGTTGTACGGTTTTGGCCGTGCAACCGCGTGCCACGCTAGACCCTGAAATCGCAGGCTGGGAGACGCGTTTTACCGGCGCCCGCCGTCTGAATTTCACCGATCGTTACGGCTACGCCCCAGATATGGTCGAAGGTGCTAACCAAATGTTCACCGTTTACGATCCCTATTGCCGGCTTGATGCCATGCATGTCGCACTGTTCCACAAACCCTTTGTAACAAAACTGAAGGCGCGGTTTCTGGGTGAAAAAACAGCCGATTCGCTGGCCAATATGGGCTTATTGCCAAAACTGGTCAAAGAGGCCTGCGAAGGAAAGCTGACCGCAAAAAGCTATAGCAAGCACTGGCGCGAGCGGCGCAGTTTCGGGGCGTATCTGCGGCTGATTTTGCGCGCCTGTACCGAAGCGGGCCACACCACGCGCGAGGCAATGATTTGCCGCTCGGTTACAAGCCGCCTGCGCGCGCCCAGCTTTCGCAAGCATTTGGAAAAGCTAGAGGAAAGCGGCGTTTTGGGCAACAAATAAGGCACGATCACTGCTTGGATGCGCATGTCGGTTCCTCCGTCCGGCCAAACGGCTTTACGTTATTTACACTTTTGCCTCTGGAAAACGCATGGCGGATAGGCTAGCGCTTTGCGCCATGACACACAGCCTCACCCTCCGCCGCCCCGATGATTGGCACCTGCATTTGCGCGATGGCGCCATGTTGCAAGGTGTATTGCCGGAAACTGCTCGCCATTTCGCGCGGGCGATCATCATGCCAAACCTTGTGCCGCCTGTGGTCACGCTGGCCGATGCGCAGGCCTATCACGGCCGGATCATGGCGGCCTTGCCCAAGGGCATGTCGTTTGAACCGCTGATGGTGCTTTACTTGACCGAGGGCACCGACCCTGCTGATGTCGCCGCCGCTGCCGCGTCCGGGTTAGTCAAAGCGGTGAAGCTTTACCCCGCTGGGGCCACCACAAATTCCAATTCCGGTGTACGCGATTTTGACAAAGTCCGCCCCGTGCTGGAAAAAATGGCCGAGATTGGCCTGCCTTTGTGCGTGCATGGCGAAGTAACGGATGCATCGGTTGATATTTTCGACCGTGAGGCCGTGTTTATCGATACCGTTCTAGACCCGTTGCGCCGCAAAACCCCAGGCCTGCGTGTGGTAATGGAGCATATTACCACGGCCCAAGGCGTCGATTACGCCCGCGCCGGTGGCGATGATCTGGCCGCCACGATCACCACGCATCACCTCATCATCAACCGCAACCACATCTTGGCCGGCGGCATTAAACCGCATTACTACTGCCTGCCCGTGGCCAAACGCGAAACCCACCGGCTGGCCCTACGCGCCGCCGCCACCTCGGGCGAGGCGCGGTTTTTCCTCGGCACCGATTCGGCCCCGCATGTTGACGCGCTGAAAGAACACGCCTGCGGCTGCGCCGGTTGCTTTACCGCCACCAACACCATGCCCCTGTTGGCCCATGTGTTTGAGGAAGACGGCGCGCTGGATAGGCTCGAATCCTTCACCTCTCTCAACGGCCCCGCGTTCTATCGCCTGCCCGTGAATGAGGCGAAGATAACCCTTACCAAAGGGACGCCTGCCAAATGGCCGGACAAGATTTTGACCGAGGCAGGCCCTGTTACCGTTTTCAACCCGGGCTTTCCCGTGCATTGGCATGTTGAGGGCTAATTTCACCTATCCCTCAGATGTCCCCGCCGGAGGGTCACAGCTTAAAGCATTAACCATTTGAAATTATGCCCTTTTAATAGGGGCATAATTCACAGTGATACAGTGTTCTGCGCCAAGTGCGGCACAGAAAATACCGACGATGGGAAAGATGCAACGCATTATTGCGTCTGCCCGCTTAGAGTGATGCCGTCTCACTATTAGTGCATAGTCGACCTTGGGGTCTGTAGTAGCGATGCTTTCTAGCCCTGTTGATCGATTGAGCTGGTCCGGTAAAAAAGCCCCCCACATTGCACAACATATCTTTTGTTGGAAACAGTTAACGTAAGCGTACCCGTTTCATTTCAACATATGGTCCCGTAACGTTCAACGCCATGAACCGCCGGTGCCTTCGCCTGCACCACCCCCGCGCGCCCCTTGGGGCAGGCGTATTTCGGGCGGATGGAGACGATAACCTGATAGCTTTCTGGGATGTAATCCAGCCGTTCGCTCCGGTCCTCGCCGATCTTGATCATGTCGCCACAGCCGCAAGGGCAGATGATGCTGTCTGGCTCAATCACATGCTCGACGCGCGGCAGGCTTTGCGGCAATGCGCGGGCTTTGCGTGTCTTGCGCGGAGCCTTCTGCTCAGGGTCGGTCTCGCTGGCTGCCAGTCTTTCTTCAATGGCCTCGATTTGGGCCTGCGTTTCGGCGATGGCCGCCTCCAGATCTTCCAGCGCTAATTCCAGTTGCGCGGGGTCCAGCTTCTCGGATTTGGGCCCGAACTTGGTGCGCCGATAATCCTGAACCTGGCCTTCCAGCTTCTCGATTAGCTCTTTCAGCTCGGTGATGAATGCCTATTTCTCGGCGACCACAGCCTGCCCGTGCTAGCGGGCTGCGCGCTCGACAGAGGCCTCAAATTTTGCATGCTCCAGCGCCTTCTGCTGCGCCGAGAAGGCTTGCACTACCTCGGGTGGAAGGTTTGGAAACTGGCTGAGATCGAAGGGCTGCGACATGAGCTTTCATACCAAATAACAGCAGGAAAGCCCAATAAAACAACGCCAGAAACAACCAGGTGAGTCATCCTGCCGCAGTCGGCGGCAGCACCCGCTGCGCTATGACACGACGCCAATCTAGCCCTTCAAATAAAGCCTCAAACTGCGCCCGCGACAGCCGCATCACCCCGTCCTGAACCTTCGGCCAGGCAAAGCTGCCCTGCTCCAGAACCTTATATGTCAGCACCAGACCCGTTCCATCCCAAACCAGGATCTTCAGCCTGTCGCCACGCTTGGAACGGAACACAACTGTCACACCGGAATGCGGATCAAGCTTCAGCTCAGTCTGCACGATCAGCGCCAACGCATTGTGACCACAACGGAAGTCCACCCGCTGCCCGGCAGCGCATGCTTGCATGCACGAGAGGGAGCTTTGTCGCGATCAGGATCGGCAGACATTGCCCCGCAATAATCACGATGCACCCCGCAGTGCCTGCACCAGGGCGGCCGCGCGGGCCACAGCTACATCGCCGGGAATGCGCAGCACTACATCAGGCCCGATCTGGATCGTCACGGCCTCCCGCGCGTCACAAGCCGCAGGCGCTGCAGGAACCAATGCGCTCTGCTTCGGCCCAGCGTCAGAAAGAAGGGCCAACGGAACAAAGAAGGGTTCGGGCGGCGGCGCTTTCATTCCCGATCCGTGCAGCGCGTCCATCAACTGCTCGGGCAGAGCTAGATGACCTTGCCGCGCATGACGGCGCCAATCCGACAAATGATGAGGCAGGATGTCGTAGCGCGCCGCGACATCCACGACCCGGGCACCGGGCTGCAGGCTTTCAGCCACGATCCGCGCTTTCACATCATCCGGCCAATGCCGCTTGCCGCGCCGTCGAGGTTCCACGACCTCGCACCGCCCCACAAAACCCTCACCACCATCCGCCATGCAAAACCTCCATCTGCTACCGCAGACCTTCTCGCAGGCGCATCACGCGTCAGGAATACATCAAATCAATGGGCTGGAACCACTGCATACAACTCACCGAATGTATAGGCGCTAAGAAGCTTGCCAGATGGGATTTTGTTCGTCCGCTCCATAAGTTCAAAAATATGTCCCTTTTTAAGCGGACCATTTCCTTCCCAACGAACCTCATCCCCTTCCCACCAAATACCGCCCTGACGTGTCATTGCATCAATTGACGACATGACCGATGCTGCATCCTTTGTCGGAATATTCATTGCAAGGGCGATGGTAAGTAGGGCCACATCACGGCCCGTCATATCAGCAGACCGATGACCAGATCCGCCGGGGGTACGGAGCCCATTTTGAGCCATGGCTTGGCTCAGGGGTTTGATGCGCATTTCGCTCACCCCAAACTCTTTTGCTGCCCCTCCCAGAGTACACTGGTCGTCGCCATATCACATCACTCCCCATTAGTTGAGCATGTGATTTCGCAGAGAAAGGGGTTCGTAAATTATTTTCAGAAAAAGTTTTTCAGTACGGTTTTGTAAAAGTTGCCAGCTCTGGTTGGGATAGGCTGCCCAATGCCCCCTATAGGTTACATTAAACCAGTTAATGTAACCTATACCGAATGCTGCGCTTAGGATGAACGGCCGCTTTTTGTTTGGGTCGTAATGTGACCCGGACTGGTAGTTCTACAGATAACTACTTGTCTGATTTCTTTGCGGCCCCCGGCACTTTGGCGCCAAGTTTGTCTCTTAGATACTGCGCCTGAGCAAAGAAGGCGGCCGCATTTTCGCCGAGGGCCGCCGAGAGGATTTCATCAACCGCAGTCCAAGCCTTAGCGATCCCGTCGAGCAGCGTTCTGCCCTTTTCTGTCAGTTCAAGCACGTTCTGGCGACGTGAGGCGGGATTTGGGGTGCGGGTGATGTAACCCGCTGCCAGCAAACGGTCCATCATTGTGCTCATGCTGGCCGGGGTGGTGCCGAACTCTGCCGCCAGATCGGCCTGTGAAACTGGGCCCAAGCGGTCCATCGCATCAAGGATTTGGGCCTGTCGCGGATGAATTCCGAGTGGGGCAATATGTCGGCGAAGCTCCGCCTCGACCAGATTGGCGCTGTGAAGAAGCCCGTGAAATTGATGTAGGTCAATGTTCATATCAATAGTTAGTATATTAACTAATTGTCGACTGCAAGAAACACTGTTCGTCAGCTAGGAAGGTTTCTGCTCTGGTTCACTCGCGAAAACGCACTTTGTCACATTTGCCTGCGGTAACACGGCCAATCGAACCCGCCGGTTCATATCAAGCTTTGAGCTGCTGCGCGGCGGAAACGGGTTACATGTTCGTAAAAGAAGAAACGTCTGTGACGCCAGTCGGCGTTGGCTGCGTCCCAGCTTGGGTTGCGTAGCGGCTGACGTGCACAAAACATCGGGCGGGCCAATACAAAGAGACAAGCACATGACCTCGACACTCCAAACGAAGATTCCTGCAACGGTATTCGCGACATTGAGGCTTTTGCGCCGCTGACGCCATCCTCACCCATATCCTGCTCACCGCGCCGCCGTGGGCGTGATGAGTTCACCTCATTTCAGGAGATTGCCCATGACGATTAAAAGTATCAACGGCTGTATAGGCTGCGAGGAATGCGTGAAGTCGTGTCCCTGCGACGTGATCCGCATGGAACATGGCAAGGCTGTCATCACCTATCCCGCCGACTGCCAGATCTGCCACCTGTGCCGGATGTATTGCCCCGTCGATGCCATTGAGATGTCGCCGGAAAAAACGATCCCTGTCATCGTGCCGTGGGGTTGATCATGAAGCTCTCCGCACAAACATATGCCATCATTGCTGGCCTCGCGGTATTCGTCGGGCTGCCGCTTTTGTTCTACACGCTCGGCGATGCGCCGCGCCGAACTTACCTGAAAGAAGCGATTTCCATCGCGACGCTGTTGGCATTCACGATGATGTTGGGCCAGTTCTTTCTGGCGCGAAGCAATGAAACCCTGCTGAGCCTGTTCAAGCCGCTGCAAATCCAGAAATTTCATAAATACATTGCCTATTCCGCAGTCGCGATCATCCTGCTGCATCCGGCGCTGATTGTGTTGCCGCGCATTCTGGAAGGCGGGATAAAGCCGTGGGACGCCTTCGTGACCATGATCACCGATCTTGGCAACCTTGGCGTCGTGTTAGGCATTTTCGCTTGGGTGCTGCTGTTGGTGCTCGGTGTCACCGCGTTTTTCCGCCGGAAGCTGATCCCGCGTTTCACGCTGAAGTATCGCGGTTGGCGGTATTTCCATGGCGGGGTGGCTGTCACGTTCACAGGCCTGGCCCTGTGGCATTCGATTGCACTGGGCCGCCACACCGACATCGCCATGGCCGCCTTTTTCATCACATTGGCCGCTTTGGGCTTTGCCATACTGGCCCATATTTATTGGGGCGCCGCGCCCAAGAAAACTGTTTCTGAAGGAGCCGCAACATGAGCGCGCAAGATGACACCATCGCCCCGACACGCCGCGAATTTCTAGCCCTATCCGGCGCAACCGCAGGCATCGCCTCGCTCGGGATGCAGGCATGGGCGCAGAACATTGTCGAGATCGATGTGGACGCGATCACCAACACCGATCACGCCACCGATGTTTTGGTGATCGGCGGCGGCATGGCGGGGCTGTTTGCCGCCATCAAAGCCCATGATGCAGGGGCCGCGACAATGATCGTTTCCAAGGGGCGTTTGGGGTCTAGTGGCCTCACGCCATTCGGCAAGGGTTTCTTTGTGTTTGATCCCGAAACCGAGAGCGGCACGATTGATGAGTTCGTCGACAAGGTGTCGCGCTCGGCCCTTGGCACGAACAACCCGACATACACGCGGCAGTTGGCGGATCATTCGCTGGCCCGCGCACAGGAATTGCGCGACTGGGGCTTTTTTGATCAGACACTTGCAAATCGCCCGTTTATGCGCCCGATCGAAGAACGCGACATTCCGCTGCTAGAACGGGTGCATATCACCCACCTGATCAAAGAGAACGGGCGCATCGCGGGGGCGGCCGGTTTCCGACTGGATGCTGAAGAAACCGTTACCATCCGCGCCAAATCGGTTATTCTTTGCACAGGGGCGGGCGGGTTCAAGCCCAACGGCTTTCCGCTCGGCGATCTGACCCATGACGGCACGGTCATGGCCTACCGCATCGGGGCGAAAGTCACGGGCAAGGAATGGAACGACGGCCATTCGACCCGCACCGTCAATCCGGCCGCCTGTTACGACAACTGGGGCGATATGTTTGAACGGACCCCGTCCACCAACGGCGTCGAAGTGCATCACGATCTGGGCGTCGACATTAACTATCAGGCCTATATGGGCGGTAATCCCGTTGCGGGCGGGCCGGGTGCGCCGCCAGATCCCGATGCGGTCGAGATTGCAGGCGGGCCATATGTGCCGCAAGAATTTCAGGGGCGTCTTCCACCCTCAGGCGGTGCTGGTGGCGACGGCCCCCCTTCGGGCAAAGGCGGCGCGCCGGGAGGGGCACCGCCCGGATTTTCGGCGGGGTCCAATGTCGGCGGTGCGTCCGCAGGCATGTCGATCCACAAATCCGAAGGGCTGGTGCCTTTCGATGACCGCTGCGCCTCCAATATCGCGGGGCTCTATGCGGCAGGCGACGCGCTTGGCAGCCACATGGCGGGCGGCATCTATACGCAGATCGGCTCGTCGCTTGCCGGTTCCGCCGTGCAGGGCGCCATCGCGGGCGAGGCGGCGGCTTCATACGCCGGCACCGTGGCTACACCAGTGATCAGCGATGAACGCCTAAGCGAAATCACCGATGAAATCCTTGCCCCACTTCGGCGCGAGACGGGGTATGGCCCAGCATGGGTTACGCAAACGCTGCAAGGCATCATGATCCCGAACTTCGTTCTATACATCAAAAAGGCATCGATGATGCAGGCCGCACTCGCCTATATTGAAGAGTTACGCGACCACCACGCGCCGATGCTGCGGGCGGCCAACATGCACGAGCTGCGACTGGCACATGAGACCCGCAACATGATCCTGAGCGCCGAGATGAAACTGCGCGCCTCGCTGTTTCGCACCGAAAGCCGGTGCAGCCACTACCGGTTGGACTACCCCGAGATTGACGATGTGAATTGGCGCGCTTGGGTCAATATCTATCGCGCTGCTGATGGTGCGATGCAGCTTGAAAAACAACCCTTTGATACTTGGCCAGAACAGGGCTGATCCGTTCTTGAACCCACGCCATAGGACCTGAAATCATGCAAAAAACACTACTTTCAACACTTCTTCTGACGGCGGCTCCGGCTTTCGCCCAAGCCGTTTTCCCCATCCCCGATACGATGCAAACGACCTGCTACAACGCCACACAGGCCATCGACTGCCCCGCGCCGGGTGAGGCGTTTTACGGCCAAGACGCCCAGCACGAAGGGTCACAGCAAAGCTATACCAACAACGGTGGTGGCACGGTCACCGACACCGTCACCAGCCTGATGTGGACCCAAACGCCGGATCTGAGCGGCGACGGTGTGATTGATGTTGCCGACAAGCTGTCCCTTGATGACGCGCTTGCGGCGGCAAAGGCTTTCGAGTTGGCTGGATATGACGATTGGCGGCTGCCGAGCATTAAAGAGCTTTATTCGCTTATGGATTTTCGGGGGGTGGACCCAAGCGGCGCTACGGATGCGATCCTCTCCGATCCCGCGCCATTTATAGACACGGGCGTTTTCAACTTCGGCTATGGCGATCTGGATGCGGGCGACCGCCTGATCGACGCACAGATGGCATCCGCGACGCTTTACACTGCGACCACGATGCACGGGCGTGACACGCCTATGTTCGGCGTGAATTTTGCGGATGGCCGGATCAAGGGCTACCCAATACGCTCGGCCGGGAAGGAAAAGTTGTTTTACGTGATGTTTGTGCGCGGCAACACCGGCTACGGCGTGCCCAATCTGGGAGACAATGGCGATGGCACCATTACTGATGCCACCAGCGGCCTGATGTGGACGCAGGCCGACAGCGGCACAGCGCTCGGCTGGGAAGAAGCGCTGGCATGGGCCGAAGAGAGGAACGCCGAGACGCATCTCGGTCATCACGACTGGCGGCTGCCGAACGTCAAAGAATTGCAAGGATTGGTGGACTACGGCCGCGCACCTGACACGAGCGGTTCGGCGGCCATCGACCCGATGTTCGAGGTGACCGAAATCGTGAACGAAGCCGGCCAGACCGACTACCCATTCTATTGGAGTTCGACCACGCATCTCAATGGGACTGCGCGGCCCGCCATTCACGCCGCCTATGTCAGCTTTGGTCGTGCTATGGGCTTCATGAACGGTTGGACCGATGTACATGGCGCAGGCGCGCAACGCTCCGATCCCAAGATCGGCGATGCGGCTGATTATCCCGAAGGGTTCGGTCCACAAGGCGATGCGGTGCGCGTGCTGAACTATGTGCGGCTCGTGCGTGGCGCGGGCTGAGAGTTCGCATCAAGTCGGTGCGGCATAGGCCGCACCAACCACCAAAACCAAGATAAACGAGGGCCTTAGCAATGCTTCGATCATCAACCGCAATCCTCAGTACGCTTTTGCCGCTGTCGGCCCTCGCCGAGCAAACCTAAGCCCATTATGAAAGCCAGTTTGCTTGGGCTGATGATTGCCCTTGGAACAGGCGTTGCAATTGTTGGTTTTGCTCAGCAAGCGCATTCGGAAAACGCTTTGGCCGACGATCCACGTGTGCCCGGACGCTAAGGGCCGTGAGCGGCGCCCCGCATCAGTAGCGGCGGTGCATCCCACCCACAAGATCAAGACATTCATGAATATGCTGTGTGGAAGGATCAAAGATATGTTTGGCGCTTTAGGTGTTTTACAAGTTTATATAAGTCACAATCACCCAACGGAATTACCAGAAAGTTTTTTGAATGCGCCCACTGCTTAGCCCAGACGCGATCCACCCTGCAATCAGCGAAACAGTCAGCGCGTATCATAGCGACATTGTGCAAGAGGTCAGCCAGGCGGTAGCTGCGAATGGTGTTGTCGTCGTCGGTATGAAACAAAACCCCGTCGTCAAAAAGGCACGCAAATCCTTGCAAGAAGCAGGAGTTGAATTCACCTACCTAGAATATGGCAGCTACACTTCACAGTGGCACAAACGACTTGCACTCAAGATGTGGTCGGGCTGGGCAACCTTCCCAATGATTTTCGTGGATCAAACGCTCATTGGTGGCAATGCGGAACTACAGGCACTTCTTAAAAACCCCGATGCAAAATTGCCTTCATTAAAGCGCGTTTGATTGTATCAAGGCAATGCGAAGCATTGGGGATCGTCATGAGCCGTGACGTTGCTTCATCTGTTTTTGCCCGGCCTTTGATCTCATGATCCAGCGCGCCAATCCTTTCGTCAAAAAGAGCGATCTGATCAATTTATGCTTGGCAAAGGCCTAAGATTTCTGTCGGTAGGTCAGGCGCAACTTCATCAAAACTGGTTATCATACGTCTAAACTGAACCATCCCTTGAGCGATGACGACACCATATTCTGCTAAATGCCCCCGCAACGCGTTTACCAACTGGGAGCGTTGGCGGACAAATAAATCGCGTGTTCGAAAGACCATGCCATGCGCCTGCTGTTCGGCACTTTTGACCGAGACTTAGCGCATCGTCGGACGCAAATGGCTTAACGTAAACAGGTGGGATAAGACGCGTCTCGTGGCCAAGCGTGCCAATCTCTCGCCCCCAATAATGGGATGTGGCACAAGCCTCCATCGCAACAATGCACCTTGGAATCTCGCTCAGGAACGCGATAAGCTGAGGGCGCGACAATTTCTTGCGGAACACGACAGAACCATCAGCGGCAGCCCCGTGCAGTTGGAAGCTCCGTTTTGCTAAATCAATTCCTACTATGCTAAGATTTTCCATGGATGATCTTCCTTTATATGACAGTTTAAGCTGCTATCATTCTGGCACATTGTGATGCCGCCGGGTGGGGCATCCACCCCATCATTGATGTATTGGAATATGGCGGTTTCGGCCTGGCGACGGGTTTCCCAGCGGTTCCGCCAGATCAGCTCTGCCTTGCGCTGCCCGGCAAGCTATTGCGCAGCAATGGCTGAGAGGGATGGTTTTGAAGAATGTTTCGACGGCGGCATTGTCATAGCAGTTGCCTTTGCCGCTCATTCGCTGCCCGGCAGCGTATGTTTACATACGCGAGAGGGGACGCCTTGAACCCATGCTCTCGCAGGATTTTCTGATAGTCATGCGAACAATATTGACTGCCCCTGTCGCTGTGGAAGATGCAGCCCCTAGACGGGGCTCGTAAGGCAATGGCCATCCTCAGCGCCCGGATCGCCAGGTCGCGTTTCATGCGGTTGCTGACGGCCCAGCTGTTACCCGAAAGGGATTTGCGTGCAAATCACGCAGGGCGATGACGCGCCGCGAATGCAGGTCCAGGATCACGGCCAGATACAACCACCCCTCGCGGGTCAAGATGTAACTGATATCACCGGCCTGTTACCCGGTAAGCGATGCTTGCATCGCTGTAAGGGCATTTCTGGTTTGGCTCGGGCGCATAGAAATCGCGATCCAGCAGGTTCGGGGCGATGTTGAATGTGTGATCGCTGTTCGTGCCTCGTCGGGGAAATGATCCACCGGATCATTTCCTGACCCTCCTCGACTTTGAATTTACGTGTTCTTTCAACGACGATCCCGTTGTCACGCATCAACCGCCCGACCCTCTCGGTGATTGCGTGCAATCACCTGCCGGCAATGGATGACCAACATCTACCCCAACCTCTTTCAGTTCCTCCGTCATCCGAGGCCTGCCATAGCTGCCAAGGCTCAGGCGCGATTGTTCCTTGAAGTGGGCCAGAACGACCATGTCTGTGCGCTGCCTACGGCTGGCGGGGCGGCTGCGAAATGCTCGTAAGCCACGAAGGCTGACGTTCATAACCTGACACAACCGATCTGTTGGAAAGCTGATGCGATGTTCCTCGACGAACCTGAACCCTCTCACGGTTTGCAGGTAAACAGTTGCCGGGCAACGCCATCACGGCTTTTGGCTCGCGAAGAACTGGGTGGCCTTTTTTAGGATGTCCCTCTCCTCGCGAAGTATGCGGTTCTCGCGCCGAAGCCGTTCGTTCTCAAGCGCAAGTTCGCGATCCTCATGCGACACCACATCCGTGTCCCGGTGCGCCGTGATCCACTTGTTCAGCGTCGACATTCCGACGCCCAAATCGTCAGCCACCTGTTTCCGCGTCAGCCCGCTAGTCAGTGCGATACGCACCGCATCTTTGTGGAATTCGTCCGTTCGTCCATGTCCCATAGCTCGTCTCCTTTGTTGCAGTAAATGCTATCAAAGGAGCGGCATCAAACCGCGACAAGACCAACCCGGTTCTCGATGTAAGCAAGATCATCCAGAAGATCGTTCAGGAGCCCCCGCATATTTTGGGTCAGATCATTATCTTGATTGCCCAGATGCTGACGGATATCTGCATGAAAGCCGCAGGCCCCGACCCGCATGGCAAGCCCATATTCGATGCAGAATGCTCTTGCTTGGTTCATCAATCCCGTTCGTTGCCCGACAAGCCGGTCACGGATTCGATGCAAAGCCTGCAGATCAACTTGTTCCGGTGTGCGCACTGTAACAAATCGCCCTCTCGGCGATGCCTGCATCTCATGCCGGGTAATACATGGTCGGCTTGGTCACCGCCTCGGCAATAGCTGCCGCGTCCACCGCGTCGGTCTTGTTTGACTTCACATATGGCTTTACGAACCGCGCTGGGATGATGCGGGCATCATGTCCTATCTCGATCAACCTTCGAGCCAGCCATTGTGAGCCGGGACAAGCCTCCATGCCGATCAAGGCTTTGGGTGCCAAATCGAAAAAGGATTGCAACGCCTCTCGCGAAAATTTGGCGCGCTGAATTACGCCGCCCTCACGATTGACGGCAACAACGTGGAACACCTTTTTGCCAATGTCGATCCCATAGGCAAAGGTTTCCGGGAGTGGTTTGGTTCGCATCCTTTCTCTCTTTTTGTTTGGCGATGCAACAAGAGCATACGCTAGGGTCCGGGGTGGACCATCCCATTAGTGACCGGGCCGTCCATTGCTCGGAAGGCAAATGCAGGCATTTTCTGTGGGTCAACGCCGCGAGATGGCCGAGAATTCAGTGGCGCGACGTGGGGCAAGCATCGCCGTTGCCTGCCGCGCATTCGGGGTGAGCGAGACCTGCTATCGCTCACCCCGAAGTTGCGCGCCGAGAACGAAAAGATCGCCGATCTGCTGACGGGTCTGACCGATGCCCGGAAAACTTGGGGTTTCGGCCTTTGTTGCCTGCATTTACGCAACGTGAAGGGGCAGGTGCCGAGAAATTCCCGCGTTTGGATGTTTTAAAACAGATGTTTCCGGCCAGTGCTGAAGCTGTCCGCATTTTGGGGGCTGATAGCCTGATTGGCGAAGAAACGCCTCAGTGCTGGGACTTGGTCCCTTTCGGCGGCGAGCCCGTCGATGATTTTTTGCAAACCATTGATTTTTTTGTCTACTTTACCAGCCCGCTTTGGCAAGAAAGCTTTGGCAGGGTTATCGCCGAGGCAATTGCCGCCGGCAAAGTCGTCATATCAAACCCCGAAACGGCGGCGACATTTGGTGATGGCGTCGTCGCCGCGCACCCTGATATGGTTGACGCAATTGTTGCACGTATGATCGCTGACCCGACGCAATATCACGCGCAGGTCGCGCGTGGACAGAAAGCGTTGGAACAGTTGAGCGCGGACGCCTTCCGCACTCAGATCCACGCATTGATGCTGGATACAAAGGCAAGACCAACTGCGACATCCGACATAGAGGCTATGTATGATATTTTGTGAATCCGGCAGCACGTCAAGCGGCGCGATTGACGCTTTGGCGGTTTTTCTTGCACAGGCCCGCGCAAATGGACTTGCCGTCGTCGTTGCACAAGACAGTCTGCCATTAGACCTGAAAGCGGCAAATAAATTTGATTTTTCATCCTTCGCGACCACGGCACAACCGATACCGGGCGACAGCATCATTGTACTGATGGCGCATGAGATGGACGACGCATGCTATAGCAGGTTGCGACGTCTGGTCGGAAAGACCGATATTCCATGCATCGCCTTTGGCAAATTCGAAAATCGCCAGGCCCGTATTACAGCGCAGTCGCGTCTGGCGTACATCCTGACCCGCGAAGCGACCGTCATCGACGTGATGGAGGATTTCGGATTACCTCAATCCGACATCCCAATTTTTTCTGCGCCCCTGAAACCCGCGCTTCGAAGCCGCCCGCGCGTGGGGCTGCTCTTTCCAGATTTGCAAAATGAACATACCCGCGCGGCCATTTGCCACCTCGGGCAATCACGAAGCTTGGATTTTGAACTCTTAACTGATGGCAAAGGTAAAAATGAGTGGGTCAAAGATTTCGGTTTTGATATGCCGGTTTGGCATCTGGGCGAGCTGCTTCCGCAGGCCCTTGCCGCACGCTTTGACCTATGCGTTTTAGGGGGCGCGCCCACGGCTTGGCCCCGATTTCAAATGCGGTTTGCCAATTTATTCGCTGCGGGCATCCCGATGATAGAGGCGACACGGGATCGTGATTGGCGGAGCGCGATTAAGGAAATCATTTCAGGGCCCTATGATTATGGGATGCTCGCGGGATGGATCGCGCAAGACATCTTGCCCGAGACAGATGGTATCCGGATAGAGATGCTGCGGTCAACTATCGCAACACAAGGGTCGTGCAATCTATTCACGCAAGCGCACTCATTCCGATTGCGGATCTTTTCGTATCTGCTGCGGGCTATAATTCGTTTCACGAGGCGTTATATGCGCAAACTCCAACGATCTTTATTCCCCAAATGGCCAGTTACATGGATGATCAGCGCGCCCGCGCACAAGCGGCGGCAGAGCGTGACGTTGCGATCCTGATCGAACCATGGGAGTTGCTCAAGCTAACACAGGCGATCGACGACTGTATTGATTGGCGTGGGGCCGCATTGAAAGAAAGCTTGCGCGCGCTGGAATTGCCCGAACCCGGGATGCACGCCGCAGCAAAACATATTCAGGAGGTCATGCGATGAGCAACGCGAACCGCAATGATGCCGCATTTCTGGCCGACAGCGCCGCTGCCCGCTGGTCAGAGGTTTTGGGACGTTGCTTTTGTCCAAGCCCAATCAATATTGACGCGGTTTTGGCCAGTCTGAACCCACTATGCTTCGGTATCCCAGGTGCAGTTGTTTTCGCCTGTAACGATCATCAGCAGGCAATTCCCCCTTTACCGCCTATCGCGCGGCCCGCAATCGGGGTGCTGCTTGCCGATCACGACGGCCCGATTGCGGGCGACAAAGCAAAAAATTTGGCCGCACGCTACGCTGCTTTGGCCATCGAAAAAGAATGTGAGGTGATCATCTTGTCTCATCAACACAATGCCGGATTCGAAAGGTTTGGTTTCAGGGTCGAACGGGTTGCGGGCGCAGATGCCGATGCGCGCGCGGCCTGCATCGCACAACTGAAGCAGTTTTGGGATCTTGAGATCATTATTTAGTGTGGGCGAAACCTGTCATCACAGCGCCAATTGCACAACGGATCAGTTTTAGGGAAATGTCATGGATACAGCAGAAAAGCGTCGCGAACTGAAAAATGCTATGGCGCATACTACGCTTGAAAGGCGACACACAGCCGCCTGCGAGCTGCTTCCTGATCGAAATATGCTTTTGGACCTTTTTCCAAAGGGCGGTGTTGCCGCCGAAATTGGTGTCGCATTTGGCGATTACACACGCGAAATCCTCGCAAGGGCTGCGCCTTCACAATTATATCTGATCGACGCATGGGCGACAGAGAGATATCAAGCAGGACTTGAAAAAATTCGATCTGACTTGGGCGATCAGATTGAGAATGGCCGGATTGTGATCAAGCAAGGGCTATCGACAGACGTGCTGGCAGAGTTACCCCACGGGCTTTTCGACTGGGTGTATATTGACACCAATCACAATTACCCCACGACACTGGCAGAACTTCAAATCAGTGCTGCATTGGTGAAACCAGGGGGCTTTATTGCAGGGCATGACTATTGCTCTGGAAACGTAATCGACTCCGTACCTTACGGTGTCGTCGAAGCCGTCGCAAAGTTTTGCCACGATATGGACTGGGGCTTCCGTTACCTAACTCTTGAAACACGTGGCCATTTCTCGTTCTGCCTCCAATCACTGGCATAGAAAAGAGTGCACAGCTTCATGGATGGCCCGCTTTGAACATATCAGCATATGTACTGATCGCGCTCAGCAGCCAGTTTTCGTGTAATTACATAGGCCTCCTGCCGTTCACATCTGCGAAAAAAGGGCTGGACCATACAGATTTCGTTCGAAAACCTCAGAATACGCCACAGCCACTAGAAAGCATTGCCCACGACCGAAAAGATGAAGGTTTGTGCCCCCAATTGCCCCCCAAAGCGGCGAAAAGCCGTAGTCAGCAGGCCAAATATATGACACATATATGCGGCACACCGGAGCTGGAAACACCCAACCCCATGACTTCAAATAGATATCTCGACTATCCGCCTCCGACCACCCCCACCGGAAGCTTTTACACCTGCAGCCGAGCGCTCTGCTGGGGATATTTGAGAATAGATGATACACAAAGGACCCCTCTATGATCCCTTCCAGCTTTCCCCCCGCCGAAGAAATTGCCCGCCTGACGGCGCGGATGCTTTTGGAAATCAAGGCCGTTCATTTCAACGCGGATGAGCCGTTCACTCTTGCCTCGGGTCTGCCGAGCCCAACCTATATCGATTGCCGCAAGCTGATCAGCTATCCGCGCATCCGCAGCACGTTGATGGATTTTCTGACCGTGACTGTGATGCGTAACGCAGGGTTTGAGGCGTTTGACAACATCGCAGGAGGAGAAACTGCGGGGATCCCCTTTGGCGCTTTGGTGGCCGAACGCATGGCCCTGCCGATGACCTATGTGCGCAAAAAGCCCAAAGGTTACGGGCGCAACGCGCGGATTGAGGGCGTGATGACCGAGGGCCAGCGCGTGTTGTTGGTCGAGGATCTGACCACCGATGGCGGCTCTAAACTGTCCTTCGTCGATGCGATCCGCGAAACGGGCGCGACCTGCGCGCATACTGCGGTCATTTTCTATTACGGCATTTTCCCCGACACCACGCAAAAGCTTGCCGATCATGGCGTGGCCCTGCACCACCTTTGCACATGGTGGGATGTACTGGCCGAGGCCCGCGCCAGTGGTGCCTTTGATGCCGCCACTTTGACCGAGGTTGAAAGCTTCCTGAACGCGCCCCGCGCCTGGCAGGACGCACGCAAAGGATAATTCCGGCATTTCATCCCCAGATTTATTTCTGGGGATGAAATTGCAAAACCTTAGCCAAAAATCGCAGTTACAGCCAAAAAACCAGCGCCGCACCCCAATATGTGGTAGGGTCCGCATGAAATAACGCAACTCAAGCCGTTATCCACAGGGTTATCCCGCCTGTTATCCACCACGCCATGGGGGTTTCTGTCGGTTTGAACCTAGGCTAAAAGACAAGCCGGACAACCAAGGGGTCAGCTATGAATGAGGTCGCACCGATCAAACAATCACTTCCGGCGCAAGCTGAAGGCGACGTTATGCCCCATAACATCGAGGCGGAGCAGCAATTACTCGGCGCGATTCTGACGAACAATGATGTCTACGACCGAATCTCTAGCCTTGTGAAAGCCGAGCATTTCTACGATCCGGTCCACAACCGCATATTTGAAATCGCCGCCGCCCGCATTCAGAAAAACGCCCTTGCCTCTCCGGTCACGCTGAAAGCGTTTCTTGAGGATGACGCAGGCCTTAAGGAACTTGGCGGGCCTTCCTACCTTGCCCGCCTTGCTGGTGCCGCGATCTCCAGCTTTGCCGCGCGCGACTACGCACAGATGCTGTATGACCTTGCCGTCCGCCGCGAGCTGATCGGCCTTGGCCGTGATATCGCCGCCAAAGCTGCCAAGGTTGAGGTGGCGTCCGAGCCGAAAGAACAAATCATCGAGGCCGAACAACGGCTTTACAAGCTGGGCGAACAAGGCGTTGCTGAACGCGGTTTTCAAAGCTTTCTCAAGGCGGTAACCGAAGCCGTCAACAGCGCCAACGCCGCCTATCAGCGCGAAGGCGGGCTGGCGGGCATCTCGACCGGCCTGATTGATCTTGATAAAAAGCTTGGCGGTTTGCACCCGTCGGATTTGCTCATCCTTGCGGGGCGTCCGTCGATGGGCAAAACCTCGCTCGCCACCAATATCGCGTTTAACGTGGCCAAAGCCTACAAGCGCGGCCGCCTGCCCGATGGCACCGAGGGTGCGACCGAAGGCGGCGTGGTCGGCTTTTACAGCTTGGAAATGAGCGCCGAACAGCTCGCCGCGCGTATCTTGTCCGAGGCGTCCGAGGTTCCCTCTGAGCAAATCCGCCGCGGCGACATGACCGAGCAAGAATTCCGCCGCTTTGTTGAGGCCGCCAAAAGTCTTGAGGCCTGCCCGCTCTATATCGACGACACCCCCGCTTTGCCGATTTCACAGGTTGCCGCCCGCGCCCGCCGCCTCAAACGCACCCACGGGCTGGATGTGCTGATTATCGACTACCTTCAGCTGCTGAAAGGCTCGTCCAAAGAAAGCCGCGTCCAAGAGGTGTCGGAAATTACCCAAGGCCTGAAAGCGATTGCCAAGGAATTGCACATCCCCGTGATTGCCCTGTCCCAGCTGTCGCGTAACGTCGAATCCCGCGAAGACAAGCGCCCGCAACTCAGCGACCTCCGCGAATCCGGCTCGATTGAGCAAGACGCCGATGTGGTCATGTTCGTTTATCGCGATGAATATTATAAAGAACGCGAAAAGCCGGGCGACCATGAGCTGGAAAAAATGGCGCAATGGCAATCGGTTATGGAAAGCGTGCATGGCAAGGCCGAGGTTATCATCGGCAAGCAACGCCACGGCCCCATCGGCTCGGTCGAGCTCAGCTTTGAAGGCCGCTTCACCCGCTTTGGCAACCTCGTCAAAGCGTGGCAAGAGGGCAGCGACAACGGCTACTAACCGCCAACACCCGGTTTCATCTTGGCCCAAATACCTACCAGCCGCCCCCAAGCACAGCATGAAAAGGCGCGACACACCGTTAACACATCTCCACGTCAGTGCCGCGCGCGGGGGGCCTCAATGACACCAAGCGCGGCGGCACCATCGCATCGGCAGCAAAACCCGTCGAAATCACGAAACCCACTTGACCTAACACCACAAGAAGTCAAAACAACGCCATGGCCACAGCAACTCTCTCCATCGACCTCGACGCAATTGCCGCCAACTGGCGCGCGCTAGACCGTTTATCAGGGGCCAGCACCCAAACCGGTGCTGTGGTCAAAGCCGATGGCTACGGCCTCGGCTCTGGGCGCGTGGCCCGCGCATTGGCCCATGCCGGCGCGCGGCGTTTCTTTGTCGCCTGCTCCGAGGAAGGTGCTTCGGTCCGCCAAGCGCTTGGCGAAGGCCCGCAAATCTCTATCTTTTCCGGCCATATGGCGGGCGACACCGATATGATCCATGATCTGGATCTTACGCCCATGCTCAACTCGATCGATCAAATCACCCGCCATCTTGAATCTCTGCCCGGCCATTCTTTTGGCATCCAGCTTGATACCGGCATGAACCGCCTCGGCATGGAACAGGGCGAATGGGAGGCCGTTGCTGCATTGGTCCTGAATGCTGGCCCCGAATTGATTATGAGTCACCTTGCCTGCGCGGATGACCCTGCGCATGAAATGAACGCCGCCCAACTGGCCGAGTTTCACGCGATGACCGATGGCCTTGATGTGCCGCGCTCGCTTGCCGCCACGGGGGGCATTTTGCTTGGACCCGAATATCACTTTGACTTGACCCGCCCCGGCATCGGCCTTTACGGCGGGCTGCCGTTTGAGACCTGTGCGCCCACCGTCGCGCTGTCTTTGCCGGTCATCCAAACCCGCGAATTGGCGATTGGCGAAACCGTGGGATACAGTTGCGCGTGGGTGGCCGAGGCCCCAAGCCTGATTGCCACCGTCGCAGGCGGCTATGCCGATGGCCTGCTGCGCACCCTTGGCAACCGTGCCGTGCTTTGGGCGGGCGATGTGCCCTGCCCCGTGGTCGGCCGGGTGTCGATGGATGCGATTACCGTTGATATTTCTCATTTGGAACAGATACCGCGCAAGCTTGATATCCTCGGGCCACATCAAACCATCGATGATTTGGCCGAGGCTGGCGATACAATCGGCTATGAAATTCTGACCGGTTTGGGCGCACGCTATGCCCGCCGTTATATCGAAGGCACAGGGCGCAGCTAACCAAAGCCTATTTCCGACGAAAGGTTTTCCCCAAATGCAACGGCCACCGGCACAAGCGCGCCCCAAACCCTACGGGACGTGGTAATGGCCGAGGGACAAGCCGTTATGATTTGGTTTATCGGCTCTGGCATTGCCTGCATGCTGTTTTTGGCTTGGGCCGCGATTGTTGGCTTGGGCGAAGGGCGGCACCGCGCCTTGGCTATGACGCTTTTGCTGTTAACCGGTGCTTTGGCATTTATGCCCAGCAGCTTGATGCAATTCCAACAAAAATTCGTTTTCTCCTACGCACAAGACCTGTTCATTGGCGCAAGCCTCTGCCTTTTTGCGGCAATAATTGTACTGTGGAAACTGCGCCACGACCCGCTCGTCCGGCGCAGCGCTGATCTGGGAATCGCTGCATGCCTAAACCTCTGGCTCGCGCTATTGGCAACGCTGACGCCGTTTTCCTTTTTCTAATGCCTTAAAAATACAACCCTTTGGCGAACCTTGTTGCTGAAATCGAAACAATGCAGTGCATGCGGCATGGATTGCAGCAAAATCCGGACGTTTTTCCATTTTACCGTTGATTTACAGTACAGTTTACGCCTGTTTGGCGGAATATTGGCTATACTCGGGGGGGTATTATTTTCATCCAACAGCAATCGCTGTTGCGTCATATGCAGCATGCGATGCAAGTGATCAGCCATGTCATTCTGATCGGCGCCACCATCGCGATGGTATCGGTCAGTGTGGCAGCAGTTTTTGGCGCCCTGCCTTGGCCCGAGCTTTCGCTGCGCTGGGGGGGGCAGTATATCCCCTCGGCAGGCATGTATGGACAGCTTGGCATGACCGCATTCCTTATTATGGTGTGCTTTTTCCTGCCCGCAAATACCCGCATGGCCCGGCTGGAACGGTCGCACCGCGCGTTCCAGGTTTCGATGGATGACGTGCGCCGCGCCTATGAGGTGGTTCACAACGCCGACCGCCGCTCGGTTTTTTCCCTGTCGTCGGAGTTTGAAGACATGCGCAAACGGATGGAGTATTTGCGCAAACATCCCGACCTGTCGCATCTGGAACCCGAGCTGTTGGAAATCGCGGCACAGATGAGCCATCAATCCCGCGACCTTGCACGGATCTATTCTATTGAACGGGTTGAGCGTGCCAAAACATTCATCAAGCAGCGCCAAGAAGAGGTCGCCCAAACCCAAGAGCGCCTGAAACTGGCCCGCACCACCTGCGATGAAATCCGTCAATGGATTGCTGATATAGAGTCGGGCGAGCGCGAAAACAGCAAAGGCATGCGTGCGCTGGAAAATGACCTGCGCGATATATTGCCAACGCTGGGCTATGATGTCGAAGGCATGCGCGAGGCCAATATCGTGGCCATGCCCAAACACCCCACCCACCCCTCTATCGGACCGCAAAAACAATAGCGGCAGCTTGACGCGCCGCACCACAGCCGCCAAGTTGCCGCGCAAGATCAAAGGCCAAGGTGGTAAAAGAAGTGCGGTATGTCCTAATTGCGGTAAACTTGGCGCTGCTGGTTCTGTTTCCGCTGTCTTGGTTTGCCCCGCTGCTTCGTGCAGGCCTGCTGCCATTCTTTGATCTGTCCGAAATATCGGTTGTCTCGGGCCTACAGGCGCTTTGGCAAAAGGATGTTGGTTTGGCGCTGGTGGTTACGGTCTTTGCAATCTTTGCGCCCTATCTGAAAACAATCGGGCTGGCGCTGATGCAGTTTCACCTGCTGTCCCCCCGCATGGCACCCGCCCTGCATATCTTGGGCAAGCTGGCGATGGCCGATATATTCCTGATCGCGCTCTATATTATTTTGATCAAAGGCATCGGGCTGGCGCGGGTTGAAACGGCGTGGGGGCTGTATTTGTTCACTGGCTGCGTTCTGGCCTCGCTAACGGTTTCCATCTTCGGCGCAAAACGCTAGGGCAATACCCGACTTTTATTCGAAAATTCGCAAGCCCGAGTATCGCAAACAGCTTGCGCCTTTGGTCCCATCGTTGCATCAAGGCATATGGCAAAATCATCCTCGGCCTTCACCTGCACATCCTGCGGCGCCGCCCATAAAAAATGGGCTGGGCGTTGCGAATCCTGTGGTGCTTGGAATTCGGTTATTGAAGAGGCCCCGCTGTCCGCTGGCCCCAAATCGCTTGGCGGTAAGGGACGCACAATCGCCCTCACCGATCTCGCAACCCAATCCGCCCCACCCCGCCGCGCCACCTCTGGCATGGACGAATTCGACCGCGTTTTGGGCGGCGGATTGGTCGAGGCATCGGCGATTTTGGTTGGCGGCGATCCCGGCATCGGCAAATCAACGCTATTGCTGCAAGCCACTGCTGCCTTTGCCCGCAACGGCGTGAAATCCATGTATATCTCGGGCGAAGAGGCCACGGCCCAAGTTCAGATGCGCGCGCAGCGTCTGGGCCTTGCCGACTCGCCGGTTATTTTAGGGGCCGAAACCAACCTGCGCGATATTCTGACAACGCTTGATGCCGAACGCCCGGGCCTCTGCATCATCGATTCCATTCAAACCATGTGGCTTGATACGGTCGATTCCGCCCCCGGATCGGTTAGCCAAGTCCGTTCAGCCGCGCATGAGCTGGTGACATTCGCCAAAAAGCGCGGCGTGGCGATTATTCTGGTCGGCCACGTCACCAAAGACGGCCAAATCGCAGGCCCGCGCGTGGTCGAACATATGGTCGATACGGTTCTCTATTTTGAGGGCGAGCGCGGCCACCATTTTCGCATCTTGCGCGCGGTCAAAAACCGCTTTGGCCCTGCCGCCGAAATCGGCGTGTTTGAGATGACGGGCGACGGGCTGGCCCAAGTCACCAACCCTTCGGCACTGTTTCTATCAGACCGCGACAAGCCCGCCCCCGGCTCGGCTGTGTTCGCAGGGATTGAAGGCACGCGCCCTGTGCTGACCGAAATTCAGGCCCTCGTCTCGCCCTCCCCCCTCGGCACCCCGCGCCGCACGGTTGTTGGCCTCGACTCGGGCCGCCTATCGACCATTCTTGCGGTGCTAGAGGCACGCTGCGGCATCCCCTTTGCGGGGCTTGATGTGTACCTGAATGTGGCCGGCGGGATGCGCGTTTCCGAACCTGCCGCCGATTTGGCCGTCGCCGCTGCCCTGCTTTCGGCGCGCGAAGATGTTGCAATTCCGCCAGATATGGTTCTTTTCGGCGAAATCAGCCTGTCTGGGGCACTGCGTCCCGTCTCTCAGACCGAAAACCGGTTGAAAGAGGCGATGAAACTTGGTTTCACACAGGCAATCGCGCCGTCTCGGTCCAAAATGGCCGGGGTTGAAGGCATGGCAGTACGCCAAATGCCCGACCTGACGGCGTTCGTAGGCGAAATTTTCGGGGCTGGCTAAACGCCCCAAAAGGAGACGGCAATGGAAGGCTTTACCATGATCGACGGTGTGGTTGCACTCGTCATCGTACTCTCGGCGGTGCTGGCATATTCGCGCGGCTTGGTCCGCGAAGCGCTGGCGATTGCCGGATGGGCGGGGGCTGCGGTGCTGGCCTATGCCTTTGCCTCGCAGGCGCAACCCTTGGTCAAAGAACTGCCTGTGGTTGGTAAATTTCTGGCCGATAGCTGCGAGTTGTCGATCATCGCATCCTTCGCGGCCGTGTTCGCGATCGGCCTCGTGATAGCCGCTCTGTTCTCGCCGCTCCTATCCTCATTGGTGCAGCGCTCCATCCTTGGCGGCCTGGACCAAGGGCTTGGCTTTTTGTTTGGCGTGGTGCGCGGTGTACTTTTGGTCGCCGTGGCCTTTATCGTCTATGACAAGGCCGTAGGCTCTAACACCATGCCAATGGTGGATAATTCACGCTCGGCCAAGGTGTTTGCCTCATTCCAAACCAATATCGATGAAACCATTCCATCGGATGCGCCCGGCTGGATCGTTCAGCGCTATGAGGCCCTGACAGGCGATTGCGGCGCACCGGCAACCGCCGTCACCCCAACAACGGCCCCTGCAGCAGGCAACTGACGCCTTTTTGCCAGATCAAGGCGTGACACTCGCTAACAGAGAGACTACACGGGGGGCATCAATTGCCCCCCTCGGATTCGGAGCCTGCCATGCGCCCATTCCTCGCCCACCCGTTTGACAGCGACAAGCTGCATGAAGAATGCGGTGTCTTTGGTGTCATCGGTATGGCCGATGCGTCAAGCTTTGTGGCCCTCGGCCTTCACGCCCTGCAACATCGCGGCCAAGAGGCGGGCGGCATCGTCACCCATGATCCCCAAGCAGGCTTTTGTTCAGCACGCCGCTTTGGCTATGTCCGTGATAACTTTACCAAAGCTGACGTCATGCAAACCCTGCCGGGCACCATCGGCATCGGCCATGTGCGCTATTCGACCGCAGGGTCAAAAGGCGCCACCGCGATCCGCGATGTGCAGCCGTTCTTTGGCGAATTTTCCATGGGCGGTTCGGCGATTGCCCATAACGGCAACATCACCAACGCATTGGCTCTGCGCAAAGAACTGATCGAGCGTGGCTCGATTTTTCAATCGTCCTCTGACAGCGAATGCATCATCCACCTGATGGCGCGTTCTATGGGCCGCAACATCCCCGACCGCATGGAAGAGGCGCTGCGCAAAGTCGAAGGCGCGTTCTCGGTTGTCGCGATGACCCGCACCAAACTGATGGGCGTGCGTGACCCGCTGGGCGTCCGCCCGCTGGTCTTGGGCAAGCTGGGCGATGGCTGGGCGCTGTCCTCGGAAACCTGCGCACTTGATATCATCGGCGCCGAGTTTGTGCGTGAAATTGAGCCGGGCGAAATGGTCGTCATTTCGGAAAAAGAGGGAGTTCAAAGCCACTTCCCGTTCCGCCGCATGAAACCGCGTGGCTGTATCTTTGAACAAGTGTATTTCTCGCGCCCCGATTCCATTCTCGGCGGCCGATCTATCTATGAAACCCGCCGTCAAATCGGCGTGGAACTGGCGCGTGAGGCTCCGGTTGAGGCCGATCTCGTTTGCCCTGTGCCCGATAGCGGCACCCCTGCGGCGATCGGCTATTCCCAAGAATCCGGCATCCCCTATGCGATGGGCATCATCCGCAACCAATATATGGGCCGCACGTTTATTGAGCCGTCCGAGCAAATCCGCAACATGGGTGTGCGTCTGAAACTCAACGTGAACCGCGCGCTGATCAAAGGTAAACGGGTCATTCTGGTGGACGATTCCGTAGTCCGTGGTACCACCTCGCGCAAGATCAAAGATATGATCTTGGACGCAGGTGCCGCCGAGGTTCACTTCCGCATCGCTTCTCCGCCCACTGCATGGCCCTGCTTTTACGGCGTTGACACGCCCGAACGCTCCAAGCTCCTCGCCGCCACTATGTCAGAGGAAGAAATGCGCGATTGGATCGGCGTCGATAGCCTGAAATTCGTCTCGCTTGACGGGCTTTACCGCGCCGCGGGCGAGGTAAAGGGCCGCAATGCCAAAGAGCCGCAATATTGCGACGCGTGCTTCTCGGGCGAATACCCAATCGCCCCGTCCGATATGATCGAAAAAGGATTTGAGATGAAGGCGGCGGAATAAGCCCCTTCCATCGGCACTATCATCTGTTTAAAAATATCCCCGCCGGAGGCTCTGCCGGCGGCCACAGTCACCGCGCTGCAAGGAAACGACCATGACCCAAAAAATCGCCCTCGTCACCGGTGCATCGCGTGGCCTTGGTGCTGCAATGGCCGAAGAACTGGCCGTACAAGGCTGGCATGTCGTTGCCGTTGCCCGTACCACTGGCGGGTTGGAAGAGGTCGATGACCGCGCCAAAGCTGCGGGCGCCACGGATGGCCTGACGCTGGCCCCGATGGACATCACGAATGATGACGCGATGCGCCATCTGTGCCGGTCAATCTTTGATCGCTGGGGCGGCATTGATCTTTGGATTCACGCAGCTATCCATGCAGCCCCAATGGCCCCTGCAGGCCATATCGACATCAAAGATTGGGATAAATCAGTCGCCATCAACCTGCGCGCCACTGGCACATTGATCCCGATGGTCGAGCCTTTGCTGCGCACCCGCCAAGGTGGGACCGCGCTGTTTTTGGATGATCCCCGCGCGGGCCTGTCCTTCTTTGGCGCCTATGGCGCCACCAAAGCGGGGCAAACCGCCCTCGCCCGCTCTTGGGCGGCCGAGACGGTTAAAACCG
This sequence comes from Pseudorhodobacter sp. W20_MBD10_FR17, assembly GCF_052119765.1. Lineage (NCBI taxonomy): Bacteria > Pseudomonadati > Pseudomonadota > Alphaproteobacteria > Rhodobacterales > Paracoccaceae > Pseudorhodobacter > Pseudorhodobacter sp. W20_MBD10_FR17. The sequence continues at coordinate 108,967 of NZ_JBGQOQ010000008.1, read as the reverse complement.
GCCCTAAAGTTTATGTCGCTACGCCCGCGCCAATGGCAACCGCCACCCGCGCGCGCTTTTTCCCCGGCGAAGATCGCGCCAGCCTTGCAGCCCCATTGGCCGAGGCAAAGCGCATCTTGGCCGCACTGTAACGATTACTCTAACCGCGCAGGAAATCCTTCGGCGCGCAGGTCGGTACCCAGCAAATCTTCTAGCAGCTTGGCAATCATCGGTGATTGCGCCTCTCCGCCATAGGCCGCTTTCGCTGCGATATAGGTCTGGTTGGTCATGCTGGCCAAATCCAGCGGCACGCCAAATTCTTTGCCAAATCCCAGCGCAAAGCCCAGATCCTTTAGCGCAAGGTCCACATTGAACGCCACATCATAAGACCCGTTCAAAATCAACGCGCCCTCCGTTTCATGCACAAAGCTGTTGCCCGAAGATGCCGCAATCGCCGCATGCGACTGTGCCAAATCAAGCCCCCCGCGTTTTGCCAGCATCAATGCCTCTGACGTCGCCTTCAGGTGAATAAACGCCAACATATTCGTGATCACCTTGATGATCGACGCGGCTCCCAAGGGCCCCATATGGAAAATTTTGTCGCCCATCGCCTGCATCGCGGGCAAGTGCAGCTCATACAAATCCTTGTCGCCGCCCGCCAGCATGGTAATCTTGCCTTGGGCCGCCAAATGCACGCCGCCGGTCACCGGCAGCTCCATCATCTTCACGCCGGCCTCAGCCGCCACAGCGCCCAGCCGCAACACATCTTCACGGCTTAAGGTCGACATCTCAACCCAGCTTGTGCCCGGCTTCATCACTGGCAAAATGCCCCGCAACACCCGCTCAGATACCGCAGGCGACGGCAAACACGTGATCACGTGATCGACCGATGCCGCCAGCGCCTCGGCACTTGTCGCAAGCGTGGCCCCCTGTGCGACCAAGCGTTCGGCCAGCTTTGCATTCAGGTCAAACACCGTCACTTGCATGCCTGCTTTCAACAAACACGCCGCACAGTTTGCGCCCAAATTCCCAAGCCCGATATAGCCGTAATGCGTCATTCCCCGTACCCCACAATTGCCTTGGTTTCGCAAAAATCATGAATGCCCCAATCGGCATATTCACGGCCATTGCCCGATTGTTTATAGCCGCCAAAGGGGGCGAACGTGTCCCATTCCGGCCCGTTCACATTCACTTGCCCCGCCATCAGGCGCCGTGCCACAGCGCGCGCCTCAGTCAACTCGCCCTGCACATAGGCGGCAAGCCCGTAGACGGTGTCATTGGCCATCGCAACCGCCTGATCGACCGTGTCATAAGACAACATCACCAGAACCGGCCCAAAAATTTCCTCACGCTCCACCACCATCCCCGGCATCACATTGCCAAAGACGGTAGGCTGCGCATAATGCCCACGGTTCATCCCATCAGGCCGCCCAAGGCCGCCGGTCAAAACCGTAGCGCCCTCTTCAATCCCCGCCGCAATCAGCTCTTGCACCTTGTCATATTGCGCACGGTTGACCAAAGGCCCCATGGTCACGGCCTCATCCGCCGTGTCGCCGATTACGGCAGCAGTGGCCGCATCCTGCGCGGCCTTAAATGCCACCGCTTCCGATCCGCGCGGAATGAACATCCGTGTCGGCGCATCACAGCTTTGGCCAGTGTTGGCCATGCAGGCCTCTACCCCTTGGGCAACAGCCGCCGCAATATCAGCCGAGGGCAGGATGATATTGGCCGATTTCCCGCCCAATTCCTGCGCCACGCGTTTGACTGTTGGCGCCGCATTCAATGCCACCTGCACACCAGCGCGGGTCGATCCGGTAAAGCTAACCATATCCACATCCGGATGGCTGGAAAGCCGCGCCCCCACCTCGGGGCCAGTGCCGTTGACGAGGTTAAACACGCCCGCAGGCACGCCCGCCGCATCGCAAACCTCGGCCCAAATAATCCCCGATAAAGGCGCTATTTCCGAAGGCTTCAGTACCATCGTACAGCCCGCAGCGATTGCAGGGGCAACCTTGCAAACGATCTGGTTCATCGGCCAGTTCCACGGCGTGATCAGCGCGCAGACACCAATCCCTTCGCGGATAATCTGTGTCGCACCTCGGCTTTCTTCCCAAGGAAAAGCTTTGGCCGCGGCAATCGTGCTTTGCAAATGCACCTGCCCCGCCCAGACCTGCGCTTCGCGCGCCCAAGTGATGGGAGCGCCCATTTCCAACCGCATCGCTTGGGCAAAATCTTCGGCCCGCGCGTCATATTCTACCAGCAAGCGTTCCAACAATGCGATCCGTTCCGCCGGCGGAACACGGCTAAAACCATCAAAGGCCGCCCGCGCCGCAGCGATGGCCCGATCCGCATCCGCAACTGACCCCAGCGCAATCTCGGCGACCAACTCTTCTGTCGCCGGATTTTCCACACCCATCCGCTCGGTGCCCAATGGCGCGACCCAGCCACCATTAATGTAGAACTTTAGGTTATTCGCAGAAGCCATTGAATCCTCACTTAAAGTAGATTTTATACTTAGCCCTGATCATGGCATCTAATTCAGGCTCGATCAACCGTCCCGCCTTGGCCAAAATCGCGTTCTTGCGCGCAATCGCCTTGTCCAGCAACAACGGCTTGCCCGCTTCATTCCACTCTTTAGGCGACATACGGTTGGCAACATTCGGGTAAATATACTCGGTTTGCATCAGCTTCAAAGTCTGGTCCGACCCCAAATAATGCCCCGCGCCGCCCAGACAAACCTCTTTCATCGCGTCAAGGCTGGTGGTGTCTGGCGTCACATCGATACCCCGCACAAGCCGCATCGCTTGGCCCAACAGGTCATCGCCCAGCACAAGGCTTTCCAAGCAGAACCCCAGCAGTGATGCATGCATCCCCACCGCCTCATAGCACATGTTCAGCCCGGCAAGACCGGCAAGCGCGTTGGTAATCCCCTGCTCCCAGCCCGCCTGCATATCAGGCAGCTTGCTGTCAGAAATCCCCGACGCCGCACCGCCTGGCAGGTCATAGAACCGGTGCATCTGCGCGCAGCCCGCCGTCAGCAACGCTTGCTCGGCCGATCCGCCCGACATCGCCCCCGTCCGCAAATCCGACACGAATGGCCATGTGCCAAAAATACACGGCGCGCCTGGTTTAATCGCATTGGCATAGACCACACCGGCCAAACACTCGGCCACCGCCTGCACAATCGTCAGCGCAATCGGCGCGGGGCTCGTCGCCCCCGCTTGCCCTGCCGAGAGCAATAGCATCGGCATCCCGCGCCGAATGCAATCCTCCATCACGATGCAGCTTTCCTCGGCAAACTTCATCGGTGGCACAACAAAACAGTTCGAGTTGGACACAAACGGCCGCTCCAACCACTTCTCCTCGCCGCCCGCCACGGTATAGAGCAGGTCAAAACAAGGTGCGACATGGCTTGGGTCGCTAAACGAGGTCCCCACATGCTTGCGTGTCCCTGACAGGCAGCCATACAGCGTGTTAAGATCCATTTCCAAGTTGTCTGGGATGTCGCGGCACACCATCGTACGCTGATAAAAGTGAATATTATCAAGGTTATCCACCAATCGCGCAGCATCATACAAATCCTGCGCCGTACTCTCGCGGTAGTCCAAGGTAATCGGGTCTACGATGTGTACAGCGGCCCCCGCCGTGCCAAAATGCACCTTACTGCCTGACAAATGCAAATCATGCTTTGGGTCGCGGGCATGCAACGTAATGTTACGCGCCGCAATCGCCAGCATATCCTCAACCAAGGCGCGCGGAAAGCGGATGCGCCCGTCATCGCCTTGAATGGCCCCCGCATCCGTTAGCAATTTCACCCCCGAAGGCGGCGCCTGAGACAGGCCGATCTGCTCCAAGGCCTGCAACGCACTCTCATGGATCTGCGCCACCCCCGCCTCAGTCAGCGGCTTATACTGCCCGCCCGACATGCCGCCCCGCACCGGCCGCTTATCCTCGGACAATGGTGCCGCCCGCAAAGCCACTCGGCTTGCCCGCCCACCAGCCCGTCCAGCGCGCGCACGCGCAGGCTCACAAACGTCACCAATCTCATCCATCCTGCCACCCTCTCATCTGTTCAAAAATATCCCACGGGGGTCTGGGGGTGTGAAACCCCCAGCTTTCGTCTTGGGTCTGGGGGGTGTGCCCCCCAAATCGTCCTCACATCCGTACACGTTCCGATTTTGGATCATACATCGGCGCCAGTGACGCATCCGCCGCAAACCGCTGGCCGGCCACCTCAATCTCATAGGTGGATGCCAAAACCTGCTCAACGCTCTCGCCGGCACAAGGCACATAGCCCAAGCCCACCGCTCCGCCCAAATGGTGCCCGTAATTGCCACTGGTGATCGGCCCGACAATCCGTCCGTCCCGCACAATCGCCTCATTGTGGTACAGCATAGGCATCGGGTCGCGCAGCTTGAACTGCACCATCCGCCGCGCCAGCCCCTCTTCGCGCTTGCGCAGCACCGCCTCACGCCCGATAAAATCGCCCTTGGCCGTTTTCACAGCAAAGCCAAGCCCTGCCTCCAGCACATGGTCTTCATCGGTAATATCATGGCCGAAATGGCGATAGCCTTTCTCGATCCGGCAGCTGTCCAGCACATGCAAACCGCAGAGCTTCAGGCCCTTGTCAGCCGCCTCCAACGCCTCAAACACATGCGCAGTTTGGTCTGCGGAAACATAGAGTTCCCAGCCCAACTCACCCACATAGGTCACACGGTGCGCGCGGGCGAGCCCCATGCCAATCTCAATTTCCCGAGCAGTGCCAAAGGGATGCGCCTCGTTGCTAAAGTCCGCGGGGCTAACCGCCTGCAACAGCTCGCGCGATTTCGGCCCCATCACACAGAGCACAGACTCAGCCGCCGTCACATCGGTAATTACGGCAAAGGCATCGCCCAGATGGCGGCGCAGCCAGGCCAGATCGCGCTGCAATGTCGCCCCCGGCACCACCATCAAATAGGCGGTCTCGGACAGGCGCGTCACGGTTAGATCGCTCTCAATCCCGCCGCGCGCATTCAACATCTGTGTGTAAACAATCCGCCCCGCAGGCACATCAACATCATTGGCACAAACCGATTGCAAGAACGCACAGGCATCGCGCCCCTCCACCCGGATTTTCCCGAATGAGGTCATGTCAAACAGGCCAACGCCCGTCCGCACGGCCTTATGCTCGGCCGCGGCATTGCCAAACCAGTTCTGCCGGCCCCAAGAATACTCGTATTCCCGCGCCTGGCCTTCATTGGCAAACCAGTTCGCCCGCTCCCAACCAGCAACCTCGCCAAACACCGCACCCCTTGCCTTCAGGTGTTCATGCAAGGGCGACCGCCGCACGCCACGGCTGGTCGCCATCTGCCGATAGGGGAAATGGTCGGCATAAAGCAAGCCCAAGGTCTCGGACACGCGCTCTTTCAGATACTTGCGGTTGCGTTGGAACGGCTGCGCGCGGCGAATATCCACCTCCCAAAGGTCAAACGGCGCCTCGCCTTCGGTGATCCAATGCGCCAAGGCCATCCCCGCGCCGCCAGATCCTGCGATCCCGACCGAGTTATAACCAGCGGCAACCCAATAGCCGCCCAGCTCGGGTGCTTCGCCCAGATAATAGCGATCATCGGGCGTAAAGCTTTCCGGCCCGTTGAAGAACGTATGAATCCCAGCGGATTGGAACAAAGGCATCCGTTCCATCGCCGACTCCAGAATAGGTTGGAAGTGGTCCCAATCTTCGGGCAACGTGTCAAACTCAAAGTCCTCACGAATACCGCCCATGCCCCACGGCTTTGCCTTGGGTTCAAACGCGCCAATCATCATTTTGCCCGCGTCTGACTTATAATAGGCACACTCGTCCGGCACGCGCAGCACCGGCAAATGCCCAAGGCCGGCAATCGGTTCGGTGATCAGATAAAAGTGTTCGCAGGCATGCAGCGGCAGTGTCACGCCGCTGTCCTCGGCCAAATCACGGCCCCACATGCCGCCGCAGTTGATCACCACATCCGCCGCGATATACCCCGGCTCGCCCTCGACCATATAGTCAACGCCCGTCACGCGGCCAGCGGCTTTGGTGACGCCCGTCACTTTGACACCCTCAAGCACCTTTGCTCCGCGCATCCGCGCGCCCTTGGCCAGCGCCATGGCGATATTGGCAGGGTCACACTGCCCGTCCAGCGGCAAATGCACCGCCCCCACGACGTCCGATACGTTCAAATGCGGGTACATCGCCTTTACTTCGGCGGGCGAGATTTCGGCGACATCCACGCCGAAAATCCGCGCGGTAGTCGCTTGGCGCAACAGCTCTTCATTCCGTGCTTGGGTCAATGCAACCGAGATCGACCCGACCTGCCGCATCCCCGTCGAAACACCGGTTTCCGCCTCCAGATTCACATACAGATCGGCCGAATACTTCGCCAAACGTGTCATATTAACCGAGCTACGCAACTGCCCGATCAGCCCCGCCGCATGCCATGTCGTGCCAGACGTCAACCGCTTGCGCTCTAACAGCACAATATCCGTCCATCCCGCCTTGGCCAAATGATAAGCAACCGAGCAGCCCGAAACGCCGCCCCCGATAATGACTGCACGCGCTGTTTTAGGGACCAAAGACATTAGAGACTCCATGTGAGATGAGATTGCTCATCAATGCGTCGCGTTAAATGAAATTTCAAACTGTTTTTTCATTTTTGTGGATTTATCCCGGAATAAATTCATGATGCCGTATGAAGCATCACAATTATTCAGCTTTAACCTTGCCCCCGCCCCCGTTTTTACTGCACTTTGACGCAAAGGAGATCGGGAATGAGCGAACAAGTCGGCCAAGATATACGCGCATTGCGCAAGGCGCGCGGGCTTACCCTGACGGCGCTGGCCGAAATAGTAGGACGCTCGGTCGGTTGGTTGAGCCAGGTCGAGCGCGGCCAAGCCATGCCCGCGATTCCAGACCTTGCGCGACTTGCCGAAACCCTTGGCGTCACGATCAGCTTTTTCTTTCGCTCGGCCAGCCGCAACCCCACCGAGCGCGGGTTGATCCAACGTGCCGCCGACAGAACCCCTATTGGCGACGCCACCCACGGTTTGGTCGAAGAATTGCTCTCGCCCGGTCTTGGCGGTAGTTTCGAAATGCTGAAATCCAGCTTTGCCCCAAAGGCGTACAGCAAAACCATCCAGCCCCGCCCCGAGCGCGAGGATGGCGGCCTGCTGCTGTCGGGCCAACTGGTCATAACGATCGAAGGTGAGGACTTCGCCCTTGAACCCGGCGACAGTTTTCAATTCGCTGGAAAGCCCTATGCGTGGAGCAACCCCGGCGACACGCCTGCCGTAGTGATCTGGGTTGTCTCGCCGCCGATTTATTAACATCCTGTTAGGCCCTGATCCGCGCATTTTCCGGGTCCCACATCGGCGCGTCTTCTTGCACTACAGCGCGGTGCCGCTCGCCAAAAATTTCCACTTCAAGCACCGTCCCGACCTCGGTCAAATCACTGCGCAACATCCCCAGCCCAATGCAGGCCCCAACACGGTGGCCAAAATAGCCACTGGTCACCTCACCCACCACCGTATCGCCGTGCCAGATTGTCGACATATACGGCGGGTCATAGTTACCCGCTTCAATCTTCAACGTCACAAACTGCTTGGTCACGCCGCGCTGCTGTTCCGCCGCAAGTGCTGCCTTGCCGCGGAAGTCATGCTCCCAATCAATGAAACGCCCCAAACCACCCTGCAACACGGTGTAATCGGTTGAAAGATCGCCCTTCCACGCGCGATAGCCCTTTTCGATCCGCAAGGAATTCAGTGCAAACATCCCGAAAGGCCGCAATCCCAAAGGCGTACCTGCCGCCATAACGGCATCCCAAACCACAGCCGTATCACCAACTTTGCTGTGAATTTCCCAGCCCAATTCGCCCGCAAAGGAAACCCGTGCCAACCACACTTGACGCCCTGCAATTTCTGCAAACTGATGCGTCAACCAGCCCTTCGTCAAATCAGCCCCGGTAATCCCCGCCAAAATCTCACGCGATTTCGGCCCGGTCAAAATCTGGCAAGACCAGTTTTCGGTTTCATCCGACAGGGTCAGCCCATAATCCAGATGCGTCAGCAACCACTCACGGTCATGCGCCTGCGCGCTCGCCGCTGTGATCAAGATAACCGTATCCTCGGCCATACGTGCAACCGACATCTCGGTCACAATCCGCCCCTTGTCATCGGCGAAATAGGCAAGGCCCATCCGCCCAACCTTTGGCACCTTGCCGGTGATCTGGAGGGCCAACCAGTCGGCCACGCCCGCGCCTTTGATCATAAAGCGTGAAAAGCCCGGCAAATCCAAAATGCCTGCGGCATCGCGCACCGCCTCACACTCGGCCTTAACCGCGCCGAACCACGCGCCTTCGCGCCTCCACGTCTGCGCTCCTGCATCGGACGTATCGTCGCCAGCCCGCGCATACCAATTCGCCCGTTCCCAGCCATTCGCAGCACCAAATTGTGCGCCCAGTGCGGCCACACGATCATGCACCGGTGACAGCTTTTGCCCCCGCCCCGCAGGCCAAGCGTAATGCGGGAAATGCATGCCATATTCATGGCCATACACTTCCATCCCCTTGGCGATACAGTAGTCTTCGGTCTCAAACCCGGTAAAACGGCGCGGATCGCAGGACCACATATCCCACTCGGTTGCACCCTCTGTCACCCATTCGGCCAGCACCTTGCCGGCCCCGCCAGCCTGACAAATCCCAAAGGTGAACACGCAGGCCTCAAACGCCTTTGGCACCCCCGGCATCGGCCCAATCAATGGGTTGCCATCTGGTGTATAAGGGATTGGCCCGTTGATCACCTTGGTCAAAGGTGCAGCGCCCAGCAACGGCACCCGCGCCATCGCATCCTCAATATGCCACTCCAGCCGCTCTAGATCGTCAGGGAATAGCTGAAAGCTAAAATCGGCAGGGAAAGGGTCGTCTTTGTTCACCCAATGCGCACGGCAATTTTGCTCATATGGCCCAAGGTTAAAGCCGTTCTTTTCCTGCCGCAGGTAATAGCTGCTGTCGACATCGCGAAGCAGCGGCAGTTTTTTGCCCGTCTCAGCCGAAAGGGCTGCGATTTCTGGCACCGTATCGAACAGCATGTATTGGTGGCTCATCACCATCATCGGCACGTCGCGGCCAAACATCTTGCCCACTTCCCGCGCGTAATAGCCCGCAGCGTTCACCACATATTCGCAGGTAATCTCACCCTTTTCGGTCACAATGACCCAAGCGTCGCCCTCACGCCGCACCGACGTTACAGGGCAAAACCGTTCAATGCGCGCGCCCATATTGCGTGCGCCCTTGGCCAGTGCTTGGGTCAACTGCGCCGGGTCGATATCGCCATCATTCGGGTCATACAGCGCCCCGCTCAGATCATGAGTCTCAAGAAAAGGATAGCGCGCCGAAATTTCATCAGGTGCCATAATCTCAAGGTCCATCCCCTGATAGCGCCCCATCCCCGCAACGCGCCGAAACTCGTCCAGCCGCTCGGCCGTATGGCCCAACCGCACCGACCCCGTGACATGATAGTTCATCGGATAGTCAACTTCGGCCCCAAGGCCACGGTACAGTTCGGCCGAATAGCGCTGCATGTTCATAATCGACCAAGAGCTTGAAAACGTGGGTACATTTCCCGCCGCGTGCCATGTAGAGCCCGCCGTCAGCTCGTTCTTTTCCAGCAAAACACAGTCGGTCCAGCCCGCCTTGGCCAAATGGTACAAACACGATGCCCCGACCGCGCCGCCACCAATAATCACCACCCGCGCGCTTGTCGGAAAACCAGCCATACCCAACCCCATCATCTGTTTCTAAATATCCCCGCCAGAAGCCCTAACGCCTGCCAAGCAGAGACCATGTTGCAAAAACTATCCTCCTATTTCACGGACCTTTCAATTCGACATTTCCGGCCCTATTAATCGGATATCCCGATTAGGAACCCCCAATGCAACCCGACCAAATCGATAGCTTCCTCGACCTTGTGGAAACCCGCAGTTTTAACCGCACAGCGGAACGGCAAGGCCTGACCCAATCAACCGTTTCGGGCCGCATTTTTGCATTAGAAAATTCACTGGGCGCGCGGCTGTTTACGCGTTCGCGCGCAGGGACCGAGCTGACGACCGAAGGCTTGAAATTCGCGCCACACGCACGCGCCTTGCGCCACGCTTGGGCCGCAGCAAAGCACTCGGTCACGCCCACAGGCGAATCGGTGATCAACATCCGGCTTGGCATTCAGTCCGACCTCGCGCCAAACCACTTGGGCGATTGGATGCAAGGCTTTCGCCACCACCTGCCAGATTGTGCGTTTTATATAGAGCCGGATTTCTCGGCGCAAATGTGTCGCGATCTGACCTCGGGGGCCTCTGATTTCGCGGTGCTCTACACGCCGCACGCCTCACCCGACCTAAACTTTACCTCGCTTGGCGAAACCCGCTACCGGCTGATCTCATCCGAGACCGACCGCCGCGCAGGGCTGCGGCCCGAAAGCTATATTCGCGCCAATTTCGCACCCGCCTTTGATGCACACCACCGCGCCGCCCTGCCTGAATTGCAAGAAACCCCGATCGCGGCGGGCCAAAGCGCCACCATCGCGGGGCTGCTGACCAAACTCGGCGGCTCGGCCTATCTGCTTGATGTTATTGCCGAAGAGCTGATCGCGACAGGAAAATTCAACGCCGTCACAGATGCACCTGTCATCCACCAGCCGGTACATGCCGCCACGCATCTGCGCAACCGCACGTCAAAACTGCACCGCCAGCTTTTGCGGGTGGTGCAGCAAACCTTTGCTGCCCGTTAAGGTCGCAAAGGTCGCATCTTCAAAACCGGTTTAAAGAATCTCGACCGAGTATTTTTCGATCACGGTATTGGCCAACAGCTTTTCGCACATCGCTTTGATCTGCGCGTCTGCTGCGGCCTTATCATCGCCCGCAAGGTCCAGCTCGATCACTTTGCCTTGGCGCACGCCTTGCACCCCGTCAAAGCCCAAGGTCCCCAACGCATGGCGCACGGCCTCGCCTTGTGGGTCCAAAACACCATCTTTCAGCATGATATGAACGCGAGCTTTCATCTTTTGGGCCTTTCAGTTGATCAGGGTCGGCTTGGTTGTATGCGTGACATTGGTGGGCAAAACCCCCAAGCGCCGCGCAAGTTCGGTGTAAACATCGGCCACGGGAATAGGCTCCCGCACTTGGCCTTCACGCTCGGCTGTATCAAAGCCGCGCATATCCCACAAACGGCAGCTGTCGGGGCTAATCTCATCGGCGACGATCAGCCGCATGAATTCGCCTTCCCAGACGCGCCCCACCTCCAGCCGGAAATCGGCAAGCCGGATGCCTGCGCCCAGCATAACGCCGCTTAAAAAGTCATTCACCCGCAGCGCCAACGCGATAATATCGTCCAAATCCTGCTGGTTCGCCCAGCCGAATGCCACGATATGCTCTTCCGAGACCAGCGGGTTCCCCAGCTTATCATCCTTGAAATAATATTCGACAATCGGGCGCGGCAGCGGTGTGCCAAGCGGAATCCCTAGCCGTTCCGTCATGCCGCCTGCGGCATAATTGCGCACCACAATTTCCAGCGGCAAAATCTCGGCCATACGCACCATCTGTTCGCGCATGTTCAACCGTTTGATGAAATGCGTCGGCACACCGATGCTATTCAATCCGGCCATAAAGAACTCGGACAGGCGATTGTTCAACACGCCCTTGCCCTCAACCGCCGCTTGCGGCGGGGCGGCGGTCTCTAGCCCGTCATCCTTGAAATACTGAATTAAAGTGCCCGGTTCCGGCCCTTCATAAAGGATCTTGGCCTTGCCTTCATATACTTTCTTGCGGCGCGCCATGCAGTCCCCGATACTCCAGCCCAAAGCGTTCTAGATGCCAATCCGTTGGGTTGCCCTCGGATTATGACATTTCTCTTCCTTCGCGCTATAGTGTATGCCAACCGCACTCGCAAGCCAGCGATCACTTTACAGACCCCACTTACAGCGTCTCCCCCTTGCAGCACGAGGGTTTGAAGGGCATATCAGAGGTAAGCAAACCAAAGGGAAGGTCCAAACATGTCCACATTTGACAATCGCGAACAAGCTTTTGAGGCTAAATTTGCACATGATTCCGAAATGCAATTCCGCGCCGAGGCACGTTGCAACAAACTCGTTGGCCTTTGGGCTGCCGAGATTTTGGGCAAAACCGGCCAAGACGCTACCGATTACGCGATGACTGTGGTTGCCGCCGATTTCGAAGAAGCAGGCAACGAAGACGTTGTGCGTAAACTTGCCGCCGATCTGGAAGGTAAAGTCGGCGCCGATGAGATCCGCGCCAAACTCGCCGCGATTCTGCCAGTTGCCAAGTCGCAACTGATGTCCGAGCTATAAGCTTATTCACACAAGCCTCGCAGGTGCCCTGCTGGCACCTGCCCTTCGCGCGGCCATAATGGCGCTGCGAAAACTCTGCTCAATTTGACCTGTTAAGGGTTTTTGAACCCCAACGCCTTTACCCTCAACCCTCGGGTTTGTGGTCAAAGGGTAAGTATGAAACGGTCAGCAATTGGGCGCGCATTGCGCATGGAAACGGCGTGGCCAGTCCCGCGCCATACAGTCCGCATTATCGCGGCGCTCTCTCTAACCATCGGTTTTCTTTGGCTTCTCAGCCTGCGTCTGGCCCTGCTGGATGCGACTGAGGTCTTTCATGCTTTCGCCAACGTCCCCGTGGCAAATTGGGCGACAGCCCTGATCGCCACAAGTGTCAGCTTTTGGGCTGTCGGTCAGTATGATGCCTGCCTGCACCGCCACATCGGCACGGGTGAGGCCCCGCACCAAGCGCATCGCGCAGGCATAGCCGCCATTGCCCTTGGCCAAACCCTTGGGCTTGGCGTGCTGACCGGTGCCTTGATACGCTGGCGCATGCTGCCATCCTTGTCGCTGATCCAAGCGACAAAGCTTTCGGCCGCAGTCGCGCTGTCCTTCCTGTTCGGCTGGTCAATCATTACGGCGCTCACGCTCCTCGCCCTGCCCGCGGCACCGCTTAAACTGCCGGCACTGATGGTCTGCGGCTTGGGCAGCGTTGTCGCATTGCTCTGCCTGTTTCAGCCTCGGCTTAGGCTGTTTGGCCGCCACATCGCGTTGCCTAACATATTTACGCTTGGTCAGATCCTTATCTTCGCCCTCATTGATACCGTTGCCGCAGCCCTCGCTCTGTGGCTGCTATGTCCGCCCGATCTGGGGATGCCCTTTGCCACCTTGCTGCCCGCCTACCTGCTCGCCTTGGGCGCGGGGCTGGTCTCGGGCACGCCGGGTGGTGTCGGCGCATTTGAAATGACCTTGCTGGCGGCATTACCAACACTGCCCGAACCGGCCCTAATCGCAGGCGTCCTCGCCTTTCGCTTGGCCTATTACGCCTTGCCTGCCATGCTTGCCGCCTTTGCAGTTTTAATGATGCCGCCACAAATGCCCAAGGCCGCAATGGCGCAAGTCTTGGCGAAAGACGCCCCTGCCGAGGCGGGCCTGATCGCACAGAATCTATTCACACTCCTTAATATTACCAATAAATCACAAATACTTATGTCAGAAACGCCACATGCCACCGTAACGCTCCTCGACCCTTTTGGCACCCAAAATCCCACGCGAACACTAGTAGCTCTCAGTAAGCACGCCCGCGCGCGCAGCCGCCTGCCATGCCTGTACAAATGCGGCAAAAGACTGGCCGCGATCGCGCGCCGTGCAGGCTGGTGCGTGGCCCCCGTTGCTGCCGAGGCGTGGCTAAACCCACTCACTTTTACGCTCAACGGCGCTGAAAAATCGGCCCTTCGCCGCAAGTTGCGCAAAGCCGAGAAATCAGGCCTTCACATCCACGAAATGACTGCAGCCGATTGGCCCAGCCTGACGGAGATTGCCCAAGACTGGGCATTCGACAACGGCGGCGAGCGAGGTTTTTCTATGGGTCGATTTGGTCATGGCCTCCTCTCATCGCAACGCGTTTTCGGTGCCTATTCAAACGGCATACTCATGGGCTTTGTCAGCTTTCATCACAACAGGCGCGAATGGGCGCTTGATTTGATGCGCCACCGCAGAACGATGCCAGATGGTGCGAATTATGCGCTGGTCGTCCACGCCTTGCAGGTTGCCCGTGACCAAGGTATCGCCCGTTTCTCGCTCGCCGCCGCGCCGCGGCTGCCAAAATGGCTTGTGCGTTTAACGCGCACCAACGGTGGGCTTTGCCAGTTCAAATCTGCCTTTGGGCCTGTCTGGCAACCGCTCTATATCGCGGCCCCATACCTGCCAGCCCTCGCCCTTGCCAGCGCCGAAATCTACCGCGCAATTCACCATCCGCCACCCCTAAATGACCAACCATTCCTCGGCGGCGAGAATAAAATTGCCTCTAACGGCCAGCCGTGGCACATGAGGGGAAACGAGCGCGCGCGCGTTCCCACACGGCGGCCCGACAGACAGCCCCACATGGCCCAAGGCAGGATAAAACATGACTGATGCACTGACAAAGCTTTTGAACAGCCGCGACTGGCTTTTGGCCGATGGCGCCACCGGCACCAACCTGTTCAACATGGGCCTCGAATCGGGTGAGCCGCCAGAGTTTTGGAATGTCGATAAACCCGAAAATATCCGCAAACTCTACAAAGGTGCGGTTGATGCAGGGTCGGATATCTTTTTGACCAACAGCTTTGGCGGCAACGCCAGCCGTCTGAAACTGCACCAGGCCCATGGTCGCGTGATGGAGCTGAACCGCATCGCAGCCGAACTTGCACGCGAAGTGGCAGATGCCGCAGGCCGCCCGATTGTGGTTGCAGGCTCGGTCGGCCCGACCGGCGAGATATTTGAACCGATGGGCACGCTTACCCATTCCCGCGCGGTGGAAATGTTCCACGAACAGGCCGAAGGGCTTAAGGCCGGCGGCGCTGATGTGCTCTGGGTCGAAACCATTTCCGCCCCCGAAGAATATCGCGCCGCAGCCGAAGCCGCCAAGCTTGCAGGTATGCCGTGGTGTGGCACCATGAGCTTTGACACCGCTGGTCGCACGATGATGGGCACCACCTCGGCTGCGATGGTCGAGATGGTCGATAAGCTCGACTATCCGCCGCTCGCTTTCGGTGCCAATTGCGGTGTCGGCGCCTCGGATCTGATGCGCACGATGCTGGGCTTTGTCGCCCAAGGCTCTGAGCGCCCTTTGATCGCCAAGGGTAACGCGGGCATCCCGAAATACCATGATGGCCACATCCACTATGATGGCACGCCCGAATTGATGGCCGAATATGCCGTGCTTGCGCGCGATGCCGGCGTCAAAATCATCGGCGGCTGCTGTGGCACAATGCCACAGCACCTGAAAGCCATGCGCGCCGCCCTCGAGCAGCGCCCCAAAGGCCCGCGCCCAACACTGGAACAAATCTCAGCGGCTTTGGGCGGCTTCTCCTCGGCGTCAGACGGCACAGGTGACACTTCAGACGCGCCAAAACGCGAACGCCGTGGCGGTCGCCGCGGCTAATACCCATAAACCTGAGACAGCAGCTTTTTTGCTCCACACGCTTTTGTATTCCCTGAACAGGGGTAAACAGAAACAGTAAAAACCAGCAAAAAACTGCTGTCCACCCCCATCATCTGTTCTCAAATATCCTCGCCGAAGACTCTCCTCTCGGGCCCTAGAACAGCCGCATCTGATCACCCACCCGTGGCGGCGGCGCGAACAGATCACTGCGCAACGGTGCCAACCGTAACTCCATCCCCAATCGTTCCAACGACAGCCCAAAGCGTTTCGCCAGCAATGCGGCCCAAATGCCTTTTCCCCGCATCCGCGTGCCAAACCCCGCGTCATAAATCGCGCCATCATGCAATTCAGCAAGTCGCGCCAAAACCTTGGCAGTACGGCCCGGTGCATGTGTATCCAGCCAATCGCGAAACAGTCCCGCCACTTCGCCGGGCAAGCGCAGCAAAATCCAGCTAGCCGCAAGCGCCCCCGCATCGCGCGCCGCTGCCAAAATCGCCTCCAATTCGCTATCCGTCAGCCCCGGAATGACCGGCGCCACCATCACCCGCACCGGCACGCCCGCATCTGTCAGCCGCCGGATCATCTGTAACCGCCGCGCGGGCGACGGCGCACGCGGCTCTAATGCCCGCGACAGCCCTGCATCCAACGTCGTCATCGACACGCCGACCCGCGCCAACCCCGCCTGCCCCATCGGCCCCAAAATATCCAAGTCGCGTTCAATCAACGCCCCTTTGGTGGTAATCGCCACAGGGTGCTGAAACGCGGCCAGCACCTCCAACACCTCACGCATCACGCGGTACTCTCGCTCAATCGGTTGATACGGATCGGTATTTGTTCCTATCGCAATCACCTCGGGCCGATAGGCCTTGGCCCGCAACTCGGCCGCCAACACCGCTCCGATCCCCGGCCGCGCAATCAGCTTGGTCTCAAAATCCAAGCCCGGCGACAGGTTCAAATAGGCATGCGACGGCCGCGCATAGCAATAGGCACAGCCATGCTCACACCCGCGATACGGGTTCACGCTACGATCAAATGGTAAATCAGGTGACGCGTTATAACTAATCGCCGTTCGCGCCCGCTCGACCCGCACCTCGGCTTGCAACAGCCGCTCATCCTCGGGGCCCCAGCCATCATCCACAGCCACACGCACCGCCGCCTCAAACCGCCCTACAGCGTTCGAGGATACCCCCCGCGCCCGCACACGCACCCCGCGCGCAACCGTCCCGATTTCATCTTCAAACTGCGTCATACCGCCACATTAGAACACAACAAGAACAAACGCCAGCAAATCGTAACTCAGAATTGCATCTTGTCGGCTTTCACTTTACGAATGTCGCAAACCGAAAAGTGGTCGCGCCCCTTTCCTATCATGCCTCAATAAATACCCGCGCAGGAGCATCCAATGTCTGACGACGAAATCATCCTATCCGAACTTTCTGATGACGAACTGGTCCTGCAAATGCATGACGACCTTTACGATGGCCTACGTGAGGAAATCGAAGAAGGCGTCAACCTGCTGATAGCGCGCGGCTGGGCCCCTTATGACGCGCTGACCAAGGCGCTTGTGGCGGGCATGACCATCGTCGGCGCCGACTTCCGCGATGGCATTTTGTTTGTGCCCGAAGTGCTGCTGGCCGCCAATGCGATGAAGGGTGGGATGGCCATTCTGAAACCGCTGCTGATCGCCACCGGCGCACCGCGCATGGGCAAAATGGTTATCGGCACCGTCAAAGGCGACATCCATGACATCGGCAAAAACCTTGTCGGTATGATGATGGAAGGTGCGGGCTTTGAGGTCCGGGATCTTGGCATCAACAACTCGGTCGAAAAATACCTTGAGGCGATTGAGGCCGAACAGCCCGATATCCTCGGCATGTCTGCCCTGCTGACGACCACCATGCCTTATATGAAGGTCGTGATCGACACGCTGAAAGAAAAAGGTATGCGCGAAGATTACATCGTTATGGTTGGCGGTGCCCCCCTGAATGAGGAATTCGCCAAGGCTATCGGCGCCGATGCTTATTGCCGTGACGCCGCTGTTGCCGTTGAAACCGCCAAAGCGCTGGTGGCCCGCAAACACAACCAAGCCCGCGCCTAAAAACCGGCCTTACCCAATAAAAAGCCCCGGTCATCGCCGGGGCTTTTCTACATTCTGGGTCGTCTTTTTCCGCGGCCAGCTTTAACAGCTGTCACAGCCCTGCTTGCGGCTCGGGCGTACCGGTTTATAGCCCTCGCCCAAAACGCGCCCCATCCCGCCTGCAATATCCACCACAACCCCCTCCACCAACGGCGCCACTTGCTGCGCCGCACGGCTGGAACGGTTGCCAGCTTGGCAAATCAACCCCAGTTTTTGGCCCGGTTTCAAATGCGGCTTTACCGCCGCCATAAACGCATCGGGCGTCGAATAGGTCACCAACAGCGCGCCATCGACAACGCCGCTTTCTTTCCACTCGGCGGGCGTACGAATATCAACCAAAAGCATGGTCTCATCCGCTGCAAGGCTGGCCCCCGAAGGCGATTCTAGCGTCACATTCTCGGCACTCACCCCACCAAACCTGGCCGCGCCCACAAACACTGCGCCCGCAACTGCAGCCGCGCCCAAAACGTACATCCAAACCGACATCCGGCTTTCCTTTTGCCTAAAATCTCTCGCCTCACCAATATTCAATTTTTAATATATGTAAAGCACCCTTCTCTATACGAAAGCAGGCATAAGCGCGCTTAGGTATAGCCCGCGCTTATGCCGCGCCCAATAGGGTATGCTTGGGCAACTATTTTTCGAAACCATTATACAACAAATAGTTGCCCAAACCACTGCACCCTTACTTTGCGATTTTATCCTGTGTTTTGGTTTCAAAATCGCTAGCATCATGGCGCTCATGCAGTTGCATTTCCGCCGCCCCAAAGGGCCGGTTCACCATCCGGCCGCGCTGAACCGCTGGGCGTGCCGCGATCTTCTCGGCCCATTTCATCACGTTTTTATAGGACGCCGTATCCAAAAACTCTGCCGCATCGTAAACCCAGCCCAAAGCGACCTGCCCATACCAAGACCAAATCGCAATATCCGCGATCGAATAGCTATCGCCCGCGATATACGCGTTATTGGCCAGCTGACGATCCAGAACATCAAACTGGCGTTTCGTTTCCATCGTGAAACGATCAATCGGATACTGGAATTTTTCGGGCGCATAGACATAGAAATGCCCGAAGCCTCCGCCCAAATACGGGGCAGACCCCATCTGCCAGAACAGCCAATTCAGGCATTCCACACGGCCCGCCCCGTCGGGAATAAGCGCCCCGAATGTCTCGGCCAGATGCAGCAAAATCGCACCGGATTCGAACACACGCACCGGCGCAGGCCCCGAATGATCTATCAAAGCCGGAATTTTGGAATTCGGGTTCACCTCGACAAAGCCAGAGCCAAACTGATCACCGTCACCGATTTTGATCAGCCAAGCGTCATATTCCGCACCTTTATGGCCTGCCGCCAGCAGCTCTTCCAGCATCACTGTCACCTTCACCCCATTGGGCGTGGCAAGTGAGTACAGTTGAAACGGGTGCTTGCCTACTGGCAGCTCTTTATTATGCGTTGCGCCCGCGATCGGGCGGTTCGTACTGGCAAACTTGCCGCCGTTTTCCGCGTCCCATGTCCAGACTTTCGGGGGGGTATAATCAGCCATTGCATCGTCTCCTGAATTTATTTGCCCCGAACTTAGACACCAGTTTAAATTCGACAGCCAGAGCAGATGCCGGTTTCCCCGATCAATCCGCCGTGTTCACCGCTTGGCATTCGGTCGGCCCGCACTTAGGTTCAAGCTACCGTATAGAAAGAATTGCCATGCCCGCCCGCCTCATTGTCTGGCTTATCCTGATCACCATCGCCGCCGCAGGTTTGACGGTTCTGGCGGCCCAAACCCTCGGCTTGCCGCTCGCATTGTTGGGTTTGGTCTTTGCTGGCGCTTCGCTTGGGGTGCAGATTTGGATGGGCCGAAAATGACCACAAAACCCGATGACATAACGCTCACCGAAACCGGCTTTCGGCCCCAAGGCGAGGGTCGCATTCTGCTAATCGCTTGCGGCGCACTGGCCCATGAAATCCTTGCCTTGAAGGCCGCAAACGGCTGGGACCACCTTGATCTGCAATGTTTGCCCGCAAACCTGCACCTTTGGCCCGACCGGATCCCGGCCGCTGTCGAAAAGTCTGTCATTGAGCATCGCAAGGATTACGCCGACATTTTCGTCGTCTATGCCGATTGCGGCACGGGCGGGATTTTGTTCGATAAGTGCAAGGAACTGGGGGTAGAGATGGTCTCTGGCCCACATTGTTATTCGTTTTTTGAAGGAAATAAGGCCTTCGCAGCCAAGGCTGAAACTGAGTTCACCGCCTTTTACCTGACTGATTTTCTTGTGCGCCAATTCGATGCCTTCGTCTGGAAACCGATGGGGCTCGACCGCCATCCCCAGCTACGCGACATGTATTTCGGCAACTATACCAAGCTGGTGTATCAGGCCCAAACCAATGACCCGACGCTGGATGCCAAAGCCGAGGCCTGCGCCGACAGGCTTGGCCTTGCGTATGAGCGGCGCTTTACCGGCTATGGCGATTTGGCGCCCGCTTTGGCCGCCCTGAAACCTTAGCTTTCCCTGCCCTTCGTCATGCTTTACCAAAAGGGGAAACCCGCCGGAGGCCGCATGACCCTTGAAACCGCCCTTGCCGAATTGGAACGTAAACTTGGCCCGCGCTTTACCCGCGCAACGGCCACTTTGGCGCAGTACGGGCAATCGGAAACCCATATTTCGGGCGGCCTGCCTGATGCGGTCGTTTTCCCCAGAACCAGCGAAGAGGTCGCGATGATCGCGCAGCTTTGCGCCAAGCACGGCGTGCCGATGGTGGGACGTGGGGCGGGAACCTCGCTTGAGGGGCATGCCTTGGCGTTGAATGGCGGCGTGGCGATTGATTTCACCAAAATGAATCAACTGCTGGCGGTTTACCCCGAGGATATGCTGTGTGTGGTGCAGCCGGGCATCACCCGTGAGGCGCTAAATGCGGAATTGCGCGCCACCGGCCTGTTCTTTCCGGTCGATCCCGGCGCAAATGCAACAGTTGGTGGCATGGCGGCCACACGCGCCAGCGGCACGACGACCGTGCGCTATGGCACGATGCGCGACCATGTTCTGGCGCTTGAGGTGGTGCTTGCCGATGGCCGCACGATCCGCACCGGCAGCGCCGCACCGAAATCTGCGGCAGGCTATGATCTGACGGCCCTTTTTGTCGGGTCCGAGGGCACTTTGGGATTGATGACCGAACTAACCTTGCGTCTTCATGGGCAACCCGAGGCGATATCTGCTGCCGTTTGCGGGTTTGACACCATCACCCATGCTGTCGATTGCGTGATTGCCACGATCCAAAACGGCATCCCGATGGCGCGGATCGAGTTTCTGGACACCACCGCTGTCGAGGCTTGCAACGCCTATGCGGGCAATACACTGGCCGCCCAGCCGCAACTGCTGGTAGAATTTCACGGCTCACCCGTTGGTGTTCAAGAACAGACCGAGCGTTTTGCCAAAATCGCCGCCGAGATGGGCAGCACAGGGTTCACATGGGCGCAGGCCGCAGAAGAGCGTACCAAGCTGTGGCAAATGCGCTACAATGCGTATCCGGCGGTTTTGGCCCTGCGACCGGGCGCTACAGCTTTGGTAACCGATGTTTGCGTGCCCATCTCAAAGCTGGCCCAAGCGGTTGAAGAAACCCGCGCCGAGATTGCACAAAGCCCGATCATGGGGCCAATTCTGGGGCATGTTGGCGATGGCAACTTTCATGCTATCCTATTGGTTGATAAGAAGAACCCCGTCGAGATGGCCGCCGCCAAACACCTCTCGGCGCGAATGGTTGAACGCGCTTTGCGGTTGGGCGGCACCATCACGGGCGAACATGGTATCGGCTGCGGCAAGCTGGATTATATGGCCGCAGAACATGGCGCTGCGTGGGATGTGATGGGGCAGTTGAAACGCGCGCTTGACCCTGCCTGCCTTATGAACCCCGGAAAGATGGTGCGACAAACATGATCCCCGCAACCGCCGAAGAGTTTCCCCGCGCCTTTGCCAAAGCTTGGGGTGCCCGCGACCACGCAGGGCTTGCCGCTTTATTGGCCGAAGATGCGGATATGCTAAGCCTGACGGGCGGTTGGGCCGAGGGGCGGCGCGAAATCGAAAGCTTGCTGCGCAATGAGTTTTCTGGCGTCTTCAGCCAATCACGCCTTGTAACCGGAAAAACGCGGTTGCGCCCGTTAGGGCCGGGTGCGGCGGTATTGCAGCAACGCTTTGTTTTGTCAGGCTTGGTCGATGCGGCGGGCAATGATTTGGGCCGTACCGGCGCCATTTTGATCGCCGTTTTGGTGGCACGTGCCGGCGGCTGGCAAGCGATTACGCTGCAGTTTTCACCCGTCGAGGGCTAGCCCCCAAATTACCCCAGCAAAGCGCGCGCCGCATCGCGGGCGGCGGGGGTGATTGTATCGCCAGCCAACATGCGGGCAATTTCTTCGATCCGGTGTTCGGGGCCAAGCGGGGTAACGGTGGATGTCGTCATGCCCTTGGCGACCTTCTTTTCGACCCGCCAATGATGTGCCCCAAGTGCCGCAACCTGTGGCGAATGGGTAACAACCAGCACCTGCGCCGTGGTCGCAAGGGCCGCCAGCCTGCGCCCTACGGCATCGGCTGTTGCACCACCGACACCACGGTCAATTTCATCGAAAATCATCGTCAAGCCGGGGGTGTTTCCGGTGAGACACACCTTAAGGGCAAGCAAAAAGCGCGACAATTCCCCCCCCGAGGCAATTTTATTCAACGGCCCCGCAGGCGCACCGGGGTTGGTGGCGACAGTAAAGGCCACCTCATCCGCACCATCGGGCCCGTCATCAGCAGGGCTGATGGCCGTTGAAAAAACCGCGCGCTCCATCTTAAGGGGGGCAAGCTCGGCGGCCATTGCCTTATCCAACCGTTTCGCTGCCGCTTTGCGGGCTGCGGTAAGGATCGTTGCATGGCGGCGGTAGGTGATTTCAGCCTCGGCCAAGGCTTGGTTAAGGGCCGCAAGGTTCCCTGCCCCGCCGTCAATCACTGCCAAGCGCTTGCGCAGATCTTCGGCAAAGCCGCCCAGATCATCGGCAAGAACATTGTGTTTGCGTGCCAAAGCGCGAATGGCGAACAGGCGTTCCTCTATCCGTTCCAGTTCTAACGGATTGAAATCTAAGGCAGACAGGCAATCTTCTACACCTGATTGCGCCTCACCCAATTCAACCATAACGCGGCCCAAGGCGGCAATCGCGCGTTCCAGCCGTCCGTCGGCGCGGTCGGCAGCGCCTTCCAGCCAGCGCAGCGCATCTGTCAGCGCAGCCTCGGCCCCTTGGTCCGATAGGGCGGTGTGCGCGCGGGCAATATCGGTGCGGATTTTCTCGGCCCCTTGCATCGCGCGGCGGCGGGCATCCAGCGTGGCCTCCTCGCCCGGCTCGGGGTTCAACTTATCCAGCTCGGCCACGGCATGGCGCAAATACTCTTCCTCGACGCGGGCGGCGGCAAGCGTTTCTTCGGCCCGCAATTTGGCGCGCCGCGCAGTGGACAGGCTCGTCCAAGCCGCCCGAACAGAGATCAGATCCACCTCGGCAAAGGCATCAAGGATTTGGCGGTGACCACGAGGGTTTAGCAGCCCGCGATCATCATGCTGCCCGTGTAATTCCACCAAAGTATCCGAAAGCCCGCGGAGCACCTCGCCGCTGGCGCGACGGTCGTTGACCCAAGCAGTTTTGCGGCCATCGGCGGTATTGATGCGGCGCAAGATAAGCTCATCTTCTGCAACGATGCCTGCCTCGGCCAGAACAGCGCGTGCGGCATGGTTTGGCGGAAGGTCAAACACGGCAGTCACTTCGCCTTGCTCTGCCCCTGCCCGCACCAATTCCGCACGGCCCCGCCAGCCCAAAACAAAGCCCAAAGCATCCAGCAGAATGGATTTACCAGCACCCGTTTCGCCAGTTAACACATTGAGACCCGGCTGGAAGGCTAGGTCCAGCCGGTCAATGATTAACAGATCGCGAATCTCTAATGAGCGCAGCATCAGCAGCCCCCGCCAAGCAACAGGCGCACCTTACAACCACTTGCCCTGAATAACTTGGGCATACACGTTGCTAAGCCAGCTTTGGCCCTTGGCCTCCATCGACAGGCCGCGCCCCGTTAGCAGGCGGTGGCTGTCATCATAGAATGGACTCGACTGGAAGTTATGGCCCAGAATGGCACCAGCGGTCTGGGCTTCATCCGTTAGGCCAAGCGCAAGATAGGCCTCAACCAACCTGTGCAATGCCTCTGGCGTATGCGAGGTGGTTTGGAAATCTTGCACCACAACGCGGAACCGATTGATTGCGGCGGTGTACTGCCCCTTTTTCAGGTAATAGCGCCCGATTTCCATTTCCTTGGCGGCCAGATGGTCAAACGCCAGATCAAATTTCAAAATGGCCGAACGAGCGTATTCGCTGTCTGGGTATTTCTCGATCACTTCGCGCATAGATTGCAGCGCTTGGAACGTTAGGCCTTGGTCGCGGCCCACCTCATCGATCTGATCATAATAGGACAAAGCGAGCAGATACTGCGCATAGGCGGCATCTTCCTCGGCTGGGTACAGATCAAGATAGCGCTGTGCCGAAGCGCGCGCCTCTTCATAGGCTTTGGCCTTATGCTGACTGAAAGCCTGCATAATCAACGACCGCTTGGCCCATTCCGAATAAGGGTAAAGGCGCTCTACTTCCGAGAAGTAGCGAATCGCCTCGGCTGGCTTTGGATTTGATTCCAGCGCCAACTCACCTTTTTTATAAATCTGTTCTGCGGTCAGGCTTTCCAAAGGAACCTGATCCGGTTTGCTACCGCCGCAACCAGAAAGGCCCGCAATGACCAGCGCTGCCAATATGAACGCGCGTGACTTAACGCCTGCCATCTTCCGCCTACCCCATATTCCTGCAAATTCCGACCACTTCGGGACGGGTTTTATATGTCCTAGCACAGAATAATCTGGTGCGCAAAACGCCTTTCACCCTTTTTTGGGGATGCTTAGCAATGAACGGGGATATCTGAGCGTAAAACGCCCATACCCGGAAGTTTTTGGCCGGTTGGCACGCCACATTCCACGAATTCCCACGCATCAGGGCGCGCAAACAGCGCACGCAACAGACGGTTTGTCATCGCATGGCCTGCGCGTTGCCCTGTATAGCGGCCAAGAATCGGCCCACCAGCCAAGGCAAGATCGCCCAAAGCGTCCAGCATCTTGTGGCGCACGGGTTCATCGGCATAACGCAAACCGCCCGGTGACAGCACGAGATCGCCGTGAAACACCACCGCGTTTTCCAAATTTCCGCCCAAGGCAAGGCCATTGGCGCGCATTGCATCAACATCTGCTTGGCGGCAAAAGGTGCGGCTATCACACAGCTCACGCACAAAAGCGCCGTTTGACATATTAAGCGACTTTTCTTGATGGCCGATGGCTGCATCTTCAAAGTCGATACAAAAGTCGATTTCCAACATCTCGGACGGCTCTAACCGTGCAACGGCTTCACCCTCACGCACTTCAACGGCTTTTAGAATCCGGATCGCCTGAACGGCAACATTTTGCGTGCGGATGCCTTTGGCCAGCAATCCCGCTACGAAAGGCTGCGCCGAACCGTCAAGGATAGGAACCTCTGGGCCATCAATTTCAATAAGGGCGTTATGCACACCGCAGCCTGCTAGCGCCGCCATAATATGCTCGATAGTCGAAACGCTGTGGCCCGCGTCATTTTTGACCAAAGTGCACAGGCGCGACGGCACGACCGCATCCCAACGCGCGGCAATCATCGGATCGCCAGCGTCTACATCAATACGCCGAAACCAAATGCCGTAATCCGCCGACGCAGGTTTCACCACCATCCGCACAGGCTTGCCGCTATGCAGCCCGGTGCCCACGAAAATCGCATCAGACTTAAGTGTGTGTTGCATGGTTTTACCTCAGGTCGTTTCATTTGTGTCATTGACCGTCACGCGCACAACAGGCCGATGGCCGTTAAAATCAATGCGCGTTTTCGGTATATTTTAAATAGTCGTATCCCGTGCCAGCGACAACTCACGCTTTGTGACCTTGTGTTACAAATAGAAACCTTGTCTACAAAAGACCGCATACACCCGCGCAACACGTTGTTTATTAATACAAAAAGACCCGCCAAGGCGGGCCTTTCCGTCGATACATTTGAACAGATCAGTTGGCTTGACGGCGCAAAAATGCCGGGATCTCAATGCGTTCTTGATCAGCATTCATTTCATGCTCGTCGTCATAGGCATTCAGGTGCGGCTGTTGACGCGCAACTTGTGGCTGCCCAGCCGGACGCTCGGGATGGCCTTCGCCGTGGCCAGCCATGCGGTTAATCAACGAGCCGATGCCGAAACGAGGGCGCGGTGCCTCGGCCGAGACGGGCTGACGTGATGCCGGATGTGGTGCATGTTTGGCAGCCGGGCGCTGCTGCTGCGATGGCGACTTGGATACAGCAGCCTGCAAACGGGCCAAGGCTTCGGGCGAAGGTGTGCCCGTTGCGCGTGGGCGTGGAGCCACAAATTCGGAAGCATCCGAATCCAGCGGGGCAGTCATAGCGCGGGGCTGCGGGGCTGGCTGAGGGCGATAGGCTGGCGGCGGCAAGTCATCTGCCGCAATAACCTCTTCTTCGTATTCCGCTGCCATCGGGCGATCAAACAAACTCGGCGCAGGTTCAGCGTGAACTGGTGCCGGACGCTGCTGCGGTGCGGCTTGGGTCATCGCGGCAGGTTTTGCAACAGGGCGCGGCGCCTCAACAACAGGTTCAGGCGCAACAAAATTTGTGTTTGGCAAAGGCTTTGCCATAGAACGGCGCACAACAGGGCTTTCATGCGCGGACACTGCGGCATCAATACCAGTCGCCACAACCGAAACCCGCAAGCGGCCTTCCATCGAGGTATCCAGCGTCGAGCCGACGATGATATTCGCATCCGGATCAACTTTTTCGCGGATAATATTCGCGGCCTCATCAAGTTCAAACAGCGTCAGATCATAGCCGCCGGTGATGTTGATCAACACGCCCTTAGCGCCGTGCAGGCTGATTTCATCCAACAGCGGGTTGGCGATAGCTTTTTCTGCGGCTTCAACGGCGCGGTTTTCGCCCTCGGCTTCGCCTGTGCCCATCATCGCCTTGCCCATTTCGTCCATCACGGCGCGAACATCGGCAAAGTCAAGGTTGATAAGGCCGGGACGAACCATAAGGTCGGTCACACCTTTAACACCTTGGTACAGCACATCATCGGCCATAGCGAAGGCTTCGGTAAAGGTCGTGCGCTCATTCGCCAAGCGGAACAGGTTCTGATTTGGAATGATGATCAGCGTATCGACAACTTTTTGCAGCGCTTCAATGCCCTCTTCGGCTTGGCGCATCCGTTTGTTGCCCTCAAACTGGAAAGGCTTGGTGACAACACCAACTGTCAAAACACCCAATTCACGCGCGGCTTGCGCAATGATTGGCGCCGCACCCGTACCGGTGCCGCCGCCCATACCCGCAGTGATAAAGCACATGTGTGCGCCAGCGAGGTGGTCGACGATTTCTTCAATGGTTTCTTCGGCAGCGGCGGCCCCAACGGACGGGCGCGCACCGGCCCCCAAACCTTCGGTGACCTTAAGGCCCATCTGAATGGTGGCATTGGCACGGCTTTGCTGCAACGCCTGCGCATCCGTGTTCGCAACAACAAACTCAACACCTTCAAGCTGCTGGTCGATCATGTTGTTAACCGCGTTACCGCCAGCGCCACCGACGCCGAACACGGTGATCCGTGGCTTCAGTTCTTCACGTTGCGAAGTCATCATCAGATTAAGTGTCATTGCCAATCCGCCTGCCTAAAAGTGTCCCTGCGCCTTAAGATGGCGCTTTCAGTACCGCTATTTCATAAATCTTATCCACAACCAACCCAAAGGTCACGAAAAAAACATGCTCGCACCACAAAATATGGGCGAAATCGTGCCGTTTTTCACGCTATTTCGTTAACATATGTGGATATTGTGGTTACCAGTTGTCTTTGAACCATTTCATCGCACGTTTAAGTGACCGTGCGGGATAACGTTCTGTTGGAATATCGAAATCCCACCATTCGTCTTGCGGGTTCGCCGCAAACAGGCACAGACCAACGGCGGATGAAAACGCAGGGCCGGTCGCGGCTTGTGGCAAGCCCTGAACCCGCAACGGACGGCCAAGCCGGACCCGTTGACCAAGGATGCGCGCGGCCAAACCGTCCAGCCCCGGAATTTGGCTTGCGCCACCGGTCAGAACGATTTGTTGGCTTGGCAAATGGTCAAAGCCTGCCGCATCAAGACGGGCGCGGGCCTCTTCCAAAATCTCTTCGACACGTGGGCGCATGATGCCGATAACCTCGGTCCGGCTCACCTGCCTGCGGTCTTTTTCCCAATCGCCACTGTCGCCACCAATCTCGATCATCTCGCGGTCATCCATGCCGGTCGCATGCACACCGCCAAACTTGGTTTTAATCCGCTCGGCGGTGGTCAAAGGCACTTGCAGACCTTTGGAAATATCGGATGTCACATGATCGCCGCCCATACGCACGCTATCGGCATAGATCATGTGCTTTTTCATAAACACCGAAATACCGGTCGACCCGCCCCCCAGATCGATGCAGGCAGCTCCCAGCTCTTGCTCGTCCTCAACCAGCGATGAGATGCCCGACACATAGGCCGAGGACGCCATACCAGCCAGTTCAAGGTCACAGCGTTTCAAGCAATAGATCAGGTTTTGGACCACAGCGGCATCGACCGTCATCATGTGCAGATCACATGACAAACGGTTGCCGATTTGACCGCGCGGATCGCCCAAGCCCGACCGATGATCCAGCGCAAAGTTCACGGGCTGGGCGTGCAGCACCTCGCGCCCCTCGCCCACATCCGGCACTTCGCAAGAGGCCAGAACCTGCGCCACGTCTTGCTCGCTGACCACACTGTCTTGCAGCTCCCAGTCGCCCGCAAGGCCATAGCTGCGCGGCTCGGCGCCCGAAAAACACGCGATCACATGGTCAACCCGCACGCCTGCCATTTTCTGCGCCGATTGCACGGCGGTACGAATGGCACGCTCGGTTTCATTCATCACCGAAATCTCGCCCAGCCGCACACCGCGCGACCGCGTTGTCGCAGCCCCGATGACGCGGAAAGACGACTGGCCCGCCATCGAGCCGACGCCTTCAACCTCCCGCCCGCCTGACGCGTCTTCCAGCCGCAAAATCAGACATCCGACCTTGCTAGACCCAATATCCAAAATCGCGATAACCCCGCGCTGCATGGCAGCCTTGCGAATGTTGCGCATAGCACGCTGGGTTTGATAGAGATCCTTCATAGGTCGCTCTCCGCAGGGATAATGCCGCGCGCGCGGCGCATTTCGGCTAATGAATAAGGGGCAAGGCGCAGCGAGGGGCGGCGTTGCAAACGAAGGTCAATGGCCACAACATCGCGGGCCAACAGGTCTTGTGCCTGATCCAAGGCGATAAGGCGTTCCAGTGCGACAACCGGCTGATCGACGGGCAGTAAAATCCGTTGGTTGCGGTCTAGGATCACATCCCAGCGCCGCTCGCCCATCCGCACCACCCCGCGCAAACGCGGCAAAAGTGGCCCGATCGAGGTAATAATTTGATGGGCCTCGTCAATCGCTTTATCGGCACCCTCGCCCGCGATCAGTGGCAAATCGCTGCGATCGTTGCGATCTGTAAGTTCAGCAACCCGCATGCCCGTGTTATCGACCAACCAAGTGCCTGCCGCATTGCGCCAAACATATGCGGGCTCGCGTTCCTGAATGGTAACCTGCAAAACGCCGCCGGTTTGAACCTGCACATTTACATCGGCCACCGCCGTCAACAGCGCGATTTTGGCGCGCGCCGCTTCAAGATCCAGATCAAGCGAACTTTGCGGCAAGGGCAGTGCAAGCGTTGTGCGTATCGCCTCGGCCAAATCTGGTGATGCACCATCAATTGCCAAGAGGTTGACCATAAACTCAGGGCGGTTTTTCACCGTCTCGCGCAGATTGGTGTAAACCGATGCAATGCTTTCGCGCCGCCCTTCGTCGGCCAAATACAGACCAAAACCAAAGGTCAGGACAAAGGCAGGCAAGCCCACACGCAGCGCGGTGCGCACGAAAGGCGTTAACCAAAGGCGTTGCAGCCGATACGCAATGCGGCTTGGCGCGGGGTCACGGCGGGGCGCGTTTTGACGCGGAGCCGCGTGGCGGGGGGCATATTTTGGGTCATGGCGCGTGGCGGTTAGCGGTCGCATGAGGCATCCTCTACAATCCAGCGACACAGATCCGGAAATGACATCCCCATTGCCGCCGCCTGTTCGGGCGCAAGCGAGGTTGGCGTCATACCCGGCTGAGTGTTGGTTTCAAGAATAATCAGACCATCAAGGCCGCGCGCTGCATCCCAACGAAAATCGGTGCGCGACAGGCCACGGCAACCCAACGCCTTATGCGCTTGCAACGCAAGCTCTTGGCAAGCCTTGAAAATATCCGCCGGAATATCAGCAGGCACCACATGGCGCGACCCACCGACCGAGTATTTGGCGTGGTAATCATACCAGCCGTCCACGATAATATCGGTCACGGTCAGCGCGCGGTCGCCCAAAACGGTTGTCGTCAACTCACGCCCTGGCGCATAGGTTTCAACCATCACCACATCAGGCATATCAGCCGACAGCTGGGGCGGCGCATTTGCCGCGTCATGCACGATATAAACGCCGACCGAAGACCCCTCGTTATTCGGTTTCACAACATAGGGCGGCGGCAGAATATGGCCCGCGCAAACATCGGATTTTGCAGCCAAAACGCTGGCAACAACCGGCAACCCCGCCGCGCGAAACGCCGCTTTGGATTTTTCTTTGTCCATCGCCAAAGCCGAGGCCAGAACGCCCGAATGGGTGTAGGGAATGCGCATCCATTCCAGCAGGCCCTGAACACAGCCATCCTCGCCCCGGCGACCATGCAGGGCGTTAAACACAACATCGGGTTTGATTTCGCCTAAACGTGCGCAAAGGTCTGGTCCGGCATCA
Source organism: Pseudorhodobacter sp. W20_MBD10_FR17 (assembly GCF_052119765.1). NCBI lineage: Bacteria > Pseudomonadati > Pseudomonadota > Alphaproteobacteria > Rhodobacterales > Paracoccaceae > Pseudorhodobacter > Pseudorhodobacter sp. W20_MBD10_FR17. Next base: position 78,383 of record NZ_JBGQOQ010000008.1, on the reverse strand, counting down.
ACCGAAACCACCTGAAACCCCGCCTCCGTCAGAGCCGCCGCGCATTCGCGCCCAGAGGATAAAGACACCTCCCGCTCAGCGGAGGGTCCACCCATCAATACGACTACCTTGGAGGCTGCCTTGCTCGACATGCCAACCATATTTACTGCCTCAAGGCCTTTTGCGGCCAATATTATTATTTTTCAGCAAGTCTTTCGCCGACCCGCTTGATTTCCCACTCTAACGTGATCTTGCTGTGTTCGAAAACCCTATTTCGTACCTCTTCGCCCAATTCTTCTAAATCTGCGGCTGTTGCGCCACCATTGTTAATCAGAAAGTTGGAATGCATCGGGCTCATCTGTGCACCTCCACGGGTTGCACCGCGCATTCCGGCCTCATCGATCACCTTCCAAGCCTTCAATTCCTGGCTGTCATCGGCCCGCCCTGTGGACGAAAAGCCCGCCGGATTGCGAAAGGTAGAGCCTGCACTGCGGTCGCGCGTCGGCTGACTGGCATCACGTTTGGCAATTTGGTCGGTCATTTTATCATGCAAAGCCTGCGGGTTACCATACGGCGCGCGGAAGGTGGCCGAAAGGATGATCGTATCTTCGGGTAGGTTGGATTGGCGGTATTGCAAGTCAAGCACTGCGGCAGGTAGCGTTTCCATGCGCCCCTCGCGGGTAACGACCTGAATTTCCTCTAAAACATCGGCCACATACTGGCCATAGCAGCCCGCGTTCATCCGCACAGCCCCGCCAACAGCCCCCGGAATGGTGCGCAAAAACGTCAGGTCCAACCCCGCATCGGCAGCTTTGCGGGCGACATGGCTGTCCAGCGCCGCCGCCCCTGCCGTTACCCGACCGTTATCAATTTCAATGCCGTTAAACCCGCGCCCAAGCCGCACTACAACGGCACGCAGCCCGCCATCGCGCACGATCAGGTTAGAGCCGACACCCATCGGGAACACGGCCACGGACGGGTCGAGTGCGGCTAGAAAATCGGCCAAATCGTAGGCATCGGCGGGCTGAAACAGCCAATCAGCGGGGCCGCCAACACGCAGCCACGTCAGATCCGCCAAAACACGGTTTTGGGTTAACGTGCCACGCACGGCGGGCATTTCGGGGTGGGAATGGGGCATATTTTGGGTCATGCCCGCTTGGTAACGCCAGCGCTTGATTTGGGCAAGTGTTTCAAACCGCGCGCAACATAAGACCGGCAAAAAACGCCAGTCAAACCCACCTATTCGGCAGGGTTGACCGTCTTTGTCTTTAGCCAACGCCAGAAATACACCAGCGGCCAGCGCAGCACGGACGCGCCCATCGCAAAAATAATCAGCCCGACAACTGGCCCATTGGCCCAAGTAACCCAGCCCAAAATCGGTATGCCCACCGCGATCAGCGCATAAGCGGCGCGCCAATGGTAATCGCGGCTCGGGAAAAATCCGGTCAGATTGGCGACAACCAGCCAGACCAATGCTGCCGTCAGGGCCGAGCTCACGCCACGCCCCCGCTGACATCTGGCCTTTCAAGGAGCGCAGGCAGATTGTTGGCCCAGGTGGAAATGGTACCCGCACCAAGGCACACAACCATATCCCCCGGCCGCGCCTGTTCGCGCACAAGGCGTACAAGATCGCCCTCATCCATAATCGCGCGGGCGTGGCGGTGGCCGTGGGCAATAAGCCCTGCAACCAGATCATCGCGCGAAGCACCGGGGATAGGATCTTCGCCCGCACCGTAAACTTCGGAAATCGCGACGACATCAGCCTCATTAAAGCAGGTGCAGAAGTCATCCATCAAGGTGGACAGGCGCGAATAGCGGTGCGGTTGATGCACGGCAATGACGCGGCCTTTGGTGGCTTGGCGCGCGGCGCGCAAAACGGCTGCAATTTCAACAGGGTGGTGGCCGTAATCGTCAATGATCGTCACGCCATTCACCACACCCACGCGGGTAAAGCGGCGGTTCACGCCGCCAAAACCGGCCAGCGCCTCGCGGATTTCAGATTTTTTCATACCAAGGAAACGGCAAACCGCAATCGCCGACAACGCGTTCGACACGTTATGATCGCCGGGCATCGGCAAGGTGCAGCCCTCAATCACCACGGGGTTACCGTTTTCGTCAGGGCTTTCGCCTTGTAGCGCTACGTCAAAATGCGCCACGCCATCCTCATACGTCAGGTTGATCGCCCGCACATCGGCCTGCGCATTGAACCCAAAGGTCACAACGCGGCGATCAGTGATTTTACCGACCAAGGTTTGCACTTCGGGGTGGTCAGTGCAGCACACAGCAAGTCCGTAAAACGGGATGTTCGACACAAAATCAAGGAAGCCTTTGCGCAGCGCGTCGAAATTGTGCCAATGCTCCATATGCTCGGGGTCGATGTTGGTGACAATCGCAATCGTCGCGGGCAAACGGTTGAACGAGCCATCGGACTCGTCCGCCTCAACCACCATCCATTCGCCCGCACCCGCGCGGGCGTTAGAGCCGTAAGCGTGAATAACACCGCCGTTAATCACAGTCGGGTCAAACCCGCCTTTATCCATCAACGTAGCAACCATCGTCGTGGTGGTGGTCTTGCCATGCGTGCCGCCAATCGCGATGTTTGACCGCATGCGCATCAGCTCGGCCAACATCTCGGCGCGGCGCACCACGGGCAGTCCCTTGCGGCGGGCCTCTTCCAGCTCGGGGTTACCCTTTTTGATCGCGGTAGACACCACGACCACCGCTGCCTCGCCAATATTCTCGGCGCTTTGGCCTTCAAAAATTTTGGCCCCCAACTCGGCCAAACGATCGGTGATTTTCGACGTTTTAGCATCCGACCCCTGAACGCGGTAACCCAGCGTCATCAGCACCTCGGCAATGCCCGACATACCAATGCCACCAATCCCGACAAAGTGGATCGGCCCAAGTTCAACAGGCAGTTTGGTGACGGAATTCATAGCGGGGCCCTTTCTGTCAGGCTTTCGACAAGTTCAACAAGACGGTCGGTTGCATCGGCACGCCCATGAGCCACGGCATTGCGTGACATGGTCATGGCGGCCTGCGGGTTTTCGAGAATGGCGGCCAAATGCGTGGTCAGGGTTGCCGCATCCAATGCGTTTTCAGGGATCAACACCGCAGCCTCACCTTCCACCAACCCGCGCGCGTTCGCGGTTTGATGGTCCCCCGTGGCAGCCGCATAGGGGATTAAAATCGACGGCCGCCCGATCACCGAAATATCGGCAACCGAAGACGCACCGGACCGCGAAATGACCAGCTGCGCCTCGGACAGGCGGCGCGGAATGTCGGTAAAAAAGGACTGCACGTCAGCGCTCATTCCGGCGACGTCATAGGCCTCGATCACACGGTCAAGGTCCTCGGCACGGGCCTGATGCGCAACCCGCAAATTCTTGCGCAATGCCTCAGGCAAGGCGGCCACTGCCGCAGGCACCACATCCGACAAAATCCGCGCGCCTTGGCTGCCACCGATCACCACCAAAGACATCGGGTAATCGCCGGGCGGAATATAGCCCGCACCGGCCCGCTCTAAAACGGCCGCACGCACAGGGTTGCCGGTATAGGTCCCTGTCACGCCTTCGGGCAATGTGGTCGGCCACGTCCCACAAGCCACCGCCATCACGCGGGCCGCAAAAATCTGGTTCACACGGCCCAAAACGCCGTTTTGTTCGTGTATCATGCGCGGCCGCCGCAACACCGTCGCCGCCGCCAGTGCCGGAATAGACGGATAGCCGCCAAACCCCACTACAACGGCGGGCTTGTCACGCAACATGCCCCATGTGGCCGCCAGAATACCGCCGGCAATGCGAAGCGGCACCATCGCTTTGGCCAACAGGCCGCCACGCGCAAACGTGGCCGAGGCAACCTCTTCAATCACCACCTCACGCGGAAAACCACCCGCATAGCGCGCACCACGCCCATCCGTTGACAGCTTAACCCGCCAGCCCCGTGCAACCATCGCCTCGGCCAAGGCTTGCGCAGGAAACATATGCCCACCTGTACCGCCCGCCGCGATCAGCAACAGCGGCGCCATCAGCGGCCCCGCCGAAACATGATTTCACCGATTTGCCCCTGCGGGCGCGTGCGCGTCAACGCCAGCAACATTCCCAGCGTGATCCCCGCCGCAATCACCGAAGACCCGCCATAGCTGACAAACGGCAAGGTCATGCCCTTTGATGGCAAAAGCCGCACCGCCACACCCATATTCACCATGGCTTGCACAGCGAAAATACACGCCAGCCCTGCCCCCGCCATCCGGATAAACGGATCACGTTCGCGCATCAACCGAAACAACGACCGCACAACGATCGTGGTATAGAGCGCGATGACACACAGCACCAAAAGCAGGCCATATTCTTCGGCCGCAACGGCGATGATGAAATCGGTATGCGCATCAGGCAATGACCATTTCACCTGCCCCTCCCCCACGCCGACGCCAAAAAATCCGCCCTCTTGGATGGCATTGGTGGCATAGCCGATCTGGGTACGCGGGTCGATATCAGGCGACAAAAAGCCGTTGATTCGGCGGGCAAAGTGCTCGGACGCGCTATAGGCAAACATCGCGCCCGCCCCCACCAGCCCCAAAACCGACGCAATCAAAACCATCGGCGCACCAGCGATAAAATACACTACCGACCAGCCAAAAATGATCAACGCGGCTTGGCCGAAATCGGGCTGCAAAGCCAGCAGTAAAACCACAATAAACGTGATAAGAAACGACATCGACTTGCCACGCGGCCCGTTTATTTCCTGCGCTGCGGCCATCAACCACGCGGTCAACACGATAAAGCCGGGCTTTAGAAACTCGGAAGGCTGTACACTGGCAAAGCCAAAGCTGATCCAACGCACGGCCCCTTTGCCAAAATCGGTGCCAATCGCGGGCAACATTGCAATCGCCGCAAAGGCCGCCAAAAACCCGATCACGCCAAGACGCCGCACCATTGCCGGCGGCATCATGGAAATCCCCAGCATCACCGCCAAGCCGATTGTGCCAAAAAACGCCTGACGCTTTACATAGTAAAACGCATCCAGCCCGTTGCGCTGCGCAAGCGGCACCGAGGCCGCAAGCCCCAGCAATATGCCTACACCAAACAGCGCAAAGACGGCGGCCAAAGACCACCGATCAATACTGCGCCACCAACGAGGAAAAACCGGCTCCACTACCCTTTCGGGCATGGAACCATAGACCATCTCAGTCATGGGATTACCGCCTGATTTGCCTGTATACTGCCTAAACGCCCGGATGTTCCCCCGGATCGAAGATAAACTGTAGCAACGATCGCGCGCCGTGGCTAGGGAAAAGGGCAAAATCAATCGCCAAACCCCCGGCTTTTTTAGCCGTGCCGCGCTTTCTTTTCGGTAAAAATATCCTCAGGGGGGAATTCGCCTTTAGGCGAAGGGGGGCGCGAGCGCCCCCGCCCTTTAAGCCCCCAGCAAAGCCTGTACTCTTGCCGTAAAATCCTCACCGCGTTTTTCAAAATTCGGATATTGGTCAAAACTCGCCGCCGCAGGCGCAAGCAAAACCACCTCGCCTGCCTCGGCCTCGGCCGCAGCGCGGGCCACCGCCTGCTCCATCGTTTCGCAAATCTCATGCGGCGTGTCGCCCAGTTCCAGCGCGAAATCACGGGCGGAATGGCCGATCAGATAGGCTTTGGAAACCGCGCCCAAATACGGAACCAAACCGCTTATCCCGCCATCCTTACCCAGTCCGCCCGCGATCCAGCGGATGCGCGGAAAGGCTTGCAGCGCTTTGGCGGCACTGTCGACATTGGTCGCCTTGCTGTCATTGATAAAGCGCACCCCATCCTTTTCACCCACCAACTGGCTGCGATGCGGCAGGCCTGCAAAACTGTGCAGCGCTTGCTCAATCACTTTTGGTCCGATCCCAAGGCTGCGCGTTGCGGCATAGGCGGCGCAGGCGTTTTGGTGGTTATGTGCGCCCGGCAAGCCCGGAACGTTGCGCAGGTCAAGCGAGGCCACCTGACGCCCTTTGCGCCACTCGCTCAGAAACCCTTTGCGCGCGAAAACCGACCAGCCAAAGCCTTCCAGTTTTTGCCCCGAGGAAATACGGATCACCCGATCATCCTGCGCGCCCTCGGCCATTTGGTTGGCCAGATAAGCCCCCTCCACCTCATCCACGCCAATCACGGCACGGTCGGGGCCACCCTCGGCAAACAGGCGGCGCTTAGCGGCAAAATAACCGCCCATGCCGCCGTGACGGTCAAGATGGTCCGGCGAAAGATTCGTGAAAACCGCAATATCAGGGGTCAGCGCGCGGGCAAGATCGGTTTGATAGCTGGACAGCTCTAGCACGACAACTTCGCCGTCGATCCCCGGATCAATATCCAGCACGCCACGGCCGATATTGCCCGCCATTTGGGTGGGGCGGCCTGCGACCTTCAGGATGTGATGGATCAAGGCGGTCGTGGTCGATTTACCGTTCGATCCGGTCACCGCAATCACGCGCGGTAACGTATCGAATCCGTCCCAATCTTGGGTCGCAAAGCTGCGGAAAAACAGACCGATATCATTATCAACCGGAACACCAGCCTGCAAGGCGGCGGCGATCACGCGGTTGGGGGTAGGATAAAGATGGGGAATGCCGGGCGACACGATCAGCGTGGTGATGTCGTCAAAGGCACCGTTGCGGGACAGATCGGTGCAGGTAAAGCCTTCGGCCTCAGCCTTTGCGCGGGATTCGGGGCTATCATCCCAGAGGATCGGCGTGGCCCCACCCGCCGTCAGAGCGCGGGCAGTTGCAAGGCCAGAGCGGCCGAGGCCGACAACAGCAACTTTTTGGCCTTGGAAACAAGAGACGGGAATCATGGCGCGGCCTTTCAAAACTTCTGTGCGCAGAATGGGGGGATGCGGGCCGGGCTGCAAGGGTGTGCGAGATGCGGCCAGCAAGCGATTTGGACGAGATCATTGATTTTGGGCCAATGGCTAGAAACAAATTCCGCCAGAATAGTCGCCCAACAATTTCAGCACCGATAGCCGGAGAGTTGGGGAGGTAAACCGCACCTGGCTGTAGAATAACACCCGAACCGTCCCAAGGGGGCGGTTCGGGCGCTGCCAAGTTCCCTTGGGACTTGGCAAGAAAGGTGTTTAAGCTGCTTGCCCGACGTCCTTGAGCGCGCCGTTACCGAAGCTTCAAAGTCGCCAAGCCGATCAGCGCGAGGATCAGCGAGATGATCCAGAAGCGGATCACGATTTGAGGTTCAGCCCAGCCTTTTTTCTCAAAATGGTGGTGAATTGGGGCCATCAGGAACACGCGACGACCGGTGCGTTTGAAATAGAGGACTTGAATGATGACCGACATTGCCTCAACCACGAACAGCCCGCCGACGATGGCAAGAACGATTTCATGTTTGGTGCAGACGGCGATCGCGCCCAAAGCGCCGCCCAAGGCGAGGCTGCCGGTATCGCCCATAAACACCGCAGCAGGGGGCGCGTTGTACCACAAGAAGCCGAGGCCGCCACCGAACAAAGCTGCGGTAAAGATGAGGAGTTCACCGGTGCCGGGAACAAAATGTACGCCGAGGTATTCAGTGTAATTATAGTTACCAACGATATAAGAGATGACGCCGAGGGTACCTGCAGCGATCATCACCGGCATGATGGCAAGGCCGTCGAGGCCGTCTGTCAGGTTCACCGCATTGGCGCTGCCGACGATCACGATCATCCCGAACGGCACGAAAAACCAGCCGAGGTTTAGCAGAGTATCCTTAAACACTGGCAAAGCAAGTTTGTAGGCAAGCGCGTCCGGATGGGCCCAAGCAGCGGCGGTACAGGCCGCGGCTGCAATGATAAGCCCAAGGATAAAGCGGATTTTAGACGATACGCCTTTGGTGTTTTGCTTGGACACTTTGGCATAGTCATCGGCGAAACCTATCAGGCCAAAGGCAAAAGTCACGCCGAGCACGATCCAGACATAGACGTTATCAAGCCGCGCCCAAAGCAGTGTGGAAAACAGCAGCGCCGAAAGGATCAGCAGACCGCCCATCGTGGGGGTACCGGCCTTGGCAAAATGGGTTTGCGGGCCGTCATCGCGGATTGGCTGGCCCTTGCCTTGGCGGCGGCGCAGCAGGTTGATAAGCGGGCGGCCAAAGATGAAACCAAAGATCAGCGCTGTGAAAAACGCCATACCTGCGCGGAAGGTGATGTAGCGAAACAAGTTAAATATGTCGCCGCCGTCTGAAAATTCCGTAAGCCAGTAAAGCATTCACTCGGTCCCTTGATGTGAGGGGGTCGGTTGCCCCAATTTGCGCAGGGCGTCAACCACTAGGCTGACTTTGATGCCCTTAGATCCCTTGACCAGCACGATATCGCCGGCATCCACGAGGTGCGAAGCCTTTGGCAGCAGCTCGGCAGCCGTTTCAACCCAGTGCCCCCGTTTGGATTTGGGCAAGGCACTGTGCAGCGCACGCATACGCGGACCGACACAATGCACCAGCGTGATATGGGCCAGTGCAGGGTGGGTGGCAATATCGGCATGCAGGGTGTCTTCGGTTGGCCCCAACTCCAGCATATCGCCCAGAATGGCGATGCGGCGGCCAATGCTGATACGGCCGACGCTATCGGTAGGCATGCAAGCGGCCAACAGGTCAAGGGCGGCGGCGGTAGAGGCAGGGTTTGCGTTGAAGGCGTCATCAATCAGGCCAAAGCTGTGACCTTCGATATCATCAAGCACAATGGTTTCGCGGGTGCCACGGCCAGCGGGCGGGGCCCAGCGGCCAAGGTCGGTTGTGGTGATCGCACGGTCAAAGCCGAGGGCATCCGAGGCAGCCAGCACCGCCAACGCATTGGCGGCGAAATGCTTGCCGGGGGTGGAAAGTTTGAACAGCATATCCTCACCCGCCTGACGCGCCCGAGCAATCGTGGCAAATTCAGTGATTTGCACGTCTGTTAGGCGATAGTCGGCCTGTGCGTAGCTGCCAAAAAGGACCGTGGTCACGCCAGCAAGCGAGGCTTTGGCGGTAAGGATCGGGGTGACGTCAAGGTCGGCGGGAAGGATGGCAGTGCCGCCTTCCTCTAACCCGTCAATGATCGCGGCTTTTTCAGCGGCGATGCCTGCGAGGTCAGAAAACGCCTCAAGATGCGCGGGGGCAACGGTGGTGATGATAACGATATGCGGGCATGCCATGCGGGCAAGCGGTGCGATTTCGCCAGGGTGGTTCATCCCGATTTCCAAAATCGCAAGGCCCGTACTTTCGGGCATACGGGCGAGCGTAAGCGGCACGCCCCAGTGATTGTTATAGCTGGCCTCGGCGGCGTGAACCTGCGTTTGGCCTGCAAAGGCTGCGCGCAGCATTTCCTTGGTCGAGGTTTTACCGACCGAGCCTGTGACGCCGATCACGCGGGCATTTGTGCGGGCGCGGGCCGCAATGCCCAATGCCTCAAGCCCTTTGAGGACATCAGGGACAAGGAGAAGCGGCGCATCTGCAGGCAGGCCTGCGGGGATGCGCGAGACGAGAGCAGCGGCCGCGCCTTTTTCCAAGGCGGCAGCCACAAAATCATGGCCATCGCGCACATCTGTAAGGGCGATGAAGAGGTCGCCTTTTTGCAGGGTGCGGGTGTCGATCGAGACGCCGGTGGCTTGCCAGTCAGTCGGGCATGTGCCGCCTGTGGCGGTGATGGCGTCTTGGGCAGTCCAGAGCGGGATCTTTGGCCAGAGCGGGGTCATCAGGTAGTCCTTTGGTGGATGGCGATTTGCTATGCGGCAAAGGCCGGGGGATTTCACATCCCCCGGACCCCCTGTGGGATATTTTTGAACAGATGATTTGGAAAGGGGGAAAGTCGTGACGTTGCGAACATCAGATCAGGCCGTCAAGGGCAGCGACGGCGATTGAGGCCTGCTCGGCATCGTCAAACGGATAGGTCTGGCCTTTGATGGTTTGGCCGGATTCGTGGCCTTTGCCAGCGATCAAAAGCGCATCACCCGGCCCCAAGGCATCAACGCCGCGCAAGATTGCCTCGGCGCGGTCACCGACCTCAGTCGCATTCGGGCAGGTTGCCAAAATGGCGGCGCGGATGGCGGCAGGATCTTCGGAGCGTGGATTGTCATCGGTTACAAACAGGATATCGGCATGCTCGGCGGCGGCCTGCCCCATCAGCGGGCGTTTGGTGGTGTCGCGGTCGCCCCCTGCCCCAAAGACCACCACAATGCGGCCCATAACATGCGGGCGCAGGGCCGTCAGGGCCGTTTGCAGGGCATCAGGCGTATGGGCGAAATCGACAAAAACGCTTGCACCGTTTTGGCGGGTCGCGGCAAGTTGCATCCGGCCACGCACACCAACCAGTTGCGGCAGGGTATTAAAGATTTGCGCCGGATCGTCGCCAGCGCCAATGGCGAGCCCTGCGGCCAGCATCACGTTTTCGGCCTGAAAGCCACCAATCAGCGAGAGGCGGATTTGATGCGCCTCGCCCAGCCATTCCAGCCGCAGATCTTGACCTGTGGCATCAAAGCGTTGACCAAGAATACGCAGATCGGCCCGCGCCGAGTGGCCCACACGCAGCACATCTTGGCCCCGATCTTCGGCCAAACGGGCCATGGTCTGGCCCTTTGGGTCATCGATATTTATCACGGCCACGCCATCTTCGGGCAAAAGACGGGTGAACAGGCCGGCTTTGGCGTCAAAATACGCCTCAAACGTGTGGTGATAATCAAGGTGATCTTGGGTGAAGTTGGTGAAACCCGCTGCGGCAAGGCGCACACCATCAAGGCGGCGCTGATCGAGGCCGTGCGAAGAGGCCTCCATCGCGGCGTGGGTGATGCCTGCGGCGGCGGCCTGCGACAGCATCCGGTGCAGGGTGATCGGTTCGGGCGTGGTGTGGGGCGATGGGGCGTGCCATGCGCCCTCAACCCCTGTGGTGCCGATGTTGATGGCGGCATGATCCAGCGCCATCCAGATTTGGCGGGTAAAGGTGGCTACGGATGTTTTGCCATTGGTGCCCGTGACCGCGACCATGGTTTCGGGCTGGGCGCCGAACCAAAGGGCAGCGGTATAGGCCAGCGCTTGGCGCGGGTCTTGCGCCACGATCAGCGCTGCGGGGGCAATATCGGCCTTGGCAAGGGCCGCACCTTCGGCATCGGTCAGGATGGCACTGGCCCCCCGCGCAACAGCGGCGCGGATATATTCGGCCCCGTGAATCACCGCGCCCGGCAAGGCGGCAAAGAGATTGCCCTGCTTCACCGCGCGACTATCAACGCAAAGCCCCGAAACCATAGGGTTTTCGCCATTGCGTGCCGTCAGGCCAAGATCGGAAAGTTTTCTGGCCTGCGTCATTTCTGCCCTCGGATGTCGGTTATTACTGCTGTGCTGATACCGCGTTTAGGGGGGTATATTCAATCTGTGGTCTGAGCCCAAGCAAAGGTGCAACACGGCGGATCACCTCGGCGGCCACAGGAACGGTTGTCCAACCGGCGGTGCGGCGTGGCTTTGGCCCGGTGTTTTCCGAGGCCTCGTCAAGGGTTACGACCAGCACATATTGGGGGTCGGACACAGGAAACATCGCCGCAAACGTGTTGATGTTTTTGTCTTTGTCATAGCCGCCGCCCGGTTTCACCTTATCGGCAGTGCCGGTTTTACCGCCGACCTCATAGCCTTCGACCTCGCCCAGCGACGCGGTGCCATTGGTCACAACACGGCGCAGCATTGAAGCGGCGATTTTGGCGGTTTTGGCCGATATAATGCGGGTGCCTTCGGGAATTTTGTCGCGCTTCAGCAAGGTTGGCGGCAGCAGCACACCGCCGTTGGCGATGGCGGAATACGCCACTGCAAGATGCATCGGGCTAACTGACATGCCGTGGCCGTAAGATGTTGTGATGGTAACGATATCGGACCAACGCTTGGGAATCAGCGGGCCAGAGCCAGGGGCCTCGATCAGCTCAATCGGAACCGGATCAAACAGCCCGAGTGACTTCAAGAACGCCTGCTGACGGTCGCCACCAACCATAAGCGCGATATGGGCGGTGCCAACGTTAGACGATTTTTCAATGACTTCGGTGACCGAGAGCAGTGGGCCATAGTTATGCCCTTCAAACTCGCCGATTTTAAAGCGGCCCCAGCGCATGGGCGCGTTGGCATCGACCATGGTGTCGGGGGTCACAAGGCCCAGCTCTAGCGCTTGTGAAACCGCAAAGATTTTCGCGGTAGAGCCAAGCTCGTACACCCCTTGCAGCGAGCGGTTGAAAAGCGGGCTGTCGCCGGGATCGCCTTTCAGCAACGGCGCGGGCCGGTCGTTGGGATCAAAATCAGGCAAGGACACCATAGAAATGATCTCGCCGGTGTGAACATCCATCAGCACGCCGGCAGCTCCTTTGGCGTTCATCATGGTCATGCCAGCATCCAGCACCTCGGCCATGGTGGATTGGATGGTCAGATCAATCGACAGGGCCATTGGCGTATCAGCCAATGCCGGATCACGCAGGCGCGCATCCATCGCGCGCTCAATCCCTGCGGTGCCGATCACCTCGGCCGAGTGAACCCCCTCGGCGCCAAAGGACGCGCCGCCAAGAACATGGGCGGCCAGAGCGCCATTGGGATAAAGCCGCATATCGCGCGGGCCAAACAACAGGCCAGGATCGCCGATATCATGCACAGCCTGCATTTGTTCGGGCGACAGCTTTTTGCGCAGCCACATGAACGAGCGGCCATCGGTAAAGCGCCGCTCCATATCCGCGGCCTTCATTTCGGGGAAAAGTTTTTCCAACTCGACCGCAACATGTTTGGGATCGACCATCTGTTTGGGATGGGCGTAAAGCGAAAAGGTGGAAAAATTGGTGGCCAGAATCCGGCCATTGCGGTCGGTAATATCGGCGCGGCGGCCACTGATTTCGGTGCCTGTACCGGCCGAACGCGGCTCTTCGGGGACCGAGGCGGCAAGCTGGCCCATGCGGGTGCCAACGACCAGAAAGGCGGCAAAAAATGCAACGCCCAGCAGCAAAAGCCTGCCTTCGGCGCGTGTTTGCGATCGCGCGCGGGTGTCTTCGCTGCGCAGACGGATGTTCTCACGTTCAATATGATCGGGGTTTTCACCGTTTTGACGTGCCGAAAGGATGCGGGCCAAGGGGCGCAGGGGGGTGCGGGTCATAGCGGTTCCTCCGATGTCGCGGTAGGCGGCTCGATATGGCCTTCGCCGTCATTGGTGCTGCCATTTTGCGAAGCGTCGCCCGCCCCATCCAACACGCCGACGGTATCAATCAGGCCACCCAGCTCAGGCGCCGCCACTGGGGGCAGCGGAAAGACGACGTGATCGACGCTGCTGAACTGGCCCGGCTCCATCGGCAACAGGCCGAGGCTATCAAAGTTCAGCGCCGCAAGGTCGCGCAGGCGTGACGGCCGGTTAAGGTAGGCCCATTCTGCGTTTTGCTGCGACAAAGCCTCACGCAGAGCTGCGATTTCGCGGTTCAGGTTTGACACATCCTTTAGCGCACGCTGCGTTGCATAGTTTTCTCGATACGCCCAAAACGAAAGCGACATCAGAACCAAAGCAGAAATGATAAACAGGAAGGGCCGCATTAACGATGTCCTTTTTTGGCAGATCTGGACTTGTAAGACGGGCTGGTGGGCAGCATCGGCACGCCCAAGGCCGCCGCATCTACGGGGCCTGCGGGGGCAGTGGTACGGCGCCCTACGCGCAGTTTGGACGACCGCGAACGCGGGTTTTGCGCAATTTCATCGGCATCGGGGGCAACGGCACCCTTGGTGACAAGGGTGAAACGCGCAGTATCCTCGGCACGTTCAGGGGCATAGCGATTGGCTTGTGCATCCTTGCCCGAACGGTTTTGAAAGAACCTTTTGACGATGCGGTCTTCAAGCGAATGAAAGGTAACCACGGCCAGCAACCCACCGGGCTTCAATGCGCGCTCGGCGGCCACAAGGCCCTCGATCAGCTCGTTAAATTCGGTGTTCACGGCGATACGAATGGCCTGAAAGCTGCGGGTGGCGGGGTGCGATTGGCCCGGTTTCGGGCGCGGCAAACAGCCTGCAACGATGGATGCCAGTTGCAGCGTTGTGGTGATGGGGGCCACGTCACGCGCAGCCACAATGGCGCGGGCAATCCGGCGCGAGGCGCGCTCTTCGCCGTAATGATATAAAATGTCGGCAAGGGTTTGTTCAGACGCCGCATTAACCAGATCGGCCGCGCTTTCACCGCTTTGCGCCATCCGCATATCCAAAGGCCCGTCCTTGGCAAAGGAAAAGCCCCGCGCGGCCTGATCAAGCTGCATCGACGACACCCCAAGATCAAGGACGATGCCGTCAAGCGGCTGATCTGCATGCGTGTCCAGATCCGAGAAGTTGCCCGCAACAAGGCGCAGGCGGTTGCCGTATTCAGGCGCCCAAGCCGCAGCCATTTCCAGCGCAAGGGGGTCGCGGTCAACGCCGGTCACGCTTTCGGCCCCGGCCTCTAGCAAGGCCCGCGTATAGCCGCCTGCCCCGAACGTCCCATCCAGCCAATGGCCAGACACAGGACCAACTGCATCCAGAATCGGGCCGATCAATACCGGGATATGCGGGCGACCTGATGTGGGATCGCTGTGCTCCAAGGCCTATACCCCCGGAGCAACGCCGCTGAGCAGCGACAAAACATCCATGCCCTCGGGCAATTCATCTTCCTCGTCGTCGTCGAGGCTGCCATTGACGGCGTCATAGGTAGCCCCCTTCCAGATCTGAAAGCGGTCAAGCGTACCTGCAAAGGCGGTTTCATCGCCTTCGGTAAATTCGATTTTGTCGCGCACCTTTTGCGGCAACACGATGCGGCCGTTTTCATCAATCTCAATGGTCAATGAACGGGTAATCAAGTCGCGCTCGGCGATTCTGCGGGATTTGGAGCCGATGGGCAGCGCGCGCACCTGTGCGGAAATCGCATCAGCGGCCTCTATGGTATAGCATTCGACGAACTGGCGGCTGCGGCCACCGTAAACCATGACAATGCGGGTGCGGGATGTATCAGAGCTGGACGGATCACCGGCATCAAGGACACGGCGAAAAGCCGCAGGGATGGAGACCCGCGCCTTGCTATCTACCTTTTGGTAGTATTCGCCTCTGAAGTCGTCCGACACGGTATATTCGTCCCTTTGCGCCCTTTTGTGTTTCGCCGCCCGAGGGGCCGCTTAAAACCTTATCCGCAAAACGGATGGTAACTTTTGGTGCCCGCAAAACGGGCGATCCGTAACTGCGCCCGCAAAACGGACAACGGCGGATTGAGCTGCTGCCACTGCCCAATCCGCCGCCCTGTCCCGTCTCCGGGGTCTACCGACTGCGCGCGCCACCTGGGGGGATGTCTGCTCGCTCGCGCGCCGGATTCTTATATTTCGTCGGAAGCAAAAAGAGCGGTTGCCTGTATGAGCCTGCTAATTTCGCCTTTTCGGGATCTTTTATCGTCCCTTTTTTGTCTTGCCCGTCTTCCGCTTCCGTGAATCATGTTTGCCATGGGATTACGTGGGACACAATGGTTTTTTTTGGGCAAATGGGGGCAGATATTGTTTTTCGCATCCGCCGCAAACAGCATCTAGTGGTCAAAATGGACGATTTCCATCTAATTGTATTGTAAGCCTGCAAATCAGACACCATATATAGAGACATAAAGGCCTGCCCAGATAATCCCAAAAAAGCCCATTTTTTTCCGGGCTGAGATAACTTTGTAACCTCTGCCGACCAGATATGGGGCTTTGCGGGCTGATATTCTAGGAAAATTCCATGAAATGATCGCGATTCACGCCTAAGTGATTCGCGAAAAGCCGCACCAGCCCATGCCATTCCCAAGAAATCCCACACGCAGGGCCATGAAATCCCATCCCTACCCCCACCAACGCAAAAGGCCGCCCCTTTTCTATCAAGGGCGGCCCTGCATGACGTGGCATAAAGGGCGTTAGGCCATGCCACCAGCCACCAATCGCGCAGCAAGCTGGGCATAGGCCTGTGCGGCAGGCCCATCACCCAAAGCAATCGGCGCACCCGCATCCCCCGCAACACGGGTCTCCAGCTCTAGCGGCAACTCACCAAGGAAGGGCACGCCGATCTTGGCAGCCTCCAGCGCCACACCACCGTGACCGAACAAATGCGCCTCATGCCCGCAATTGGGGCAGTGATAAGTCGACATGTTTTCGATAAGGCCCAACACCGGCGTTTTCAGCTTGGCAAACATATCCAGTGCGCGGCGGGCATCCAGCATCGCCACATCTTGCGGGGTCGATACCACTATAGCGCCAGTCAGCTGCGTACGCTGGCACAGAGTAAGCTGAATATCACCCGTGCCCGGCGGCAGGTCTATGATAAGGACATCAAGCTTGCCCCACTCTACCTGCGTCAGCAGTTGTTGCAGCGCGCCCATGATCATCGGGCCACGCCAAACCACCGCATCCCCGTCATTCAGCATCAGCCCCATAGACATAACAGTAACGCCATGCGCCTGTAGCGGGATGATGGTTTTGCCATCGGGCGAGGCAGGGCGTTTGCTGACGCCCATCATACGCGGCTGGCTGGGGCCATATATATCGGCATCCAGCAGACCAACCCGCCTGCCCTGTTTCGCCAAAGCCACCGCAAGATTGGACGAGACCGTCGACTTGCCCACTCCGCCCTTGCCAGACCCTACAGCTATAATACGGTCAATACCGCTGATCGGCGCAGGGCCGCCTTGTTGCGGTGTGGGATGCTGGCCGATTTTCAGGCTGGGCGGCTTGGCAGCAGGGCCGTGGGCCGTCATCACAACTTGCACAGCTGAGACACCAGGCAGGGCGCGCAAGGCAGCCTCGGCCTGCGCCTGCACGGGGGCAAGGGCGCGGGCATGATCAGGGGTTTCAGCCTCAATGACAAAGCGAATGGAATCACCGTCTATCGCCAATGCCCGAATCAAATCGCGCGACACAAGGGTGCCACCATCAGGCAAGACAACCCCCGCCAGCACTGCCATCACTTCATCTTTGGTTAACGCCATTCTTCATTCTCCGTCCAGAATACACGCATAAGGCGCTAATTTGCGGGGAAAGGGCAAGGGCGCGTTGACCAAATGCTAAAAAATAAGGCGAAGTGCCTGTTTCCCTTAGGTAAATTAAGCATTTTTGCCATTCCATTTCCGCATAGCTGCATTGCAGCATTGGATGGTTGTGCAAGTGCAGCAATTGCCCCATCTTAGGTTCAACAGCGCAACAACTGGCGCTAAGCAAACTGAAAGACGAGGCATACAATGGCTTATATGAACACAACATCCGCTGCCAACTTTGGCCTGATGGACCGCGTTTCTGGCGCCATCAAATCGGCAAAAGAAGCGCTGCAAAAGCGTCGGGTTTACAACCAAACGGTTTCCGAGCTGCGCGCCCTGTCGACCCGTGAATTGAATGATCTGGGCATTTCGCGCTCGATGATCACCCGGATCGCTCTTGAAGCGGCTTACGGCAAGAATATCTAATCTGCAACGGCCCTATCCTCCTCCCTGGGCCTGATGCGTAAACGGCGACACACTCCTCCCTCCCTCGTGTCGCCGTCCTTTATACGGAAAGCTTTGGTTTTCCAGACTTTCATCCGGCTCTCTCCTCCTCCCTGAGCCGTTTGAGACAGGCAGCGGTCCCTATCCTCCTCCCGGGGGCCGCTGCACAAAGTTTCGGGTGCTGGTCTGCGTGATCACCCCACATGCGACACACGGCGCTCTCCTCCTCCCTGCGCCGGGTGGCAGTCGCAGCGGTCCCTATCCTCCTCCCGGGAGCCGCTGCACAAAGTTTCGGGTGCTGGTCTTTGTGATCACCCCACATGCGACACACGGCGCTCTCCTCCTCCCTGCGCCGGGTGGCAGTCGCAGCGGTCCCTATCCTCCTCCCGGGGGCCGCTGCACAAAGTTTCGGGTGCTGGTCTTTGTGATCACCCCACATCAGACGCCCGGCTCCTTCCTCCCTCTGAGTCAGGGCGACATGGAACGGCGGCACTCTCTCCTCCTCCCTGAGTGCCGCCGCTTTCCTTTTTCAGCTTGCAGCTTGGTATTATGGCGGGGATAACCTGCATAATTGCGCTTGGCGAAAGGCAGAATGATGCGTCTCTCTATGGTTTCATCGGCGCTTGTCGCAGCGTTGGTCGGATACGGCAGCACAATCGCCTTGCTACTGGCAGCAGCGGCGGCGCTGGGGGCAACCCCTGCACAAAGCGCATCTTGGGTGTTTGCGATCTGCATCGCCAAAGGCATAACCAGCGGATTTCTTAGCTTTTATACGCGGGTGCCGGTGGTACTGGCATGGTCCACCCCCGGCTTGGCCCTTATTGCGGCAAGCCAAGGCATCACCATGCCCGAGGCCGTGGGCGCATTTCTTCTGGCCGCAGGGTTGGTTGTGCTAACCGGCGCATGGGGGCCATTGGGCCGCTTGGTACAGCGTATTCCAGACGGGATTGCCGCAGGGATGCTCGCGGGCGTTTTGCTGCCGTTTTGCTTGCCACTCACCCACGCGATTGAGGGCATTCCGCTGCTCGTGCTGCCAATGGTTGCCATCTTTGCGCTGGTGCGGCTGAAAAACCCGGCTTTTGCTGTGCTGGCGGCCTTGGTGACGGGGGTAGGTCTGGCGTTCATCCTAGGCTTGGCAGAACTACCGCTGCTAACGCTTGGCTTGCCGCAACCGACCCTCATTCTGCCAACACTTCGGCCTTCGGTTCTGGTTGGCCTCGGCGTGCCGCTGTATCTGGTGACAATGGCTTCCCAAAACCTGCCCGGCTTTGCGGTCATGCGGGCGGCGGGCTACACGCCCCCTGTGCGCTCCGGCCTGCTTGGCACAGGAATCGCATCACTGGTCTCGGCCCTGTTCGGCGCGTCAACCATCAGTATGGCAGCTATCACGGCAGCAATCTGCATGGGTGAAGATACCCACCCCGACCGCACACAACGCTGGCAAGTGGGCTTGGTCTATGGCGGCGTGTGGTTATTGCTGGGGCTATTCAGCCCGCTGATCATTCCGGTGCTTGGCGTCCTGCCGCCCCCGCTCATCGCAGCTTTGGTTGGCTTGGCGCTGCTTGGGCCGTTAATGGGGGCTACCACAGGGGCCTTTTCACATCCTGATCAACGCTTTTCCGGGCTGGTCACACTGGTCACTACCGCGTCATCCGTATCTTTCTTTGGCGTCGGCGCCGCTTTTTGGGGCCTGCTTGCAGGGCTAACCATTTATGCCATGGAACAATTTGTAAAAAGGGGATGACCCCCGATTTCATCTTGGTCCAAATACCTTATGCCACCTGCACCCCGTCAAAACGGCAAGTCATGTGCCTGATCGGCAGCGGTCACAAAGCTGGCAACCACCTTTTTCGATCCAGCCTTATCAAAGGCAACATCCAGTTTGTCCCCTTCGATCGCGTCAATCGTGCCATAGCCAAACTTCTGGTGAAACACGCGGTCGCCCAACGTAAAGGACGAAACGGCGGTCAAGTCGATGGTCGTAGACTTCGCCTCACGCGGTTGCGACATACGTTGCGCGCTGCGGTCCTGCATGCGCCGCCAACCGGGTGAGTTATAGACATCGGCATTCGCCGCGCGTTCCTCAATTTTCGGCGCAGGGGCCGCTGCGCCAAAACCACCGCCATACAGGCCGGGAGGCGTTAAAATATCAACATGGTCGGCCGGCAACTCATCAATAAACCGGCTGGGCAGCTGGCTTTGCCATTGGCCGTAAACACGCCGATTGGCGGCAAAGGATATGGTGCAAATCTCCTCGGCCCGCGTGATGCCAACGTAGGCGAGGCGCCGCTCTTCCTCTAGGCCCTTGTTGCCGGATTCGTCCATGCTGCGCTGGCTGGGGAACAGGCCGTCTTCCCAGCCCGGCAGAAATACGGCAGGAAATTCAAGGCCTTTGGCGGCGTGCAGGGTCATAATGCTCACCTTGGCCCCCTGCTCTTCGGTCTCATTTTCCATAATCAGGCTGACATGCTCCAAAAACCCCTGAAGGTTCTCAAAATTATCCAGCGCCTTGACCAGTTCTTTTAGGTTTTCCAGCCGCCCCCCAGCCTCGGGCGACTTATCGTTCTGCCACATCGCGGTGTAGCCGCTTTCTTCCAAAATAGCCTCGGCAAGGGCTACATGGTCGTAATCGGGCTTTAACGTTGCCTCATGCCAGCGGGCCATGCCGTCACAAAACGCGCGTAGCTGACCGGCCCCTTTGCCACCAATACCGCCCTCGGCCAGCAACGCGCGCGCGCCCTCCAGCAGGCGCACTTCACCCGCACGGGCCACGCGTTGGATGTTTTGCTGGGCCTTATCGCCCAACCCCCGCTTAGGGGTGTTGACCACCCGCTCAAAAGCCAAGTCATCATCAGGCGACACAGCCAGCCGGAAATAGGCCATCGCGTCGCGAATCTCTAACCGTTCATAAAATCGCGGACCGCCGATCACACGGTAAGGCAAACCTATGGTTAAAAAGCGGTCTTCAAACGCGCGCATCTGGTGGGATGCACGCACCAAAATCGCCATATCATCAAGGCTATGCGGATCCATGTGGCGCGTGCCGCGTTGCAAGGATTCGATCTCATCGCCAATCCAGCGCGCCTCTTCTTCACCATCCCAATGGCCGATTAGGCGAACTTTCTCGCCGTCTTCTGCCTCGGTCCACAGCGTTTTGCCCAAGCGGCCCGTGTTACCTGCGATCACGGATGATGCCGCTGCAAGGATGTGAGGCGTCGAGCGATAGTTTTGTTCCAGCCGGACCACTTCGGCGCCGGGAAAATCCTTTTCAAACCGCAGGATGTTGCCGACCTCGGCCCCGCGCCAGCCATAGATCGACTGGTCATCATCACCGACACAGCAGATATTCTTATGCGACTGAGCCAGCAGCCGCAGCCAAAGGTACTGGGCCACGTTGGTATCTTGGTACTCGTCCACAAGGATATATTTGAACCAGCGTTGATATTGCTGCAAAATATCAGGGTGGGCCTGAAAGATCGTGACGCAATGTAGCAGCAAATCGCCAAAATCGGTGGCGTTCAGGGTGCGCAGACGCTCTTGGTATTGCTGGTACAGCTCGATCCCACGGTTATTATAGGCGGCGGCCTCGGACGCGGGCACCTTTTCCGGTGTCCAAGCACGGTTTTTCCAAGCATCAATGATGCCCGCCAGCATCTTGGGCGGCCAGCGTTTTTCATCAATCCCATTCGCGGCAACAAGCTGCTTTAGCAGGCGCAGTTGATCATCGGTATCCAGAATCGTAAAATTGCTTTTCAGCCCCGCCAACTCGGCATGGCGGCGCAGGATTTTCACGGAAATCGAGTGGAACGTCCCCATCCACGCAAGGCCTGCGTCGGAACCGCCCATCAGCTTGGCCACACGCAGCTTCATTTCGCGCGCGGCCTTGTTGGTGAACGTGACGGCCAAAATCTCATTCGGGCGGGCGCGTGCGGTGTTTAGGAGATGCACAATGCGGGTGGTCAGCGCTTTGGTTTTCCCCGTCCCTGCCCCTGCAAGCATCAGCACAGGGCCATCCAATGCCTCGACCGCCGCGCGTTGGGCGGGATTCAGATCATCCAGATAGGGCTGTGGCCGCGTGGCCATGGCACGTTGCGAAAGCGGCACGGGGCGTGCGGCGGCGGCCTCAAAGGCGTCATTTTCATCAAATCCGTTCATGCCGCCAATTTAGCGCCGGATTGCGCAAAGGGGAAGCGCTGTTCTTGTATTGTTCATTATTTTGATGAAGGATCGTGACGCAAGGGGTATTGTTCGCGCATCCCTTCGGAATAACGGCCAAAAAGGCGGGAAAAGGTCAGGATGTCTTCTTCGGGCCAATCGGCAAACAGGCGCAGGGTACGGGTCCATTTGGCGGATAGGAAGGCGTTGATCAGGGAATGTGCCTGCTCCGTCGGCACCAGAATCGAGCGGCGGCCATCGGATTGACTGGCGGCACGCACAATCAGGCCACGGTCAACCAGATCGGCGGCAATGCGGCTGGCGCGGGACGGATCAAGACAAAGGTCTTCGGCCAACAGGCCGACGGTGGGTTCTGTGGGCGTGGCACGGCCAAAACCGCTGCGAATGCGCATGATAGCCGAGAGCGCATGGAATTGCGTGGCCTCTAGGCCAGAGTCCAACTCTTCCAGCAGGCTTTGCGGCACGTCGCCCTTCATAATGCGGCGCATATAATGAAAATGCTCGGCCTCGAACACCAAAAGCGCATCCGAGACAGCGTTGGAAAGACCGGCAGCATGCAGATGCGGCTGCACGCGGTCTTGGTAGGATTGGGGCAAGTTGGGTTTAGATGTGTCCATCCCCATCGATTGCGGCATCTGGTTGCGCCTGTCAATATCCTGCCTGTCACATTTATGTGCCGTTGACATATATCTGTGTAAGGCATAGCGATTTATAACCTGCGACATTATGACTAAACGGAGCGCCCCATGGCCGACCCCCTTTCCTCCCCTCCAGCCGAGACGCAATCGATCAAGATGGTGATAGCATCGGTGGCCGTTCTGCTGCTGCTGGCCTCATTAGACCAAACGATCGTCTCAACTGCGCTGCCAACGATTGTCGCCGATTTGGGCGGGCTAGAGCATTTGTCTTGGGTGGTGACGGCCTATATTCTGGCCTCGACCATTGCCGCACCTTTGTATGGCAAGCTGGGCGATTTATACGGGCGTCGAAACATGGTTTTCGTGTCAGTCGGGCTGTTTTTGCTGGGCTCAACACTGTGTGGCATGGCCCAGACGATGGAGTTTTTGATTGCCGCGCGGGCGTTACAGGGGCTTGGCGGCGGCGGGTTGTTTGTGCTGGCGCTGTCGGTGATTGGCGATGTTATTCCGGCGCGGGATCGCGGCAAGGTGCAGGGCGTGTTTGCGGCCGTTTTTTCGCTGTCGTCGGTGATGGGGCCATTGCTGGGCGGCTGGTTTGTCGATGCGCTAAGCTGGCATTGGATCTTCTTTATCAACCTGCCGTTGGGGGCCTTGGCCGTGGCCGGGTTTGCGATGGGGTTTTCGCCCACGGGCAAACGCGCCAAGCACCGGATTGATTGGGCGGGGGCTGCGGCCTTGACGCTATCTTTGGCCAGTTTGACGCTGATGACCAGCCTTGGCGGCCGTACATTTGCATGGGATTCGGCCCCTGCGCTGGGGTTAATCGCGCTATGCATCGCGGCCACAGTATCTTTCATCGCCATTGAGCGCCGCGCGCCCGAGCCGATTTTGCCGCTGTCTTTGTTTACGCTGAATGTTTTTGTCTTCACCAGCATCATCGGGTTTGTGGTGGGTGCAGTTCTATTCGGCGCGGTGACATTCTTGCCGCTATATTTGCAGATAACCAAAGGGATTAGCCCAACCGCATCCGGTTTGATGTTGGTGCCGATGACGGCGGGGATTGTTATTGCATCAACCGCTTCGGGCCAGTTTATGGGGCGCACAGGGCGCTACCGGATTTTGCCAATGATCGGCACGGTTTTGGCCCTTGTGGGCAGCCTGCTGCTGACGCGGATTCAGCGCGACACCGGCACCGTGGCTTTTGGCCTGTCTATCGCGGTTTTGGGACTTGGGCTTGGCTGTATTTTCCCCGTCGTGATGACGGCGGTACAAAACGCCGTGCCGCGCGCGCAACTGGGCACAGCCACAGCCGCCAGCGTGATGTTCCGGCAAATCGGCGGGTCCCTTGCGGTGGCGGTGTTTGGCGCGGTGTTTACGGCGCGGATGGCCACTGTTTTGGGCGATCAGGCCACTGCGCTTGGCGGTGAAATCGGGCCACAGATCATGGCCACGCTGCCCCCTGCCCAGCAAGAGATTGTGGCGAATGCTATTGTGACTGCGATTCACCCGATATTCTGGGTAACGGCGGCGATGGCGCTGATGGCATTTTGCTTTTCGCTGCTTTTGGCCGAGGTACCGCTGACAAACCGGATGGTTCCAAAGGGCGAATAATTCGGACGATTGGTTGCGCTAACAGGGCTAAACGGGAAAATCGCCCGTTTAGCCCTGTTTCTTTTACAAATCTGACAAAAAAATGCTGGGAATGTATTGCGCTGCGGTGCGGCACGCCTAGAGTGCGGGCAAACGTATTCTAAGGGAGTGACCGACATGGCCGAATTCCGCAAAATTCTGATTGCGAACCGAGGCGAGATTGCCATCCGCGTGATGCGCGCCGCCAACGAGATGGGCAAAAAGACCGTGGCCGTTTATGCCGAGGAGGATAAGCTCAGCCTCCACAGGTTTAAGGCGGATGAGGCCTACCGGATTGGCGAAGGCCTGTCCCCCGTGGGTGCGTATCTGAGCATCCCCGAGATTATCCGTGTGGCGAAAATGGCGGGCGCGGATGCGATTCACCCCGGCTATGGCTTGCTGTCGGAAAACCCTGATTTTGTCGATGCTTGCGATTCGGCAGGCATTACCTTTATCGGCCCCAAAGCCGAGACCATGCGCGCGCTTGGCGACAAAGCCTCGGCCCGCCGCGTGGCGGTAGAGGCCGGCGTGCCGGTTATTCCAGCGACGGATGTGCTGGGCGACGATATGGAATTGATCAAGAAACAAGCGGCCGAGGTTGGCTATCCCTTGATGCTTAAGGCGTCATGGGGTGGTGGTGGCCGCGGTATGCGCCCCATCGCGTCCGAGGCCGAGCTGGCCGATAAGGTGCGCGAAGGCCGCCGTGAGGCCGAAGCCGCCTTTGGCAATGGCGAGGGTTTCCTTGAGAAAATGATCACCCGCGCCCGCCACGTTGAGGTGCAGATTCTGGGCGACAAGCATGGTGAGATTTACCACCTGTATGAGCGTGATTGTTCCGTTCAGCGCCGTAACCAAAAAGTGGTTGAACGCGCCCCAGCGCCCTATTTGACCGAAGAACAACGCGCCGAGGTGTGTGAGCTGGGCCGCAAAATCTGTGCCCATGTTGGCTATGAATGCGCAGGCACCGTCGAATTCCTGATGGATATGAATGACGACAAGTTCTATTTCATCGAGGTGAACCCACGCGTGCAGGTTGAACATACCGTGACCGAAGAAGTCACCGGTATCGACATTGTGCAGGCGCAAATTCGCATCGCTGAAGGCAAAACTTTGGCCGAGGCTACGGGTGCTGCGTCGCAGGCTGATGTAAAACTGTCGGGCCATGCGTTGCAATGCCGCGTGACGACCGAAGACCCGCAGAACAACTTTATCCCCGACTATGGCCGCTTGACGGCGTATCGTTCGGCCACGGGCATGGGCATTCGTCTAGATGGCGGCACCGCCTATGCGGGCGGCGTGATCACGCGATATTACGACAGTTTGTTGGTGAAGGTCACCGCTTGGGCGCAGACACCTGAAAAGGCGATTGCGCGGATGGACCGGGCGCTGCGCGAATTCCGTATTCGCGGCGTATCGACCAACATCGCCTTTGTCGAAAACCTGCTCAAGCATCCAACATTCCTTGATGACACTTATACCACCAAGTTTATCGACAACACGCCCGAGTTGATGGACTTTAAGAAACGCCGCGACCGTGCGACGAAAATCCTGACCTACATCGCCGATATTACGGTGAACGGGCACCCAGAAACCGCTGGCCGCCCGCTGCCTGCTGCCGATATTCGGGTGCCAAAGCCGCCTGCCCTGCGCAACGACCCGCAGATGGGGACGCGCAACCTGCTGGAACAAAAAGGCCCGCAGGCCGTGGCCGATTGGATGCGTGCGCAATCGAAATTGCTGATCACCGATACGACGATGCGCGACGGCCACCAATCCTTGCTGGCCACCCGTATGCGCTCGATCGATATGATCCGCGTGGCGCCAACCTATGCGGCAAACCTTGGTGGGCTGTTCTCGGTTGAATGCTGGGGCGGGGCTACGTTTGATGTGGCATACCGGTTCTTGCAGGAATGCCCTTGGCAGCGCCTGCGCGATATTCGCGCGGCCATGCCGAACGTGATGACGCAAATGCTGCTGCGCGCGTCAAACGGCGTGGGCTATACCAACTATCCTGACAACGTTGTGCAATCCTTTGTGAAACAGGCCGCCGAAACCGGTGTTGATGTGTTCCGCGTGTTTGACAGCCTGAACTGGGTCGAAAACATGCGCGTCGCGATGGACGCGGTGGTTGAGGCGAACAAGGTTTGCGAAGGCACGATTTGCTATACCGGCGATATGCTGAACCCTGATCGCGCCAAGTATAACCTGAAATACTATGTCGCGATGGGCAAAGAACTGAAGGCCGGTGGCGCCCATGTTCTGGGCCTGAAAGATATGGCCGGTTTGCTGAAACCCGCCGCCGCGCGCGTGCTGGTTAAGGCGCTAAAGGAAGAGGTTGGTTTGCCGATCCACTTCCACACGCATGACACGGCTGGCATTGCCTCTGCGACTATTCTGGCCGCAGCCGAGGCGGGCGTGGACGCGGTCGATTGCGCAATGGATGCGCTGTCGGGCAACACCTCGCAGGCGACGCTTGGCACGATTGTAGAGGCCTTGCGCCATACCGACCGCGATACCGGCCTTGACATCGGTGCAATCCGTGAAATTTCCAACTACTGGGAAGGTGTGCGCGCGCATTACGCCGCGTTCGAATCCGGCCTTCAGGCCCCCGCTTCC
Source organism: Pseudorhodobacter sp. W20_MBD10_FR17 (assembly GCF_052119765.1). Taxonomy (NCBI): domain Bacteria; kingdom Pseudomonadati; phylum Pseudomonadota; class Alphaproteobacteria; order Rhodobacterales; family Paracoccaceae; genus Pseudorhodobacter; species Pseudorhodobacter sp. W20_MBD10_FR17. The sequence goes on along the minus strand of NZ_JBGQOQ010000008.1, from coordinate 51,921 downwards.
GAGGTCTATCTGCACGAAATGCCCGGCGGTCAGTTCACCAACCTCAAGGCGCAAGCGCGCAGCTTGGGCCTTGAGGAACGCTGGCATGAGGTCGCGCAGACCTATGCTGATGTGAACCAGATGTTTGGCGACATTGTAAAGGTAACGCCATCATCCAAAGTGGTCGGCGACATGGCCTTGATGATGGTGGCACAAGGGCTGAACCGCGCGCAGGTCGAAGACCCGAAGGTTGACGTGTCGTTCCCTGACTCTGTGATCGACATGCTAAAGGGCAACCTTGGGCAGCCGCATGGCGGTTGGCCGGAGGGTATTCTGAAAAAGGTGCTAAAGGGCGAAGCGGCCAATACCGAGCGCCCCGGCGCACATTTGGCCCCGGTTGACTTTGACGCAGTGCGCACAAAGCTGGCCATCGATTTGGCCAAAGGCGCAGAAGAGCCTGATGAAGAAACCGTGGATAATGAAGACCTTAACGGATATCTGATGTACCCAAAGGTATTCATGGACTACCGCACGCGCCACCGTGCCTATGGCCCTGTCCGGATTTTGCCAACGCGCACCTTCTTTTACGGGATGGACGCGGGTGAAGAAATCAGCGCCGAGATTGACCACGGCAAAACACTGGAAATCCGCCTGCAAGCCGTCAGCGAAGTTGGCGATGATGGTGAGGTAAAAGTGTTCTTTGAACTGAACGGCCAGCCGCGCGTGATCCGCGTGCCGAACCGTGCAATCAAAGCCAAAACCGCAGCCAAGCCAAAGGCCGAAGAGGGCAACGCAAACCATATCGGTGCGCCAATGCCGGGGTCGATTGCCAGCGTAGGCGTAACGGTCGGCCAAAAGGTGAATGCGGGCGATTTGTTGCTGACGATTGAGGCAATGAAGATGGAAACCGGCCTGCACTCCGACCGCGCGGCGGTGGTCAAGGCGGTTCTTGTAACGCCGGGCATGCAGATTGACGCCAAGGATTTGCTGATCGAGCTAGAATAAGGCCCTTTAGCCCGAACCAAATCAATCACGCGCGGGGCAATCCGCGCGTGATTTTTTTATGCGCAAGGCGGCCATTCCGGCCAAGGTATCCGCAAGAAACGGGTCGCCAGCTTGACGGCGGGCAAGCTAATAAAAGCACATACCCCCATAAGGAAAAACCGATGAGCTTTCAGATTCACGCCCTGCCCGCCCAAGACTTTGCTCCGTTGTTTGCTATGTCGGATGCGGCACTGGCGCAACGCAATGCCTGCCGCGTGGTTGTGACAAAAAGCCCGGGAACGCCCTGCCGCGTTAGCCTTGCCGATGCCCGCGTGGGGGAAACGGTATTGCTGCTGAACTATCAGCACCAGCCAGCGCAAAGCCCCTATCAGGCCAGTCATGCCATTTTTGTGCGTGAGGGCGTAGCCGAGGCCAAACCAGCCCCGAATGAGGTGCCTTTGGTCATTCAGACACGGCTTATCTCACTCCGGCTGTTTGATAAAAACCACATGATGATGGATGCCGATGTCTTACAGGGAACCGCAGTAGCGCAGGCCATCACGGCGGCTTTTGGAAATGAGGCGGTTTGCTATGCACATCTGCACAACGCCAAACCCGGCTGCTTTGCCGCACGCGTTACGCGCCTAGGCGAACCTTAATGCCGGCGCAGCATGGCCAAACCCAAGCTGGGAACACCCCTCCCTAGGACGGAATCTTGCCGGATTCGACAGCGACAGCCAGCTCTTCCATGCTGATCTCACCGTTTTTATTGGTGTCGGCTGCGCGAAAGTTTTCGTTGGTGATGGTCGGGAAAGCGGTTAGCAGCTCGGCCATCGAATAACCGCCGCTATCGTCGCTATCGATGACCATAGCCTGCGCGTTCGCCTGCGCCATTGTGAAAACCGAAAGGACGGTTGCGGCCAAAACGAGAGTCTTCATGTCGCATTTTCCTAAACCGTTGCGCCCTGGGCCAATACGCCGCGCTACAGCCCTTATATATACTGCAGGATGAGGGTAATTCCAGAGCACATTGACGTCACCGCCGCCAGATTGCGCCCTTTGCTGCCCAAATCATTTCTTTTTCACAAACTCGGTCAAAATCACGATGCGTTGGCTATCGACGCGTCCCTCAATATGGGCGGCGTTATCGGCGACCAAAGTAATGCCCCGAACTGCCGTGCCACGCTTGGCAGTAAAGCCCCCGCCCTTGACTGGCAAATCCTTGATCAGCACGACGGTATCACCGGCGGCCAGTAACACGCCGTTGCTATCGCGATGTTCCACCGCTGCTGGGGCGTCAACCACAGCTTGCACTTCGGGCAGCAGCATCATCGCATCGCGCGCCTCTGTGGCCCATGCTTCATCCAAGGACCGCAGGCGCCGCCAAACGGCGTATTGCACGGCGGGCTCTTGTGACCATGCGGCCCCCTCAAGGCAGCGCCAATGGCCCGCACTATCGGGACGGTCGCCACGACACACGGCGCAAAGGATGATCGGGCCAAGCGGGGCCACCTCAACGCCGGCAAGACGTTCGTCCGCGCCGCAAAATTCGCACACGCCGCCACTACGGGCCAAGAGATCATCCAAAGTCATTGCGCCGGTTCCTTTTCACTTTGGCTTGGCATAGGCGGCAGCGGCGGTTTTGGCAATGGCGCAAGGGGATATCGCTTTTGCGGTTGGTCTGTTTCACGTTGATTGCAAACCACGTTGTGGCGGAGGTGCAGGTTCGGCGCAAAAAAAAGTTCGGAAAATTTGCAAATCGCGCATTTTCCCTCTTGCAGCCGACAGCACTCCTTTATACATCCTGCCTCACCATAACGGAGTGCGGGCGTAGCTCAGGGGTAGAGCATAACCTTGCCAAGGTTAGGGTCGGGCGTTCGAATCGCCTCGCCCGCTCCAGTTTTGGCAGTCTTAACAAAGACTTACAAATAGCCGCCTTCGGGCGGCTTTTTTGTTGTTGCCATTTGTTGCCAAATTCATTTCGCATCCCGCACCAAGACTTCGCTGTCCAGCACTGCGTTTTGCACCCCTCCCAATAACATATGCAGGCCGTTCACCGCGGTCACCCGAGCGTTGGGTGAAGGCCACGCATCCCTTTATAGGTCGTGCCTTGATGGGTCGTAAAAGCCTTGCGTATAAAAAAAGCTGAAATGCCCCTTCTATCGCATTTCCTTAATTTTCATCACGCGACTAAGGGCATCGGCCAGCGCTTGCACCCGTCGTGGCTGCGCCCGCCCAGGTGGGAACATCATCTGTAGCGGGTTTGCCGGAAAGGAAAATGCTTCCAAAAGAGCGATAAGCCGCCCTGCGTCCAAATCGGGTGCGACATCGAGTTCTGATTTCAGAACGATGCCATGTCCCTCAAGCGCCCATTGGCGCACCAAAGAGCCGTCATTGACGATCTTATTGCCGCGCACCGTAACTGTTTGCGGCTTCTTGTCCGTTCCAAAACGCCAAACATTATCCAAGGTCGCGCCAAAACGCATGATCAAACAATTGTGCTGCGTCAGATCGGCGGGCGTTTGCGGGGTGCCATGCGCAGCTATGTAAGACGGTGCCGCACAGACGATGCGGCGAAAATGGCCGAGGTTGCGTGTGCGCAAGCTACTGTCCGTCACGGTACCAAACCGCAGCGCCAAATCGAACCCCTGCCCGACAATATCGACATACCCGTCCGACAAAAGCAGCTCGATTGAAATCGCCGGATGCTCTGCGGTGAACGAAGATATCACCCCCGACACAATACTGCGGCCAATATCGATTGGCGCACTGACCCTGATCGAACCGGACAGCGTTTCAGCCCCGTGTCTGATGCGCATCTCAAGGTCGTCAATTTCGCCCAGAACCAGCTTGGCACCGCTTAGCAATGTGCGGCCCTCATCGGTAAGGCTGAGAGAGCGCGTTGTCCGATTGAAAAGGACAACGCCGTAATGTGCCTCAAGTGCGGCCAGCCGTTCCGAAACGGTGGTGGCAGACAGCCCGACCTCGCGACCTGCGGCGACAAGGCTGCCCTTTTCGGTGATGGTTTGAAAGAGGCGGATATTATCAATCAGCATTGCACGGAATTTCCGGATTATCTTTTCGAATGATGGCCGTTTATCCGATAAATATAAAAGGCCATATAGTCATCATAGAACATTGAGGAAATAGAAAATGTCGAAACTTACAATCGTCGCCACCATCAAAGCCAACCCCGACAAAGTCGAGCTGGTTAAAGCGGAACTGATCAAACTGATCGCAATCACCCGTGATGAGGCTGGCTGCGTGAACTATGATCTGCATCAGGACAACAGCAACCCAGCCCATTTCATGTTTTATGAAAACTGGGAAACGCGCGAGCTGTGGCAGACGCATATGTCTGCACCGCATCTTGCTGCCTATATGGCTGCAACCGATGGTGCTGTTGCCGAATTTACGCTGAATGAAATGCCCGTTATTCACTAATCCAACACTCAGGAAGGCCCCTATCCGCTCGGATTTGAAATATGCCGAGATCAACGACACCCGCCTCTGCAATACCACTGTCACCAAAGCGAAGTTGACAGCGATCACCGCGACGTCATCCTGACGCTGAAACCCTAAACAGCAATCGAGGCGCTTTCGGGTGCCCCTTTTCTGGGGCATGGATGGATGTCGGCGATTTTGCCGTTGCGTATCTTGTGGGCATCGACGGCCCTTCGGCCATCGGGTCTGAATCCAGCCTGAAGGTGGAGCATTTTGCCTTTATAGCCAGAAATTTGCCTGAATTTGTGGCCAGCTTGCACAAGCTGGATGTACCTTACCGCCGCATAGACCTTGCCTCAACTGGTATTGTGTAACTTAACCTTTGGGACCTGGATGGGAACCACATTCATAGCGACCTTAAAACCAGTGACTGACCCAGAATCTGGTCCCGAACCTAGCTTTCCCACAGTGGACCTCGATGGCCCCTGTAGTATTTGGGCGCATTTATAAACCAGTTTGCGGGTTGCACTGTACATTCGAAGCATTTGCGCCAATGGCTCTTTCAGGCAGCGATCAAAAACAATCGTTTTATTGCCCCGAGAACGTATTGGCTTTGGCCACGAACGTCAGTGTTTGCCCGCGTTCACACATCAAGCTTTGTGCGATGCCCCAAGTTTGGGCAGGTACAAACGCACGAGACCTAAACCTGTCAAGGCAATCGCTGTCAGGCTTGCTCCGGCTAGGAATGTCGCCTGTGGCCCGAACCCTTCCCAAAGCGCGCCAGCCAGAATACTTGCCGCCAGCAATGCCAGCCCCCCCGCAAGGTTGAACATCCCATACGCCGTTCCTCGCAGTTCCGGCGGTGCGGTGTCTGCCACAAGGGTTGCGAGCAGTCCTTGCGTTAGCCCCATATGCAGCCCCCACAAGGCCACACCGAAGGCAACGCCGATCAGGCCGGGTGCGAAGGCAAGCGTGAGGTCGGCAGCTATGAGCAAGCCAAACCCGATGATCAACATGGTCAGGCGATTATAGCGGTCGGACAGCACCCCTGCCGGATAGGCCGCGAACGCGTAGACAAAGTTCATCAGAACCAGAACCATCGGGATGAGAACGAGGGGCAGACCCGTGCCTTGGGCGCGTAAAATCAAAAAGGCCTCACTGAAACGCGCAAGTGAGAATATCGTCGCAATCGCGACAACCAGCCAATAGCCAGAGCCGAGGCGCTTGAGTTCCGGCAAGCTTAGCGGAAATCGCACTTTGCGCAGACCCATTGGGCGCGCAGGCTCTCGGACGGCAAACACCAACAGGCCCAGCGCCATAAAGGCCGGAATGACAGCAAACCAGAACACTGCCTGAAAGTTGTTGGCCGTCAGCCACATCAAAGCAATGGCCAGAAGCGGGCCAAGAAAAGCGCCAATGGTATCAAGGGATTGCCGCAGCCCAAAACTGGCTCCGCGTAAATGAGCAGGCGCAATATCGGCCACAAGCGCATCACGCGGCGCGCCGCGGATACCTTTGCCCACCCGGTCGATAAAACGCGCCGCGACAAGCAAGCCCACGGACCCTGCCAAGGGGAAGATCGGCTTTGTAAACGCCGCAAGCCCATATCCAATGATTGCCAGCCGCTTGCGCTTGCCGATCCAGTCAGAAATGGCCCCAGAGAAAATCTTGACGATTGAGGCCGTGGCTTCCGCGATGCCTTCGATGATGCCCACTGTGACCATGGACACCCCCATGACGGTGACCAAATAGACCGGCAGCAAAGCGTGTATCAGTTCCGACGAAATATCCATGAACAAGGATACAAATCCCAGCGCCCATATGCCTTTCGGAATATCCCGCCGCCGTGCCAAAGATGGCGATTTAGAAGTCATCAGAAAATCTCGCTCAAGACATGAATTTCGGCCAGCGTTCGGCCTAACTCTTAGTGCCCGTCAAAGGTTTTGGATAGGCGCATTTAGATTAGAACTCATAGGCCTCTGTCGACTCTAAGAACGACCGTTTGCGCAACGGAAGGCTTGAACACTGTCATTCTTGCCTATGCAGCGGTTGCGCAATGTGACCAACACACCGGACAATACTCCGCTGCCAGCGTGCAGACCATACCCCACTTGGCGCAGAGTGGATTTGTTAAGTTTTAATCCCGCCATATTGCTGTTGCCCCTGCTTGCCATAGCGCTGCCAAGTCTAGCACAGGCTGGCGACACCCGAGTCACAGTCGCGTTCCGCCTGTAGAGATCATTAGGTCTGGCGTCGTTCAACCCGAACAACAGAGGCCTTGGCCTTGGCTTTGGGTGCGGTCCCGGGCTGGTGGGGTGTTGGCGGTAAAATGCCCATCTTGGGGGCAAGCACGGTCTGATACCAATGTGCAAAGGCAGGCCCCTCAACGCCACCATTGTAATAGGTCGCGGTATCGCTTGCGGCCGCATTCGCCGCTTCGACATCGCGTAATCGGGGCTGCGTTTTATCGGCTCGTTCAACTGTGATTTTCATAGCGCCTCTGCCTTTGTACGCGTGTTCGCTGCATCAAGCTGTAGATTGGAAAACACTTGCCCGAGCCCTTCAAAGGAACGGACGATGGGCCGCGTTAGCGGATCGCGATCTGCAAACCATGCCCCGACACGGCAAATCTGTGCCGCGAATTCCGGATGCATGCCGACATCGTCGCGCCCCAAGACTTTCTCTTTGGTTTTCCAACCGCGCTCTTTCACCTCATATTGGATAAGCCGCAATCGTTCGAGGGCCTGAAAAACCGTATAGAGTGACAGGTAGCGCAGCCAATCTTCTTTGGCGTGCCCGATGCTGGGGTCATAGGCGTCTGCCACGATTTGAAAGCTGACCTCTGGCGCCACCGGAACAGTTTCATCGGCGATGAACCAAGCAAAATCTTCGGCCCCGTGGCGAACGCCAGCATATTCGAAATCAAACCAGCGCAAGGTTCCGGCGGCGTCGCTTGCAGCGTTGCCTGCCCGACAGTCCCATTTGACGAATTGCGTCGCGGGCACTGACAGCGCGTCATACAGGGCAAAACGGTCAAACCCTTTGCCAAGCGGCACCTGTTTGTCCAGCTTACGGGTCAGGTTGACCAGATGCTCAATCCAAGACCGGTTCACCCCCAGATGCGGTAGGTGTTTCTCAATCCCATTCTCACGCCCAGCCCGCTGAATTCTGAACAGACCAGCCACGGCTGCAGCCATTAAATCGTTACGCCGCGCCGGTTTGGCATGGGTAAGGTCAAGCGTAAGTCTGTTTTGGCCAACATCCGATTGAAACAGCACATTGTCAGAGAACCCCAGATACCTTGGGATGTCGTCACATGTCTTTTGCAGACGAAAGAGAACAAAGGCCTCAAGCGCCGTGCGCGGCTTATCCTCGCGGCTGGTTGCAACGACGGTGCTGTCGTCCAAATGGATACGATAGCTTTCGCGGTAGATCCCGCCTGGGCAACTTATGTCCCGAAACTTGGCGCCAAAGACGCTTTGGGCACTGGATTTTACCCGTTCAAACCGCCTGTTGTCGTCATCCATGCCTTACGTCCCGCGTGTTGCCAACGTATCGTTGTTTCCAATTCAGGGTCCATATCTGCGTTGCAAACAAGGCTGAATGAAGGCCCGACTGCGGAAAAAGGTTGAACGGGCCACAAAAGCAGCCCGTTCTTTGTTAAATGGATAATAAGCTATAGAAGCCCGTTACCAAAAATGCTCGCAATCCGCGTCCTCTGTCTCGTCATCGTCGCGATGGGCGTCATCGCCCTCTTCTGACGCATCATAGGTCGGGATCAGCTTGGTCAGGCAGGTCTCACTATCGCCACCCGAACCCGATGTCCCGCCAGAGCCTTTGGTTCCGCCGGAGCCTTTCGTCCCGCCACTGCCCTTAGTCCCGCCGGAGCCTTTGGTCCCGCCAGTACCCTTGGTGCCACCGGAGCCTTTGGTCCCGCCAGCACCCTCGGTGCCGCCACTGCCCTTGGTGCCGCCAGTGCCGTTGGTGCCGCCAGTGCCCTTGGTGCCGCCGGAGCCTTTGGTGCCGCCACTACCCTTGGTGCCACCGGAGCCTTTAGTTCCACCAGTACCCTTGGTGCCGCCGGAGCCTTTGGTTCCACCAGTCCCCTTGGTGCCACCAGTACCCTTGGTGCCACCGGAGCCTTTAGTACCACCAGTGCCCTTGGTGCCACCGGAGTCTTTAGTACCACCAGTGCCCTTGGTGCCACCGGAGCCTTTAGTGCCGCCAGTACCCTTGGTGCCACCGGAGCCTTTGGTCCCGCCAGTGCCCTTGGTGCCACCGGAGCCTTTAGTGCCGCCAGTACCCTTGATGCCACCGGAGCCTTTGGTTCCACCAGTCCCCTTGGTCCCGCCAGTGCCTTTGGTGCCGCCGGAGCCTTTGGTCCCGCCAGTGCCCTTGGTGCCACCGGAGCCTTTGGTCCCGCCAGTGCCATCAGTTGGATCATCGGTTTCGTCGAATTCGTTGCCAGTGAAGTGATAATAGGACTCTTCGCCGGTTGAAGAATAAATCGTCGCCTTGATGACAGAGGTATTCAGATCCAAGCCTGGATTATTCTCGGCCAAGTACTCCTTCAACGGGTCTGCAAAATCTTTAAATGTGAGTTTCGATAAATCTTGGCCTGGCTCAGCCTGAATATAAACGTATTCGTCGGTAACTCCGTCGCCGGTTTCATCAATATGAAATGTAATGCCGTTTGTATCCGTCGGAATGACGGGCGCGTTTGGATATGCGCTGGCCGCTACGGTGCCCGCGCCAGTATCTCCGGAATACGTTCCATCTGATCCGTGCTGCGCGGCGGAGCCTTTGGTCCCGCCAGTGCCATGCGTACCCTTGGAACCATGTGTCCCTTTTGACCCATGCGTGCCCTTAGAGCCTTTTGTGCCCCTAGAACCCTTGTCATTATGTTTGTCGCCGTGCTTGTCGTCATGCGCTTGTTCGGATCTTTTAGCCATAATGCTAAACCCCCACCAAATGTCAGCCAGACCAGTTAAATATCCTTGGCCTTGCCATTTCACGCCCCCGCCGTAACCCAGAGCGTGAAATGGCAATCATGTCAAAAACAAAATAAAATAGCCTTTATTTCGCCATCTTTGGGGAACCAGTTGCCTTACTTCTGACACGTTGTCCGAATGCGGGAAACAATCGGCTGCCCTTGGGCACTCTGTTTATGTCGCAGGTGACGCCGAACCGAATCACTTTTATTACTTCGACACAGTCATATGCGTCTTGGCACGTGATGCCCTATCCACAGCCGCAACCGCCCATGTCCGCCTGCGCCGAAACGCATCGGCACAGCTTTTCCTTGCTCTGGTCTCAATTTCATCGACTTCACCTGATACGCCACGAACAAGGCGCGTCTGCCTTGAGGTCCACGCCGTGCCAACGGTCCACGGGCCTAGGGTTAAGCGCAGGAGGAAAGAGTGAGCATAAGCCAGCGCAAACAACAGGTTGTAGAGAGTGCCGAAAGATTTTTCGCGCAACCCGTTTTACAGGTCGACTCGCCGGGCGGCGAAGGGCGTGCAAGTTATCGCCTCAGCTTTGGCGACAGGACCGTTATTGCCACATTGCGCCCCAATTTTCGCCGGACCCATGTTGAGGCCTTCACGCTTAAAAAATTGTCACCCTTTTGCAGCGACCTTCCCCAGTGTTTGGGCGTTGATGGCGAGATTCTGTTTCAATCAGATGTCGGGGGCGCGCGGCTGAATATTGAAATTTCCAAGGCCAGCAGATCACATCGCGATACGCTCGCGCATGAGGCGGTGTCGTCGATCTTTCGGATTCATGCTGCGGGCCGAAAGGCAAAGCTGCACGAAAGCGTGCCGCATCTCGGGCAAAATCAAGCGTGGATCAATAATTTTGTGAATGGAATAAGTATCTTACAGGAATTTCAAAACAGGCAGTCAACTAACCTCGACATCCAAAGCCTTTGCGAAAAACTTGCGGTTCGCGGAACCCAATTCGTGAAATGGGATTGTCGATCGGGAAATGCCGCCATTGGCCAAGATGGAAAGCTGCGCTGGTTTGACTGCGAATATTCAGGCGCACGCCACGGTGCCGAAGATTTTGCATGGTTGATCGGTGATGAGTCTTGGCCCATCTCGCCCCAAGACATGGAGGCGATCGTCGCGGATTGTTTTGACCCAGATATCAGCCAAAACGTGACCGACTATCTCGACTATATGGCCCTCTACATCACGTTCCACAGCGCCCAGCGGCTTAAGCTAATCATCAGCGAGGTGACACGGCGGGGATGGAGCTCGAAATCCCGTGTCCGTGCCTATGACAAGGCAGGTGCGCATCCCGAGTTTGCAGCGCAAATTTGCCGTGTTGGCCGGTATTTTGCCCAGCGCAATCGCGAAACACAAACACTTGCCCGTGATTTTGATGATGCAGAGGCGTTCTTTCTAACGCGCCTTACGGCGCGTCCCGTCTTGGAAAAGGTCTGATCCAGATGAAGCATGCGAAAATAGGGGCGGTTTCAGAGCCCGAGCTATATGTCGATGTCATTGATACTTATGAAGATTTCTTAAAGCTGCAAAACGCTTGGCAAGAGTTGGAGAGTCTGGACCCAGAGGGCACAATCTTTCTGACTTGGGATTGGATGGCGCAAGTTTTGCACAACAAGTTGTATCGGTGGAGCATTCTTGTCGTCCGTGAAATCGGTCTGGCGGGCAAGGTTGTTTGCATCCTTCCCCTGAAATACCGGGTGCGGTGGAGCGCCAGCCGCAATGAGTTTCAGACCGAGCTGGAAGCCGCAGGGCGGTTGCTATTTAGTGAATATACGGGGTTTATTTGCGATCCGCGCCAAGAGGCACGCGCGCTTGCCGCAGCCGCCAAGCATCTGTGCGGTATGCCATGGACAAAGCTGTCTATGCGCTACGTTGCCCAGCCCCGCCGCTGCCATCTGTTCACAGATGTCTTGGCCGCACATGGCGTGTCGGCCAGCTATAAAGACTATGTGATAAACAACAATGAAACCAATAACTTGCTTTGCCCCCAGGTATCCTTGCCGAATGATTTTGATACGTATCTGGAAACGCAAATCGGCAGCAGCAAACGCCAAGAATACAATCGTATAAAAAGCCGTCTTACCGATGACTGGGATTATGAAATAACCTGCACAACCACCGCAACATTAGATGACGATCTCGATATGCTTTTGACGCATTGGAAATCCAAGTGGGTTGGTAAAAAAGGCGAAAAACAGGCTGATCGGGTCACGCAGAATTACCGCGACATCCTGAAAGCCGCGCATCGCAGTGACGCGCTTTTCTTGCCAGTTTTGCGCAAAGGAAACACAGTGCTGGGGGCGCTGGGGCATGTTTTGGATGACGCCAACGGATCAGTGCATTTCATCGTCGCAGGGCGGAATATCGAGGCAAAAGAAAGCTTTATCGGCTCGGCTTTGCATTTTTTCAGCATCGCTTGGGCAATTGACCAAGGGTTTACGTGCTATGACTTTTGTCATGGGAATGAGCCCTATAAATACAAATACGGTGCCAAGGACCGAGAGGTTTTGTATTTTGAAGCCCGTCGCCAGACCCTGCAAGACGATCTGATTCTTGACTCCATTTGCATTGGCAGCGCCTTGAAAAAGGTCGAAGAGTTTCTACGCGAGGGCAAAACAGATCAGGCCGCACGCGCCTGCGCACAATTTGCAAAGCTATTTTCCTAAGATTTCCCCGTGGCACCTGCATACCGCACGGTTAGGCCAAAACCTTGATATGATAGACACTATTGCGAATTGGGCCCAAGAAGGATGGCCGCTATGCTTTGCAGAATAATGCCATTGGTGTTGATATCGGTACTGTTCGACGTCGCTTTGCCAGTATCAACATAGATACACGAGGCAAACCCAACCTTATCGCGTGCCTTTTCACGGACATAGCCCAGCAAACGGTTGCTGTGCGGATGCGCAATCACCGCAGCCCAGAGATAGGCGGCTTTGCAGCTCAGCGCCATCCGGCCTGTGTCAGCGCTTTCATCGATAGCCTCTCCATCCCGATCGAAGACAACGCGCCAAGGACGATCCGCGCTGCCCAGTTGCAAGCCTTGGTAAATGAACCATGGCGATTGATCGATTGGCGTTTCTGAGGGGCAGACCAACCGCCCTGCCCCTTCGTAATCTGCCAGCATGGCCGCGAACAAGGTATCTGCCACATAGTCCGAAGCCGCGTCAGGCCCGCGGTCCAGTATCTTAAGAAGTACCGGTTCGGCCCCAAAAGGCCCAAGCTGCGCAAGTGTTTCCAGAAGTGTCATCTTTTGGTCGGCAGAGCCGCGCTCGGCAAATCCGGCATAGGGCGATTGTGCCGCGATCCCCCATGCCGCCAAACCCTGCGCCGAATAATCCGCATATTGCGAACTGGCGGCAGAGATCAGCAGCCCGCCCGAGATGGACTGAAATTTACCGTCGATCACCACATCCTTCAAATCCCAAGACGCAACCAAAGCCTGAATGGCAGGGAAATCCGCAAAACGATGCTTGGCAAGCCGTGATAGAACAGAAAGTAAACGCCCGGTGTCGGACGCGTTGAAATTTCGGGTGGTCCGACCCGTTGCAACAATGACCTCTTCCGGCGGCAACACAGCCCCCGACACCTTGCGACCGACAAGATGGCGCAGCACCTTCTTGATCCGCGCCCTAAAACTGGCCTCATCAATCAAACCCAAATCAACCGCCGCGATCAAGGCATTGATATGGCTTCCAATATCCCACATCGTTAAACGCCCATATTGGCTCTCAGCGCTGCCAGACCCGCTGACTGCCGCCTGACAAAGCCCGGTTGTCTTATGTGTAAAGTTGTCAAAATAACGCCACGCGACGCGAGCATCTTCCATCAACAGATCACGGTTACGCTGTTCACCCCCCCCACTGCGGCGTAAAAAGGCTGGCGCGGCAGCCTCGGTGCGCTGCATCACGGGCAGCAACGGGTCGGGTGGCAGAACCGTGGAAACGAGGTCCGAAAGCGTGCAAAGATCGGTAACGCCATCATTGCCAAGGCCCACCAAAGCGCGAAGAACGGAAAGTTGAAGCGCTGGTGTCGCGACACCGGACGGATGAATAAGAACGACCCCGTCATCGACCGGACCAAGCGCGCGGGCCATCTTACCTTCTCGTAGCGGCACCGCGACTTCAAAAGACACTGGAAGATGCAAATTGCCCGCATCATCCAATCCGCGCCATGTCGCGTTGGTTCGACCAAGGATCAGTGTAACACCCGCGCCTTGCGTCTCAGGCGTTTGGACATAGGGCAAATCAATGACGACCGGCTGCCCTGTATCGGGGACCCACAAGCCAAGGCTGGCCGCATCCATGCCTTGATCAGGCCCGACACTGGCACTGTGCGCGATACCCGTCTTTGTGAGCATGGCTGCGAAATCCGCAACAGCCGCATTGGGGGTGGCGTTATCCGAAGGCACGCCGCACAAATGTACGGCAACCTGCCTACGAAATGCGGTGCCGTCGCGGACAAGGATATCGCGGGACTGCGTCACGCCCCCCTTGCCCAGAAGTTCCATCTTCGCCGCAGCCCGCGCAAACTGTGCCGCCGGCGCCGCAAGCGACACAACATCACCCTGCCCGAAATCTGCCGCCGAAAATATCAGGATATTATGGCTCTCGGCCTCCTGTTGCGTCAAAAGACTGTCTGGAGGATCAAGGATACTCACCCGCCGCCCGCCCGAGACGGTCAACACATTTGAGGGCGAAACGCGATTGCGCAGCGGCAACGCCCCTACCTTGGGGAATGACATCACAGTGCGCACCCCAGCCGAGCGCAGCCCGTCAAAGCTGATACGCTCTTCCTGCCCAAAGCAGGCAATGGTGCTGACCTTGCGGCCATCACGGATCAACGTCGCAATATCCAAAGTTTCCGACAACTGGATAAGGGCAAGGCTGGCAAGCCGCGCTTGAAAATAGGGCCGCTGGCGTTCCAGATCCGTCACGAAGGGGGCAAGTTCTATCAGGCCAGCGTAATCCGTCCAAAGGCGACGCAGCAGAATGGCGCGCGGGTCATCCGGCATCAAAGGCGCGTCCGAGAAGATCGCGGGGTCAATGACACACAGGCAAGGCACATTCTCGGCAATCAACGCGCTCAGAACCGCTTCGAGCCCCGCCAGCGATGTGTCGGCCCCGATGTCAGCGATGACCACAACCGTGTCCGTGCCCCGTCGATCCTCACCAATGCCAAACGCAGCAGCTGGCAGCAATGCGCCAGCCGTTGCGGATGCCTGCGCAAGAAAGGCCCTACGTTTCATCTCGGCGGCACCTTCATGCCTGCCGCCCCATTCCGTGCCGCTTCAGCTTGTCCCACCCTGTAAGCTGCCCGCTGATCGCGGAGCCAAGAGCGCGCAAAGCGGAAAAATAAAGGATTTGACGATAGAAAAAGCCCTGCAAAGGCCATACCAAAAGCAGCCACAGGCTTGCACGACGATCAAAGGCGAATGCCACAAGGATCATGACCAGATCAACCATTGGCAGCAGAATATACCCCAGCATCATCGCGCGCGACGCGCCTGTCAGATCAGGCCACTGGCCGCCGACAATATCGGCCAACGCCCCGAAAAGCATCGAAAAGAAGATCACATCCACCACAGGTGCCAAAATGGGCAGCACGTAGCCAAAAACAGCCAGATCAGCGAGAGAGAACAGCCGCAACGACCGCGACTCCAGAAACGCCGTTTTGTGTTTCCATAGCGCCTGCAGGATTCCAGTGTTCCACCGCAGCCGTTGCTTTAGCAGCGACCGTATGTCGCTGGGTGCCTCTGTGTAACCCGTTGCCCGATCCGCATAGGCGATGCGATAGCCTCCGCGCAGCATCCAGATGGTAAGATCGGTATCTTCGGTCAAGGTTTCGTTCGACAGCATCCCAATGTCGCGCACGGCCTCTACCCGCCACGCGCCCAGCGCCCCCGGAACCACGATGATGCCGTTGATATATTCATGCGCGCGCCGACCAATGTTTTGCGTCGTGAAATATTCAAGCGCTTGCAGCTTTGTCAGCACATTGCGTGTGTTGCCGACCAGAATAGTCCCTGCCACCGCCCCCACCCGCGTGTCGACAAAGGGCTGCACCAGATGAAACACCGCATCAGGTGCAATGACCGTGTCGGCATCCATGCAAACCGCGATCTCACTTGTCATGGCAGCATAAGCGGTGTTCAGGGCCATCCATTTCCCCTGATTTTTCTGCGTCAAGATTGTCACGGCGGACTGGTTGCCAAAGGCCGCCTGAACCTTTGCCAAAGTGTCGTCAGTTGAGCCGTCATCAACAACGATAACCCGAATATCCGGATAGTCCGAATTCAGCGCCGTCTGAACGCTGTTAAGGATCACATCGCTTTCATTAAACGCCGGAATGACAATGGTGACAGATGGCAGCGCCCGCAGGCTGCTGACACGCGTCGGCGCACGCAGGCAGGCCATCACAAGATAAAGCAAAGATCGGGCAAGACCAAGAGCCAGCACCAGCCAGAACACCCCATGTATAAGCTGGGTGGCTCCGATGATTGCGCCAAAGGATAGAGTGTTAAAACCGGACATCTGAGCCGCTGTCATAGGCATCAGTGCCGCCGTAGTGGTGCCAAGGATATTGGCCAAGGGCACAATCTGATAGCCCCGCTCGCGCAGAACCTTTACCAGCTTTCCGACGGCCTCTGCGGTATGCATGCCGTCGCCTTTTGCATCATGCAGAACGATGACGTTACCCTTGCCAAGATCAAGGCCACTTACCACGCTGTCCACAATGGTATCTGCGGACATCCCCGACCAATCCGGTGGGGCGATATCACTGCCTGCAACAATGTAACCCCGCTTTGCCACGGCGCTGAAAGCCTTGGCCTCGGCGCCCTCAATCGGGCCGTCGCCGCGGACATAAGGCGGCCGGAACACGCGCATAGTATGGCCGGTTATGCCAGTAACCAGCCGCTGCGTGGCGCTCAGCTCCAGCTCCAACCGCCAAGGGTCAACCTCACCCAACTTGGGATGCGTGAACGTGTGGGTGCCGACCAAATGCCCATCAGCCACAATCCTGCGCAGCACATCGGGATTTTTCAGCACCGCACTGCCAACTACAAAAAAGGTTGCTGGCGCATCCGCTGCCTTTAGCGCATCCAATATCTCAAGCGTAGCATCCGCGCTTGGCCCATCATCGAAGGTCAACGCCACCTGCACGCCATCGCCCTGCCCAAAGCGCTGCATCACAGCGGCTTGGGGCAAAACAGCCCAGTTTTGGTCGATGATCTTGCCGGTCTTTGGGTCTTGGACCTGCGTGCGCAGCCCTGTTTGTGGTGCATCGGCCCATTGGTAAAACGACCCAACCCCTTTGAAATAGACTTTGCCATCCAAAGAAACAGGCTGAAGGTCCGGTGTCACATTCCGCGCTTGGGGGTCAAAACCGGCAAGCGTGCTCCAAACTTCGGGGTCTTCTTGCCCAAGGTCAGACAGCCCAATCTGCGCGACCCCCAATTCATGCAAATCCATCAAGCTGTTATGCAACGAGGCCGCATCCAGAAACCAAATCTGATGGCGCAGCCCAGCTTTATCAACAAACTGACTGTAGGAATTTCGCGCAGATGCCGCATAGGCGACATTGCCCTTTGCTGCAGCAATCCGGATCATCGCTTCGGCAAAGGAAAGGGTCTCGGGCGTTGGGTGGCCTGACACCCAATCAACGGCCATCACCCCAACGGATGCCACCAGCTTTTTCCGCCCAACCGCCTCGGCAATCTGTGCGGCCGAGGCAAGAAATTGATCATCCGGCGCAAGCGGGCCCGGCGCAGACCCGATCCACGGCGAGCGGAACATCTTTACGATCACATAATCCGATGCCGCGATGATGCCGGGTCGCTTCCAAATCTCGGACTCCGCAGATAAAATCGTACACAGCTGACTGCCCGACAAACGGAACGCGTCGTGTATATCGGACAGCAAGGCCTCGACCCCCGAAAGATCGGCGGTGGCTGGAAAATCCAGCGACATGCAAACCCCTGCGGCTTTGGACGCAAGAAGTGCTTCTCCGATCTGCTCGACCAGCCTTTTGCGGTACAGGATATCCTTGGTCTGACCAAGAAAAGCGTTCCGGTCCATTTCATACGACAAAGACATCATCGGCATCAAAAGCGGTGCCGCAACCCCGCTATCAAAAACAGACCCAAGCGCCGCGACAAAGTCGGGATCAAGCGCTATTGGGCGAAGGTCAAATCCCTCGCCGCCGATTTCAAACCAGTCGGGCACCAGTACATCGACCTGTGCGCAGTTGTTCACAAAAGACTGAAAAGCGCTGACAGGCGTGTTGGGCAGCAGCGCAAAAACCGATAACGGCCGGGGGTCCTTGTCATCTGCCAAAGCAGAGCCGGGCGCTTTAAAGACTGGCTTGCAAGGATTTGCCACTGGCACAGGTTGGTAATGATCGTTGTGGTCATGATGCGGCTTTTGGTCCGGATCTGTTGCGAGATGCGACGGGCCAGACGATAGAACTTCTACAATCGGAACAGCAGGTTGTGCGCGGTTTGACACGGTGGAAATCGGTGCAAAATCATTTGCTGGCAGATCGGGTGGAAACTCTACAATCGTGACCGCAAAAACGGCCAGCCAGATCGCAAATGCCACCCCCGTCACAGCCATCAGGCGACGCACATATCGGTAACGAAGCCCGCTGCGATCCAAAAAAACGGGTCGCTGAGCCTTTGGTCCGGCTTTGAGGCTGAACCTCTCATGTCCCATGAATTAAACCCTCATGCGGCCTAACGCCGTTGGGCACCGGCGCTATGTAAACTAAATGACGTATAGATAAAAAAAATCGTAACAGCTCTCGGGCGCCCTAGAGCATCTTGAAACCGGCGCTTAATCACCCCGCATCAACAGAATGCATAAAACTGGGGCGTTTTCAAGAAATCTTGTGACACGAATACAGGTTTTGCGTTACAGCACACGCATGAGTTGAAAGTGTTGCCGGATTCGAAATAATCGAGGCTAATCATGGTGCTAAAACGCCAAAAACTCGCAAGCCGCAATGAACGGCGATGATTCAGAAACATAAAATCCGCGAATTCAACATAGCCACAGCCACACCCCCCAAAACCCTAAATATAATTCGGGTTCGTACCAAAAATTTGCACCCCGCCACGCCAAAACTATAAAAATTTTCTAAATTTCAACACGAACATTCCGAATTATGAGGGTCACCGTTTAATGAGTAATTAACCATATTCGCCAAATCCTTCCAAGTAGGCGCCGATTGCACGGCGCCACTATTGGGAAGGAACCAGAATGACCAAACTCTTTGGCGCGGCCTGCCTGTTTATCTGCATGGCAACTGTCGGTTTTGGAGGGCCTTCTGGGTTTGCCTCCACAGAAAAACCGCACCTCCCCCCCGCACCCTCAACGCCAGAGGCCATCACAGTCGCCCAGCAGGAGCAATCCTTCCAAGCCTATCTTACCGGCTACAGTTTTTGGGACAACACGCCCCCCGGTTCCGCCGCAATCGCACGGCCCGTCATTCATCGTCGCGCCGGCGGTACCGGCACCTACGGGGATCCTATCACCATCGCGGTGGGCTATCGCCTTGTGAACGGTTCGGCCCAACTCGACTTCCGGGCGGGCACGCGCTTCTACATTCCGGCACTTAAGCGGTATGCAATTGTTGAGGATATCTGCGGCGATGGCAATCAACCGCACCTGACAGGATGCCATCGCGGCAAGAATGGAGCGCCTTGGCTGGATATCTACGTTGGTGGCCAAAGTGCTGGGCGCGGCGCCTCGAATGCATGCATGCGGCGTATTACGGGGATGAAAAAGATCATCATGAACCCGCGTAAGGGATATGCGGTAGAACCGGGTGCCTTGTCAGAAAGCGGCTGTGGCGGCAAGCTAAGCTGATCAAAGGGCTATGTTTTTTGATTTACATCAAAATGCGATTGTGGATTGCCCAATCTGCCAAAAGGGGGGCGTCTTTCGTTTTCCAGCCATCGCTTGGTCCACCACGTCAGTGGGGGCATTCCAATCACGGCGTTTCAGAGCGCCCGCACCACAGCGCCAAATAGCGCGGCAGTGCGGGCGATAACGCGGCGGGGTTTACAGCATCCCCGGAACAACCTGATCTGGTGGGCGGTGACCATCGGCAAAGGTCTTGATATTGATGATAACTTTCTCACCCATCTCGGCGCGGCCTTCAACCGTGGCCGAGCCCATATGCGGCAACAGCACCACATTTGGCAGCTCGCGCAGACGGGGGTTCACCTCATGCCCATGCTCAAACACGTCAAGGCCAGCCCCTGCGATTTCGCCAGCCCGCAAGCCCCGCGTCAGCGCGTTTTCGTCGATCACCTCACCGCGCGAGGTGTTGACGATCACCGAGGTCGGCTTCAGCAGTTTCAGTCGCCGCGCATTCATCAAATGAAAGGTCGAAGGCGTGTGCGGGCAGTTGATCGAGATCACATCCATCCGGCTAACCATCTGGTCAAGGCTTTCCCAATAGGTTGCGTCAAGCGCCTGTTCGATTTCGGGACGCAGGCGTTTGCGGTTGTGATAGTGGATCTGCATACCAAAAGCCGCTGCACGCCGCGCCACGGCCTGACCAATCCGGCCCATGCCCAAAATGCCCAACCGCCGCCCGCCGATCCGCCCGCCCAGATGCGCCATCGGCGACCAGCCTTGCCATTGACCGGCCTGCATTTCAGCAAGCCCTTCAGGGATTTTGCGTGTGACGGACAGGATCAACGCCAGCGTCATATCGGCGGTATCATCGGTCACCACACCCGGCGTGTTCGACACAAGTATACCGCGTTGGCGGGCGGTGGCCACGTCGATATGGTCAACCCCTGCACCGTAATTCGCGATCAACTTAAGCTTATCGCCCGCTTGGGCCAGCAGGTTTGCGTCGATCTGGTCGGTCACGCAGGGCACCAGAACGTCGGCCCCGCGCATGGCCGCAGCCAGCTCTTCGCGGCTCATGCGGGTATCAGGATCGCGCAGCTGCACATCGAACAGCTCCTTCATCCGCGTTTCAACCGTTTCCGGCAGGCGGCGTGTCACAACAACACTAAGGCGTGGTGCAGGCATGAAAACTCCCCGATTCACTTTCAAATCTTCTCCATTAATGGCAAAGTGACGGTAAGCGGGGCGAGGTACAAGCCCCCGAACGTGATGGATAGGCAACAATGACGGCTGAGCGCGGCAGTTTGCCGCGCGCCGGACAAGACGGGCGGACAGGTTTATGCGGGTTTCCATGGTAAGAACGGCGGCGATGGCCTTGGGGCTGGTCGCGATATTGGCAGGGGCAGCGGGTGCACAAGACAAACCCGCCGATGATACGGGCGATGAGCCGCGGGGATCGGTGACCAATCTGCCGCTACCGCGCTATGTATCGCTAAAAACCAATGAGGGGAATGCGCGGCGCGGGCCGGGGCTGACACACCGTATTGATTGGGTGTTCAGCCGCGCCGGCATGCCGCTGCGGGTGACCGCCGAATATGAAAACTGGCGGCGGATAGAGGATTCCGAAGGCGCAGGCGGTTGGGTCCACTATTCCTTGTTGTCGGGCACGCGGAGCATTCTGGTCACCGCCCCTATGCTGGATCTGCGCGCCACCCCCCTGCCCGATGGCATCGTGGTGCTGCGGGCCGAGGCGGGCGTCATCGGGCGGGTGCAGGAATGCTCCATCGATTGGTGTTGGCTCAGCATCGGCGGCGAAAAAGGTTGGGCACCAAAAAGCGGATTCTGGGGGGTAGACCCCGAGGAGACTTTCGAATAACCCCCCAGCTCACGCTTTGCAACAGGTCTGGGCGACAGTCCGGGAAAGGTACAGAATGCAAGAAACGACGCGTCTAAACCTTTCGGCGGGGCTGGCCTCGGTTCTGGTTGCGGGGCTGCTGGTGGTGGTCAAACTATGGGCGCTGGGGGAAACAGGCGCGCTGTCGGTCGCGGCATCTTTGGCCGATAGTGCGATGGATTTGATGGTTAGCCTTGGCGCGATGGCGGCGATATTTTACGCTGCCCGCCCACCGGATGAAGACCATGTTTTCGGCCATAACTCTGCCGAAGACCTTGCTGCACTTGGGCAATCGCTGTTCATCCTCATCTCGTCAGGCGTGATCACTTGGGCAGCCGTTGCCCGCCTCATCACGGCCCGGCCTGAACGGCTGATGGCCGAAGGATCGGGCATTGTGGCAATGGTGCTGTCAATCCTGCTGACGCTGGCGCTGATTGGCTGGCAAAGCCGCGTGGCGCGATTGACCGGCAACAAGGTGGTCAAGGCCGACCGGCTGCATTATCTGGGCGACCTTTTGCCCAACCTCGGCGCGATTGCCTCGCTCTGGGCCTCCAGCCGCTTTGGCTTGATCCAGATTGACAGTATCATGGCGCTGGCTGCGGCGGGGATGCTGGCGATCGGGGCGCTGAAAATCGGCAAAGGCGCATGGGATGCGTTGATGGACCGCGCCGCCGACCCAGAGGTAATTGAAGGCATCGCCACGCTGGCACGCGAATGGCCGGGCGTTCACGGCTTCCACGATCTGAAAACCCGCATGGCAGGCAGCAAGGTTTTCGTCCATTTGCACATCGAGTTGGACGGCACCCTAACGCTGCGAGAGGCGCATGATATCGGCGCAGGCCTACGCCGCACCATTTTGCTGGCCTATCCACAAACCGATGTGATAATTCACAAAGATGTCGCGCGGCTTTGACTTATTTGCCACAAGGCCTCGCGCCCTAACCATCCCTTAACCCGGAATTGCGACAATCCCCATACCGCAGCAAAGGGGTTTGAAATGGGCACTGAAACAACGGACCGAGTTTTGCATAAACTCGCCCATAAGCTGGGTCTACCGCTGGATGAAATCGTCGCCAAAGGCCAATTGCCCGAAGATGTTGCCGAGAAAATGGCCAAAAACTGCAAAAACTGTGCCGCCCCCACACGCTGCGAAACCTTCCTGATCGCGAAACCCGACAAAATCGAAACTCCGCCCAATTTTTGTGTCAATTGCCGCTTGCTGACCTTCCTCAGCAAGTCGCTCCCAAACCAAAGCTAGGCTTTCATTCTCTTTGGCAAAAATATCCCGGGGGGCAGAGTTTGGCGCATGGCCAAACTCTATTGGGGGCAGCGCCCCCAACGCCCGAAGGGCCAACAAATGGCTTGCGCGCCTGCGCGCTCCGCCGGATTAGGCCACCCGCGATGGCACACGGTTTTCAAACCAGCGAAAGGCCAAAACAATAAGCCCCGTAATGACCATATAAACCACGGCCAGCAGCAACAGTGGCTCATAAACGATAAACGTATCTTGCCGCACCCGGCTGGCCACCGCATAGATATCAACCACCGTAATCGTCGCCACCAGCGGTGTCGCCTTTAGCTGCAACACGGTTTCCCCGCCCAAGGTTGGCAGCGCACGCTGAATTGCCAGCGGCAGCCAAATGCGCCGCAGGATGGTCAGGCGCGGCATGCCCATAGCACGGGCCGCCTCTAACTGGCCACTGGCCACCCCTTTGAACGCGCCGCGCATCACCTCGCCCTCATATCCGGCAAAGCTGATGGTCAGCGCAAATACCGCATAAGGCCAAGCTTGGCGCAGATAGGGCCACAGCTCGGATTGGCGGATCGCCGGAAACTGCGGAAACAAGGACCCAAGACCATAGTACAAAAGCCAAAGTTGCAACAGCAGCGGTGTTCCGCGAATAACGGTACAAAAGACGCGGGCGGGCGTGGCGAGGTACCACGGGCCAACCGCTTGGGCGAGGCCGAGAGGAATCGCCAGCAAGAACCCAAAAAAGGTGGTTACAGCCAGTAACCACAGCGTGCGCCAAATGCCCTCGCCGATCAGTGGCAGGTATTTTGGCAACCAATCCCAGCGCAAAAACACCACGCACAGCAGCGCAAGCGCGGCCCCGATCATCGCCAAAACAATCCGGTGCGTTTGCCAAAACTTGGGCTGTTCCATCTCGGTCATTGCCCTGTCCCGTGGTTGCGTTGGCCGCGCCGCGCCCATTTTTCAATCCGGCCAAAGACAATGCCCGAAATCAGGGTGACCAGCAGATACAGAGCCCCCGCCGCCAGGAAAAATGTCAAGAATGCTTTGGTCGAAGACGCAGCTTGCCGCGTTTGCAATGTCAGCTCGGCAAAACCCACAATAGCCAGCAACGCGGTATCTTTGGTTGCAATCAGCCACAGATTGGCCAGCCCTGGAATGGCGTTTGACAGCATCAAAGGCAACGTGATGCGCCACGCCGTTTTCAAAGGCGGCATCCCCATCGCGCGTGCGGCCTCTAGCTGCCCAGCGGGTACGGCCAAAATCGCACCGCGGATCACCTCTACCGAATAGGCGCCCTGAACAATGCCCAAAACAGCAATCCCCGCCGCAACGCCCGACACCTGCACCCGCGCATAGCCCATCGCCACCATGCCTTGGTTCACAAGGTCGGTCACGGCGAAATACAGAATCAAAATCAGCACCAATTCCGGCACAGCGCGCACAACGGTCGTATAAATCGCCAGCAAATCGCGGGTCACAGGCCCACCGTGCAGCTTGCCAAAGGCCCCTGCCGTGCCGATTGTCAGCCCAAGCGCATAGGCCCCAAGCGCGATCTGGAGTGAATTTCCAAGACCGCGCATAAGGTTGGCACCCCAGCCCGGTGGCTCCCACGCCAACAGGCCCAGGGTTGGAAACGCGTCGATGAGCGTTTCCATCATGGTTTAACCGCCGTAAATCGACGAGGCAAAGTAAGGCGCCGACACTTTTTCATAGGTGCCATCCGCGATGATTTTCGCGATACCTGCGTTGAACTTTTCTTTCAAAGCCTCATCGCCTTTGCGCAAACCTACGCCCACACCAAGACCAAGGATGTCTTTGTCATCGGCCACAGCGCCCACGATTTCACAGCACCCGCCAGACTCAGATTTCAGAAAAGCATCCAGCGCGATGCTATCGGCTTGGGTCGCGTCAATCCGGCCGGCAACAAGGTCTTGGTTGGCCTCATCCTGCGTTTGATACAGTTTGATTTCAGCATCTTTGAAATGGGTTTGCGCATAATCCTGATGCACCGTCGACACCTGAACGCCAAGAATTTTGCCTTTCAGCCCTTCGTCGGTGGGCAGGATACCCGAGCCTTTGGCCGTCATAACCACTGTTGGTGTATTGTAGTATTTATTCGAAAAATCAATCGTTTGCATACGGTCAGCGGTGATCGACATCGAGGCCATGATCGCATCGATCTGTCCCGAGGTCAGCGACGGGATAATACCATCCCACGCCACCGGCGTGATCACGCAGTCCAGTTCAGCCGCCGCGCACACAGCACCGATCATATCGATTTCCCAGCCTGTCCAGTTGCCCGCAGCATCCGGCGATGAGAACGGTGGATAGGGTTCCGAGGCGATGCCAACCTTGACGGTTTCGGCCATAGCAGCAGTGCCAAGTGTCATCACGGCAAGCGTGGTAAGCATAAGATTTTTCATATTTCTTCCCTTTTGTTGGTCGTTTTTTCCGGGTTTTCCCGGTATTTTAGGCCGGTACTTAACCGACGGTTTGTAGAAACTGTTGCAGGCGTTCGGATTGCGGGTTGCCGAACAGTGTTTCGGGCGGCCCCTCTTCCTCAATTACGCCGTTGTGCAGGTAGATCACGTGGCTGGCGACCTCGCGCGCGAATTTCATTTCATGCGTGACCAAAATCATCGTACGCCCTTCGGCGGCCAAATCGCGGATCACGCCCAGCACTTCGCCCACCAATTCAGGGTCAAGCGCCGAGGTCGGTTCGTCAAACAGCATGGCGCGGGGTTCTATCGCCAAGGCCCGCGCAATGGCCGCACGTTGCTGCTGACCGCCCGACATAAAGGCCGGATAAACATCGGCTTTTTCTGCAAGGCCAACACGGGCCAGCAAGGCTTTGGCGCGCTCGATCGCTTCAGCCTTGGGCGTGCCTAAAACATGGACAGGCACCTCAATCAGGTTTTCCAGAACGGTTTTATGGCTCCACAGATTGAACTGTTGAAAAACCATGCCAAGACTTTGGCGCAGATGTTCGATTTGTTTGCGGTTGGCGGGCTGACCATCGGGGCGCAGCACAACCTCTTCACCGCCAATCACAATGCGGCCGGAGGTAGGTGTTTCAAGGAAGTTGATACAGCGCAGCATGGTCGATTTACCCGAGCCGGAGCCGCCGATAATTGCCACCACATCGCCTTGGCGCGCGGTCAGGTTAACGCCCTTCAGCACCTTAAGCTTGCCAAAGGATTTATGCAGCCCCTCGATATGGATTGCGTCGGGCCGTGTATCGGATTGCGTTTGCTCTGTTTGGGTAATCATCGCGCCATCTTCATTTCTTCATTGCAGTAAGCCCGCCAACAGGCAATTATGCAAGCGTATAATTACTATCACAGCAAAGTGAGCCACCCAGTGACCCCAGATCGCCGCAAATTTAATCGCCAGGATGAGGCTGCGCGCCGTGCTGCCCTGATTGCCGCGGCGATAGATTTGGTCGCCGATGGGGGGCCTGCCAAGGCTACGGTGCGCGCAATTGCCGAGCGGGCGGGTGTTACGCCGGGGCTAATCCGGCACTATTTTGCAACCAAAGAGGCGTTGTTGCGGGCCGCCTATGCCCAAGTGATGGATGGCATGACCGAGGTAAGCCTTGCTGTGTTGGCATCTGCCCCCAACCACCCCGAGGCGCGCTTGGCGCTGTTTGTTGCGGCCAGTTTACGGCCGCCTGTGGTGGACAGCCGCGCGATGGGGCTTTGGGCCGGTTTTTTGCATCAGATGCGGCAAGATGCCGAAATGCAAGCGGCGCATGAGGCGGGTTATTTGCAGTATCGCGACTTGTTGCAGGGCCTGATTGCCGACCTGCCGCGCGCCGTGGACGGGGCGCGATTGCGCGCCGATGCGATTGCCTGCAATGCGGTGATTGACGGGCTGTGGCTGGAAGGCTCGGCCCTGCCCCATGCCTTTATGCAAGGTGAGTTGGAGCAGATTGGCCTGCATGCCGTAGGCGCGATTTTGGGTTTGGATTTGACGACTTTAGACGTGGCGACTCAGACGCCGGAAAAGGGTAAATAGCATGAGATATGCAGCAGTGACCGAACGCTTGGCAGGCCTTGGCGGCGCGAAATGGGCCGTGCATGCAAAGGCGCGCACGATGAAAGCCGCAGGGCGTGAGGTGATCGAGTTGACGATCGGCGAGCCAGATGTCGCCACCCCGCCCGAGCTGATGGCGATTGCGTCGAAATCGATGCTTGCGGGGCGCACCGGCTATTCCAATGGTCGGGGAGAGCCGGGACTGCTGCGCGCCTTGGCAGCACGCTACACCGCGCGGCGCGGGCGTGAGATTTTACCAAGCCAGATCATGTGCTTTCCCGGTACGCAGACCACGCTCTATGCCGTACTGATGGGCCTGCTTGGGCCTGGGGATGAGGTGCTGTTGGGCGACCCGATGTATGCCACCTATGAAGGCCTAATCGCTGCCACGGGGGCGAAAATGGTGCCGGTGCCGCTGCTGGCCAATGCAGGGTTTCGGATGCGGGCCGCCGATATTGCCGACCGCATAACGCCTGCCAGCCGTATTATCTTTTTGAATTCGCCGCACAATCCGACAGGTGCTGTTATGACCCGTCAGGATTTTGCCGAAATTGGCGCGCTGGCCAAAGCGCATGACCTTTGGATCCTGTGTGATGAGGTGTATGAGGATTTGGTGTTTGACGGCGTGGCCTTTGCCTCGCCTTTAGACCTGCCCGATCTGGCGGAACGGGTGATCGTGGCGTCCTCCATTTCCAAAAGCCATGCCGCCCCCGGCTTTCGGTCGGGTTGGTGCGTGGGGCCTGTGGGATTTATGGAACGCCTGCTGCCACTATCGGAAACCATGCTGTTCGGCAACCAACCCTTTATCGCCGATATGACTGCACAGGCGATTGCCGATGGGTCACCCGTTGCCGCCGGTATGACACAGCGATTTGCCCGCCGCGCCGATCTGGTGCGCGACCGGTTAGACGGGGTTGCGGGCCTGCGGGTGCATCGCCCTGATGCGGGGATGTTCGCGCTGGTGGATGTCGGCGCAGTTGCGGCCGATGGGCAGGCCTTTGCCTTGGACCTGCTGGAAACCGCGGGCGTGGCCGTGATGCCGGGCGCCTCGTTTGGCACCGCCTTGCGCAGTTGGTTGCGGCTAAGCCTGACTCAGCCCGACGATGTGATTGAAGAAGCCTGCCGCCGCATTGCGGCATTTGCAGCAGAGTACAAGCCATGAAAACAGTTGGACAAGCCCTGACCGAAGGGTTGCGGGCGCGCGGCGTTGATGTGGTGTTCGGCATCCCCGGCGTGCATACGATTGAGCTGTATCGGGGGCTATCGGGGTCGGGCATTCGCCATGTGACCCCGCGCCACGAACAAGGTGCGGGTTTTATGGCCGATGGCTATGCACGGGTATCGGGCAAACCGGGTGTGGCCTTTGTCATCACCGGGCCGGGGCTGACGAATACGCTGACGGCAATGGCGCAGGCCAAGGCTGATTCAGTGCCAATGCTGGTGATTTCGGGCGTGAACCGGCGGGCCAGTTTGGGCCAAGGGCTTGGTTTGCTGCATGAATTGCCCGATCAGGCGGGTCTGGTGCGTACGCTTTGCCCCAGCTTTCAGGTCACCTCGCCCGAGGTGCTTGACCGCTGCTTGAACATGGCCTTTGCCGCGATGTTGGGCGCTCGCCCCGGCCCGGTGCATATAGAGGTGCCCACGGATGTGATGGGGATGGAGGCCGTTGCGGCAGCCGCACCGATGGCTGTTTGCATCGCCCAGCCAGAGGCCGCCAGCGTTGCAGCGGCGGCGGCATTGCTGAATCGCGCCAAACGGGTGGTCATTTTGGCAGGCGGCGGGGCGCGCCATGCCGGGGCCGCTGTAACGGCGTTGGCCAAGGCATTGGATGCGCCAGTGGTGCAAACGACCAACGGGCGGGGTTTGGTCTCGGGGCCGCTCTCGGTTGCGGCCTCCCCCAGCCTTGATGCGGTGCGGGCGCTGATTGCGGCGGCCGATCAGGTCTTGGCGATTGGCACCGAATTTGGCCCGACCGATTATGATATGTATGTGCGGGGCGGGTTGCCTGATATGGCCGGAATGATCCGCGTGGATCTTTGCCCGCTGCAACTTGCGCGGCACCCGGCCGCGGTGACACTGCGGGCCGATGCAGGTGCCGCCTGTGCGGTGCTGTTGGCGCAAGTGACGGCGCGGGTTTCGGATGGTGCAGAACGGGCAGCAGCCACAATGGCCGCAGCGCGGGCCGAGGTGGCAGATCTGGGGCCGGATATGCCCAACCAAATCGCCATGCTAGAGGCGTTGCGCGATGCCGTGCCAGAGGCGATTGTGGTGGGTGACAGCACGCAACCTGTCTATGCGGGCAATCTGCTCTATGACCATGACCGCGCGGGGGGCTACTTTAACGCCGCCACCGGTTTTGGCGCGCTAGGCTTTGCGCCGGGGGCGGCTGTGGGGGCGGCCCTTGCGGCAGAGGCGCGGGTGTTTTGCCTGATCGGAGATGGTGGTCTACAGTTTTCACCCGCCGAGTTGCGGGTGGCGGTCGATGAGGGCTTGGACATCACCTATCTGGTCTGGAACAACGCAGGCTACGGCGAGATTGCAAGCGCGATGAGGGCGGCCAATACCGAGGTGATTGGCTGCACACCTTCGCCTTTGGGCCTAGAGGCCTTTGCGGCGGCCTGTGGTATGCCCTATTCTTGCATCGCGCCCCACCCTGTGGCACTGGCTGCGGCGGTTATTGTGTCAGGCCCGCGCCTTGTGGAAATTCGCGATTATTAAGCGTAAGGTGCCTGCGCAGCCCAAAAAACTGCGCAGGCACATAGCTTTAGGCCTCAACCGTTTCTACGGGCTTCGATGTACCGATTTGCGGCTGCGTCGGTTTAGTCTGCGCGCGGGCAATCTCTATCCGGCGGGGCTTTAGCGCCTCGGGCATTTCGCGCACCAAGGCGATGTGCAGCATACCATGCTCATGTACAGCGCCGGTAACGCGCATATGATCGGCCAGCGCAAAGCGGCGTTCAAACGCGCGGGTGGCGATGCCACGGTGCAGGTATTGGCCGGGCTTGGCGTCATCCGCCTTGCGGGCGGAAACAACCAACGTAGCCTCTTTCACCTCGACCGACAGCTCATCAGGGGTAAAACCTGCAACGGCGATGGAAATACGGTAGGTATTTTCATCGGTTTTTTCAATATTATAGGGGGGATAGCTGGGCTGGGCGACATCAGCGGTCAAAGCCCTGTCCATCATATCAGCAATGCGGTCAAAACCGACCGTGGCACGGTAAAGCGGGGTAAAATCATAGTTACGCATATCATCCTCCGTAAAGCGATGCGTTGGCGGCCCTCCTGTACGCTGGACGGGCCGATTGGGATTGACCGGGCCCAATTTTGGCACCCGGTAGATTAGATTTGGGGAAGGAATGCACAGGTTTCAAGAGCCTAGGGCGAGGTTTGCCGCGCCTTGACAAACCGCGCGCCGGTCGTGTTTTTATCGCCACCATTCAGGCCAATCCGGCGGATCTGGGCGCGCGGCGCATCGCCTTTGGCCAGAACCACGCCTTTGCCGGTGCGCAGCGCGTTTTTCAGATCGGAAACCAGATCAGGCAATTGCATACAATATGACACCGCCCCTTCCGCATCGCGGTAGCCCGAGGAAATGATGGACACAATCTTGGCGCGGCCGTTCGACAGATCAAACACCGGTGCCCCCGAGGAGCCGTGATCAACATCGCAATCAAAGGCCAAAAGTGCGCCAGACCGGCCCTTGATGCTGCACGCGCGTTGCCATGACAGCGTATCGGCACGGTCGCGGGCATAGGACACAACGCTGATATCAGAATTGGCACCGGGGGTGGCCACAGCAAAGGGTGCAGCGCGGCCTGCGGGAATGGGCTCGGCCAGTTCCAGCAAGGCGACATCATGGGCAATACTGTCGGTATTTATAGCGGTAAAGGGGGTGTAATCTGGGTGGGCGACCGCGCGGCGCACCCAAGCGCTGGCGATAATTTTCTCATCATGCAAACCCGCGCGGAATTGGATCTGCGATGGCTCATAAGGCTGTTTTGTGCGGCTGTCAAAAAGGCAATGCGCCGCCGTCAGCACCAGATCGGGGGCAATCAGCGTACCGGTGCAAAAGGCAGCACCTGCCATATCAATGCGGCCCACGGCCTCCCACCCCAAAACCTGATCGCGGCGGCCCAGCGCCTCGAGGGTGGTTGCGGTTTGGCTCAACACTGGCTGCGCCACGGCAAGGCCGAGCAACAGAGCAAGACGTTTGATCATGGTTTTATAAACTTTGCGGTGCTGCCTGCGCCTGCCTCCATCGCACGCAATGACGGGTCGGATTTTTGGAACGGGCTGCTTTCGGCCTCAAGCGAGGCTTTTAGTGTTTGTAGCGGGCCTTGCAGGTTGGTGCCAAGGGCCACGGCCTCGCCACCATAATCGGCCTTGGACGAGACGACAGAAACCACCCGCGCCACGCCATCGCGGATCGAAAAGATCGGTGCGCCGGATGAGCCGAAATCAACGTTGCAAGACAGAACCAGCAGGCGCTCTTCTTGGTTCAAAACATGGCACACCTCTTGCAGGCTCGGCGCCTCCGAGCGGTCTTTGGCATAGGATACCACGCCGACAGCATCACCTTTATGCGGGGTCAGGTCGGTCTCAAACGGGGTGATCGAGACCATGCGAATGGGTTGATCCAATTCTAACAGCGCTAGATCATAGGACACGCGGGTCAGCTTGTCGCCGCCGCCATAGACATATTCCGGATGTGCCACAGCATGTTTCACGCCGCGATAAGCGGCCGCGCGACCGTTGCGCCAACCGGCCAAAAACTCAATATCTTTGGGGTTTATGCGCACGCCGGTTTTGGAATCAAACAGGCAATGCGCCGCCGTCAGCACCAGATTTGGCGCAATCAACGCCCCGGTACAAAAGCTGCGTTTGCCCATATTCAAGCGGCCCACCGCATCCCAGCCACGGATTTCATCACCTGTATCAAGACGTTGCAGCGCAGATTCCTGGGCACTGACCACGCTAAGCTGCGCAAAAACCATCATCACGCAAAGAACCGCGCGGGATAGGATAGTATGAACAGCCATAACCCCTCCGAATATCTTACCCATGGCGATAGGGGCGCTTTGCGGCAGATTTATGTCTGCTACGGCGGCCAGTTAACCATTCAAGGCAGCAGGCTTTGGCCCGCCTGTCGCCCAATCCAGCAATTCCACCGTATGCACAATGGGAATTTGCGTACCCGACCCGATTTGCATCATGCAACCGATATTGCCTGCGGCGATGATATCGGGGGTTTTCGCCTCCAATGTTTGGACCTTGCGCGCCTTAAGCTGTTGGCTGATTTCAGGTTGCAGCAGGTTATAGGTGCCTGCCGACCCGCAGCACAGATGGCTGTCGGCGGGTTCAAGCACAGTAAAGCCTGCACGTTTCAGCAAGTCTTTGGGATAGGTCTTTATTTGCTGGCCATGTTGCAGGCTGCACGCGGCGTGATAGGCGACTTTGATGCCCTTATCCGCGCCTTCGGGCAGGCCAATTTTGACCAGAAGTTCAGAAATATCCATCGTGATGCCTGATATTTCGACCGCATCAGCCGCCAGGGGGTCATTGCGAAACATATGGCCGTAATCCTTGACCGTCGTGCCACAGCCCGAGGTATTGATGACCACTGCATCCAAGCCGCCCGCGCGTTTCTCGGCCATCCAAGCATTGATATTGGCGGCCGCCGAGGCATGCGATTGATCGGCCTTGCCCATGTGATGGGTCAGCGCGCCGCAACAGCCCATCCCGCGTGCCACAACCACCTCACACCCCAAACGGCGCAAAATACGGATAGTCGCGTCATTGATATCGGTGTTCAGCGCCTTTTGCGCGCAGCCGGTCATCAGGGCCACACGAAACTTGCGTTCCCCTTGTGGCGCGAAACTTTGCGGGTCGTCATTGCGGCTAACGGGGGGAATGGTTTTCGGTGCCATTTCCAGCATCGCCCGCAACCGCGCATCGGGCATAAGGAACGCAAAAGGCCGTCCGAGTTTCGCCCCCAGCAGCGCAAGCCGAAACTGTGTCGGGTGCGGGATAATCTGCGCCAGGGTCCAGCGCAGCAATCGGTCCATCAGCGGGCGCTTGTAGGTTTTCTCAATATACTCACGTGCGTTATCAACCAGATGCATGTAATGCACACCACTTGGGCAGGTCGTCATACAGGCAAGGCACGACAGGCAGCGGTCGATATGCTTGACCGTCTTGGCATCGGCGGGCCGCCCCTTTTCCAGCATATCCTTGATCAGGTAAATCCGGCCGCGCGGGCTGTCCAGCTCATCCCCCAGCACTTGGTAGGTCGGGCAGGTCGCGGTGCAAAACCCGCAATGGACGCAGGTGCGCAAAATCTCGTTGGCACGCGCGGTGGCTGGGTCTTTCAGCTGCTCGGGGGTGAATGTGGTTTGCATCTTAGGCTCCGAAGCTGAACATGATCGCGGCGAGGGCTGCCAAGGGCAGCGCCCCAAGCAAGGCGAGATAGTGGGCGGGTGCAAGGCGCGGTCCTGCCAACCACCGCAGGGCTTGCGCCACGGCCGCCAGCCCTGCCCCCGCCAGCGCAACCATCAACAGGTTGCCCAAATTTGGGGCCGCAAAATGAGCCGCTGCAATCAACGCCCCCGCCACGCCCAAGCCAATCGCGGCAGGCATCCCTTTGGGCAAAACGGCCAGCGACAGGTAAATCACCAAAGGCAGGCCAAGAACTAACAAACTGGTCATGGCCTATCCCATCAAACCGGGGTTCAAAATGCCCCTCGGGTCAAATTTGGCCCGCAGGCCTGCAGTCAACGCGGCAATCGCTGGCGCCTCAGGCTGAAAGGCCGGAACCGTGGCACATCCGGCATCTGCCCGCATCAATGTGGCATGCCCGCCGATCTGCCCGATTAAGCCGCGCACATCCAAGGGCTCCTCAACCCGCGCCCAAATCAGGCCACCGCCCCAATCGCACACCGTTTGTGCCGTACCCAAGCCCGTCAAAACCTGCGGCATATCCGATGGTTTGACCGAGATCCGCCACACGGCCCCCAGCTGGCCCGCAAAGGCCTGTACATCGCGAATTGCAACCCACAATGCGGCACTCGGCCCTGCCTCAACCACGTCCCAGCCTGCCCCCAGCAGCTTCGCCAAGGCACCGATGCGGTAGGCAACCGACCCTGCCATCCCTTCAATCCGCAGCCGAACCTGGCCACCAACATACGCCGCCCCCGTCACCTCAAAGGGCGACCCCAGCGCTTGCGACATGGCCCGTACCGCCGCCACTGGGTCCAGCACGTCACAGATCAGCGTCGCCTCCACCTCGGGCCGCGGCAGCACCTTAAACGCCACCTCGCTCAGCACGCCCAAGCAGCCATGACTGCCCGCCATCAGCTTAACCAAATCATAGCCGGTCACGTTTTTCATCACCCGACCGCCGTTCTTTATAACAGTTCCAGCACCATCGACGAACCGCACCCCGATCAAGCTATCGCGACACGCCCCCGCCTGAATGCGCCTTGGCCCCGAGGCATTCGCAGCGACCACACCACCAATCGTAGATACACCTTCACGCCCCAAAAGCCTGCGCAAATCCGGCACCTCAAACGGCAACCGCTGCCCGCCCTTCGCCAACTCGGCCTCCACCTCGGCAAGCGGCGTCCCCGCCCCTGCCACAATGGTCAAAGCCCCCGGCTCATACAATGAAATGCCCGACAAGCCCGCCGTTTCCAAAACAACGCCCGCAGGCGCAGGCCCAATCGCCCGAGTCCCACCGCCCACAATCCGCAACGCCCCCCCCACATCACGGGCCGCATCACGGATCGCTTCGGCCAGTTCCAACTCATTGGCAGGTTTCATACCCTCTGCCCTTTCTTTTCGGCAAAAATATCCTCGGGGGGTCTGGGGGGCAGAAAGCCCCCCAGCTTTTGTCTTGGGTCTGGGGGTGGAAAACACGCGACACTCATCAAACCGCGCGGCGGCTGGCGGTAATATCCAACGGAAACACCTTAGCAGGGTTCAACAACCATTTCGGGTCAAACACATCTTTCACCCACAATTGCGCCTCCATATCCTGCGCCGCAAATTGCACCTTCATCAAATCACGCTTTTCAATGCCCACGCCGTGCTCACCGGTCAGGCAGCCGCCCACCTCGACGCACAGCTTCAGCACCTCCGCACCGAACGCCTCGCACAGCTCCAGATCGCCGGGCTTGTTGGCATCAAACAAGATCAGAGGGTGCATGTTGCCATCACCTGCGTGGAACACATTGGCCACATCCAGCCCGTACTCCTTGCTCATCTCACCAATCCGGCGCAGCACATAAGGCAGGGATGACACTGGAATAGTACCATCCAAACACATGTAATCGTTGATATTCCCCATCGCGCCAAAGGCCGATTTGCGGCCCAACCAAATGCGCTTGGCTTGGTCTTCATCCGCCGCCTCACGCAGCTCGACAGGGTTGTGCCGCTTTGCGATCTCGATGATCAGCGCCAGTTGCTCGTCAATCTCGGCCTTTGATCCCTCAACCTCGACAATCAGCAGCGCCTCGCACATCGGATAGCCCGCCTTGGCAAAGACCTCGGTTGCCTCAATACACGGGCGGTCCATAAACTCGATCGCGACCGGCAGAATACCGGCTTTGATGATGTCCGACACGCATTCGCCTGCGACCTCATTGCTATCAAAGCCCATCAGCACAGGCCGCGCACCTTCGGGTTTCGCCAAAATCCGCAGGGTGGCCTCGGTCACCACGCCAAGCTGCCCCTCCGACCCGCAAATCACACCTAGTAAATCCAACCCCGCAGGGTCCAGATGTGCGCCGCCGATTTCCAGCACGGTGCCATCCATCTGTACTAAGGTCACGCCCAGCAGATTGTTCGTCGTCACCCCATATTTCAAACAATGCGCCCCGCCCGAGTTCATGGCGATATTACCCGCAATGGCGCAGGCGAGCTGGCTTGACGGGTCGGGCGCATAGAAAAACCCGTCACTTTCAACCGCCCCCGTAACGCTTAGGTTGGTCCGCCCTGATTGCACGCGGATAAAGCGGTTGGGGTAATCGGTCTCAATCACGCCGTTCATGCGCGCTACGCCGAGAATTACACAATCGCCCGTGGGCAAAGCACCACCGGCAAGCGAGGTGCCCGATCCGCGCGGCACAACCGGCACGCCCATCCGGTGGCAAATCCGCAGCACATCCGATACCTCGGCCGTTGTACGCGGCAGCACTGCAACCAGTGGCGGGCAGCGATAGGCCGTCAGCGCATCGCATTCATAAGCACGCACCTCGGCCTCATCAAAGATCACGGCATCTTTTGGCAACACCTCTAGCAGCGCGGCCACGATGGCCGGTTTACGCGCAACGATACCCGCATCAATCTTTGGCATTTCCATAGGCTAGCCCCTCCCGCCCAAGCAACTGGTAAACTTATATAACCAATACGACCACCGATCAAGCATTCCTTTGCCGGCCCGAATGAATGCCTTTCACGCAGTGGCCGTTTCAGGCTATGCCCGATCTTACGCGCATTTCAACAGACAGGCCTAGAAAAATGATCATGCCCCAAATGCTTTCTGCTTTTAGCCCTTGGGATCTGGCGGCGGTTGCGCTGTTGCTTGTCAGCGCTGTTTTCATTGACTGGATTGTTGAGCATCCGCCCGCCGCGCGCCCCTCGGTGACTGTGCTAATGATGCAATACCGGCGCGATTGGATGGCACAGTTTGTCACCCGCCAACCGCGTATTTTTGATGCAACGGTGGTCGATAGTTTGCGCCAAGGCACGGCGTTTTTCGCCTCGGCCTGCATGATTACGCTGGGCGGCGGCATCGCGGTGATCGGCAACCGAGAGCGCCTGGATATGCTGGCGGCCGATCTGACGCTGGACGCGCAAGGCGTGGTCTTGGAGCTGAAAGTCGGCCTTGTGCTGCTGTTTGTCGCCGATGCTTTGCTGAAATTCGTCTGGGCGCACCGGTTGTTTGGCTATTGCACCATCATGATGGCGGCCGTCCCGAATGAGACCGAGCATCCCGACGCCTATACCCGCGCCGCCGATGCCGCCGAAATCAACATCACCGCCGCGCGCAGTTTCAACAAAGGTCTGCGGTCGATCTATTTCGCGTTGGGGGCGTTGGGCTGGCTTTTGGGGGCTTGGGGGCTACTCGCTACAGTCATCATCACCATTTCGGTTCTGATGCGGCGCGAGTTTTTCAGCACCTCACGGGCGGTTATCCTCCACCGCACGCACCCGTGATTTCCCCCACATGCGCGGGTGTGGCAGGGTGTAGGAATGAAATATATCCTTGCCCTTTTGGCCCTCATGGCCGGCCCCGCCTTCGCCGACCCACCCGCAATTGAAAACGCCGTCGCCACGCGGTCTGGCAAAGCATGGCAGTTTGAGGTGACATTACGCCACCCCGATACGGGGTGGGAGCATTATGCCGACGCGTGGGAAGTTTTGTCGCCCGAGGGTGAGCGCTTAGGCCTGCGGCTTTTGACCCACCCGCATGAGGATGAGCAGCCGTTCACAAGGTCTTTGGCTGGGGTCGAGATACCTGCGGGCACAGAATACGTGATGATCCGCGCCCGCTGTTTGGTCGATGGCTGGGCTGGCGATCAGGTGCGCGTGACTTTGACCGAGTAAAAACCGCCACACCGAATGGCCCGCGTTCAGGGCTGCATCGGCTTGCGGCCCTTGCGCCCTTCGACCAACCACGCCGCCAGTGCAAACCCAGCCGCCAGTAGCAACCAGACCCACGCAGGTAGCAATGCCGCCACGCGAATATCTTGGGTCAGATACGCGCCGCGCGGGGTGATCCCGATCCAGCCGCGCCCTGCGGCCACGCGCCCCTCGGCCACGGTACGAATATCGGGCGCACCGTCTTCCAACTTTAAGATGCCGCCGCGCATCGGCGTGACAACAGGTTCCAGTTTGTCGCCACTGGCAATGGTTTCCTCAAACTCTTTGGGCGCAGAGGGGCCAAGCGCCATCACGGTGGAAAGCGTGCCTTGCGTCAGTTTGTACAGCCCCATTTCGGGCGCGTCCCAGCCTGCCGAATAGCGGCCCGGTGCTATTTCGGGAAGGGCCAGTTCGGTTTGCGTGCCATCGGGCGCGGTAATCGTGACCGGCCCCGGCGCGTCACCAATGGTGCGGCGCGTCACGGTCAGCTTTTGCCCTGCAGCCGAGGCGACAAGCGCCTCTTCCTCAAGGTCAGGCTCTTTCATCATCCAATGCGCAAGGCGGCGCAACAGTTCCAACTGCGGCCCGCCGCCCTCAAACCCCCTGCCCCACAGCCACATTTGATCAGAGCCAAGCACCGCAATCCGGCCTTGTTCCACGCGGTCCAGCACCAGCAACGGCTGGCCGTCGATGCCCGACATCACCGCCTGCCCCGATGTCTGCACCAGCCCGATTTGGCGAAACCAGCGGCCCCAACCGCCTTGCGGTGCCAGCTTTTCCAGCCCTTCGGTTACAGGGTGGCGTTTGCCCAGCTCGGTCAATTCAGGCCGGAAACCCTGCTCATACACACGGCTTGTCGCCTCAACCGGCATGATTTCCCCCAAGGGCGACCGCCACAGGCTTTCGGCCGAGCCAAATTCGGGCCCAGCTGCGACCAAAACCGTGCCACCACGTTTCACATAATCACGCACGCTGTTCAGATAAGACGTGGGCAAAATGCCGCGCAGGCGGTAACGGTCAAAGATAATCAGGTCGAATTCATCAATCTTTTCAACAAAGAGTTCCCGCGTTGGAAAGGCGATCAGCGACAGTTCCGACACGGGGATACCGTCTTGCTTTTCCGGCGGGCGCAAAATGGTGAAATGCACAAGGTCAACCGACGGGTCCGATTTCAACAGGTTGCGCCAAACGCGTTCGCCCGCGTGCGGCTCACCCGACACCAGCAACACGCGCAGCCGGTCGCGCACACCGTTAATCTGCACCACAGCGGCATTGTTGCGGTCGGTCAACTCGCCCTCATTTACTGCGACCTGAAATTGCAGCACGTTCATGCCGCCGTGTGGCAAGGTAACGGGCAGGTCCAGATCCTCGCCCACCGGCACGCGGTAAGATTGCGGTTCACCGCCATCAATTGCGATTGACACCACCGCCGAACCTGCGACGCCCGCAGGCACAGCGCCTTGGTCATCAATCCTCAGTGTCAAGGTGACTGCTTCGCCCAAAATCGCAAAGGCTGGGGCGTTTTTTATAATCAGGCGGCGATCCCAATCCGTGGCCTCCCCCGCAAGCAACACATGCAAAGGCGCGGGCAGGTTCGGGGCCAGCGGCATATCATGCGCTTGGCCGTCGGTGATCAAAATCGCGCCTGCAATGCGGGCGCGGGGTTCTTCGGCCAGTGCCTCGGACAGCGCGGTCATCAGCTGGGTGCCACTGTCGCCGTCACCGTCGCCCACCCGCACAATGCGCAATTCGGTATTCGGCAGGTCTGCGATTTCGGCCTGCACACGCGCCAGTGCCGCCAATGATTGCGCAGGGCGGTTGCCGATGCGCTGGCTGGCGCTGTCATCCACCACAGCGATCACGATATCCGACAACGGCTCGCGGTCTTCGCGCTGGATTGATGGGTTGGCGATGGCCGCCAGCAAGGCAAGCACCCCCAGCCCGCGCAAAGACCAGCCCGACAACCCGCGCCAGAGGCCAAAGCCCACAATCACGAACGCCGCCAGCGCCAGCGGGTAAAGCGCTAGCATCGGGATCAGCGGATCAAGGATCAAGGTGCCGGTCATTGCCCCAACCTTTCCAACAAGGCAGGCACATGGACCTGATCGGATTTATAGTTGCCCGTCAGCACATGCATGATCAGGTTAATGCCAAACCGCGTGGCAATTTCGCGCTGACGCTCACCCGTATAGCCGCGCCCGATGGGGAACATCGCGTTGCCGTTACTATCCAGCGCCCACGCCGCCGCCCAATCATTTGCGCCAATCACCACCGGCGTCACGCCGTCATTGAGGTTGCGAAACGGCATTCCCTCGGCCAGTTCGGCATCTGGCGGGGCCGCCTCAACCCACAGATCGCGCTGGGTATAGCGGCCCGGAAAGTCTTGGAGCAGGTAAAAACTGCGGGTCAGCACATGGTCTTCGGGCAAAATTTCCAGCGGCGGGATATCAAGCGGCGCGGCCAGCAGTTGCAGTTTGCGCGCTTGCGGGGTTTGGCCTGTGCCCGCGATATCACCATCGCGGGTATCGAACAAAATCATTCCGCCCGTGCGCAGATAGCGGTTCAGTTTGCTGTAGGCCGCGGCCGAGGGGCTGGGCTGATCCATCGTGATGGGCCAATAGAGGAAGGGGAAAAACAGTAGCTCGTCGGATTCGAGGTTCACCGAAAGCGGCGCTTCGGGTTCAATCGTGGTGCGTTCAAACAGCCGTTGCCCAAGCCCGCGCAGGCCGGCCTCGGACACAGTATCAACCTTGGCATCACCGGTCAGGATATACCCGAGACGCACCGCCGAGGTCGCCTCAATCGCACGCGCATCTTGGGCCGCACTTTGGGCAGGCGTCTCCTGGGCGCGCAGCACGTCAGGTGACAGCAGCGCAAGACCTAGCAACAAAACAGCCGTATTGCGCAGCCCACCAAGCAGACGCCCCGACAACGCAAGGGCGGCCAAAACATCGAGCAGCAAAAGCGACAAAGCGGTGGTCAGCGCCGTGCCCTTCAAGGCCTGTTCGGCTTGCACATCCAACCCTTCGCGCGTGACTGACGCAGGCCAAACCGGCGCGGCAAGGGTCGTATCGGCGGTGATCACATTCAACGCAATGCGGCGATCATCACCCGCATACAGCCCCGGCGGCAGTTTTGCCGAGGGACCACTGGCCAAACCCGCCGCTAAATCAGCACCGTCTACGCCCGCAACATCACCCGCATTGCCCATCGTACCAAAGGCGTTCAGCGCCACTTGCGGCACCCAAATCTGGCCTTCCAGATCGGCTGCATCGGGGCTGGCGGGGCGGGTCGACACGGCCAAGCGTTCCAACATTTGCACGAACAGACCCGACAGCGGCAGGGTAGACCATTCCGCATTGGCGGTGACGTGGAACAGCACCACCTGCCCCTGCCCCACGGCTTTGCGCGTGACCAAAGGCGTGCCATCGGCCAGCGCTGCAATCGTGCGGTTGGCAAGGTCGGGGTCGGGTTGCGCCAGAACTTGGGCGGTTACGGTCACATCATCCGCGATCGGCAAGCCGTAAAATGGCGAGCCCTCGGCAAAAGAAGCCAGCGCTTTTGGCTCGCCCCAACTCATCGCGCCGCCGACATTGCGGCCACCGATGCGCAGGCGGACAGGCATAAGCGGGTCCTCACTATCGCGGCTGACCTCGGACGCGGCAAGGCGCGGTCCGGCAAAGCGCAGCAGCAATCCGCCCTTATCGAGCCAATCCAAGATCGCATCGTTCTCAGCGGGCGAGAGCGTGGCGACATCGGCCAGTACAATCACATCAGGATTTGCCAGCACAACATCGTTCAGGCTGCCGTCAATCAGCTCGGCCACGGGGTCCAGCGCTTGGCGCAGGTAGTGGGTGGGGGCCAAAAGTTGCAAGCCTTCGGCACTGCGGCTGCCGGAAATAAGCGCCACTTTGCGGCGTTTCAGGCTGTCATCGGTCAGGGTCACAGCGCCCGCCGAACGGATGCCTGCAATTTCAAAGCGGTTGATGCGGTTTCGCAATTCGGGCGGCAAAGACAGCGCGGTCTCGGCCTCGGCCTGCCCCGCCGCAAAGGTCACGGCCACGCGGGCGAGTTCACGCTCAATCCCTGCGGGGTCGAGGCCGCGGGCCGATATTTCGATGTCCGTTTGATCGCTGGCAGGCAAGCGGGTCGCGGCAAGCTGTATCACGCCATCGGCAAATTGCGCGGGGCGCAGGGCGATCACGGGGCGCGGGCTTTCAAACACCGTGACCGCGCCATGCGATTGCAAGGCGGTCAGCAGGCCTGCGCGGGCCGGGCTATCAACGCCGTCCGACAACCAAAAGCTGGAAAAGTCGCCCGAAGGCAGGCTGTTAGACCAACCTGCGAAATCAGGCGTCCATGCGTTGGGCGTAACACCGCCCATAAATGGGCCAAGCGCGTTGGCGGCTTGAAAAACCGGCTCGGTTGGCGCTTCAGTCAGTCGAATAAGGGCCACGGGGCGGCCTGCGCGGCCAGCTTCCTCGATCAGCGCGGTGGCGCGATCAACACGCCGCGCCCAGTCGCGGGCATCGGCCCAAGAGCTATCCATCAGCACCAACAGCGGCCCTGTTTGTGTTGCATCACGTTCTGCAGGGTTCAGCACCGGTCCAGCAAAGCCGATAATCGCGGCGGCAAGGGCCGTCATACGAAGCAGTAACAGCCACCACGGGGTTTTATCGGCCTCGGCCTCGGCATCCTTTAGGCCCAGCAGCAGCGCCACCCCCGGAAAGCGGCGGCAGATTGGCGCGGGCGGCACAGCACGCAGCAGCAGCCACAGCACCGGCAATGCGACCAGCCCCAGCAGCAGCAGCGGCGCGGTAAAACCAATGGGCCCAAGCATAAACATCAGCGCCCCCGTTCCATGGCAGCAAACAACCACAACAGCGCCGATTGCGCCGATTGGCCTGTATGGTGGCAGAGGTAGTGCCAGCCCGATGCCCGGGCAAGGGTTTCCAGCCGCGCCTTGCGCTCGGCCAAACGGTCAAGGTAACGGGCGCGCAAATCGCCAGCACGCAGAGTTTCATGGCGAAATGTGCCGCCCATCGATTCAAATATCGTGCGGCCATCAAAGGGAAAGTCTTCCTCGGCCGGATCAAGGATTTGCACCAAA
The DNA here is from genome assembly GCF_052119765.1 of Pseudorhodobacter sp. W20_MBD10_FR17. NCBI lineage: Bacteria > Pseudomonadati > Pseudomonadota > Alphaproteobacteria > Rhodobacterales > Paracoccaceae > Pseudorhodobacter > Pseudorhodobacter sp. W20_MBD10_FR17. Next base: position 9,701 of record NZ_JBGQOQ010000008.1, on the reverse strand, counting down.
GCCCCTTGAACACCGCGATCCGAGGCCATGCCCAGCGCGGTTTCAACCTGTTCAGGATCACCCAGAAAATCCGAGAAAAACACCGCGCGGCTGTGGCTGGTCAGGTTGGCCACCTCGGGCGTGCCGTATTCGGGACGATCGGCCGCCGCCGCCATGCCTTGGGCCAAATGCAGCAGTTGCGCGCGGCCCGAACGTGGGCGCGCGGCATCACCCGTTAGGCCAACACGCTCCCCCCCGCGCAGCAGCAAGACCGAAAGCGCCAGCGCCAGAAGCTGGGCACGGTCGGATTTTGTGGCACGGGTGGCATCGCCGGAAAATTGCAATGAACGCGCAGGATCGACCCAAAGCGACACAGTTTGTGCCGCCTGCCATTCGCGTTCGCGCACGAAATGCTGGTCAGACTGCGCCGATCTACGCCAATCGATCTGCGCCGCGCTATCGCCGGAATGGGCGGGGCGGTATTGCCAAAACTCATCACCCATACCCGCACGGCGGCGGCCATGGTCACCCAAAATCACGGTCGCGGCCAAATGCTCGGCCTGCGCCAAAAGTGCGGGCAACGATTCGCCCAAGCCTTCGGCACGCGAGCGCAGATCTATAGGTGACGTTTGGGTCACGCTGCGGCCTCGAGCCCCAAAGTGCGGCTGACGGTGGCGTCGATCAATCCGGCAAGGCTTTCACCCCGTGCGCGGGCGGCAAAGGACAGCGCCATGCGGTGGATAAGGACGGGCCGCGCCAAAGCGGCGACATCGGCAACAGAAGGTGCAAGGCGTCCGTCAAGCAAGGCCTGCGCCCGCACGGTCAGCATCAACGCCTGTGCCGCGCGTGGCCCCGGCCCCCAAGACAACTGCCCCCGCAGGGCCGCGCCTTCGGGTTCATCCGGCCGGCACGCGCGCACGAGGTCTAGGATAGCCTCAACCACCTGCTCGCCCACCGGCATCCGGCGCAGCACCGATTGCGCGGCGAGCAGTTCTTGGGCGGTAAAGACGCCATGGACCTGCGCCTCGTCTGCGCCCGTGGTGGCCAGCAAAATATCACGCTCGGTCGCGCGGTCGGGGTAATGCACGTCGATCTGCACGAGGAAGCGGTCGAGCTGGGCCTCGGGCAGCGGATAGGTACCCTCTTGCTCAATCGGGTTTTGGGTGGCGAGGACGTGGAAAGGCGACCCAAGGGGGCGGTGTTTGCCTGCAATGGTCACTTCACGTTCCTGCATAGCTTGCAGCAGGGCCGATTGGGTCCGCGGGCTGGCGCGGTTAATTTCATCCGCCATAAGCAGTTGGCAGAAAATCGGACCCTCGATAAAGCGGAAGGCGCGGGTGCTGTCGCCACTGTCCAGCACCTCGGAGCCCAGAATATCGGCAGGCATCAAGTCGGGGGTGAACTGAATACGGTTGCCATGCAGGCCCATTACGGTAGACAACGTGTCGATCAGCCGGGTCTTGCCAAGGCCGGGCAGCCCCACCAGCAGAGCATGACCACCGCAAAGCATCGACGCCAGCACAAGGTCGACCACCCTATCCTGACCAATGAACCGCTGGTTGATCGAGTGCTTGGCGGCTTTCAGCTTTTCGCCAAGCGACTCAATTTCGGTGACCAATTGCGCGGCATCTGTTGTGTTGGGCATGACATTCCTCGGGCACAGGTTATATTGGGGCTATTAGAACGATTTATGGCGCCGGGCACAAATGGCAAAAGCGGCGAAAGGACAATTGATTGTGAAACCAACGGCAGAAGGTGTGATGAAGGCGGCCCAAGCGGCAGGCAAAGGTGCGGGGCCAGCGCCTGTGCACCTGTGGAACCCACCGTTTTGTGGTGATCTGGATATAAGGATCGCGCGGGATGGAACGTGGTTTTACCTTGGCACGCCAATTGGCCGGCCTGCGCTGGTTAAGCTGTTTTCCAATATTTTGAAGCTGGAGGATGGCAAGTATTTCCTGGTGACCCCTGCCGAAAAGGTAGGAATCGTTGTGGATGACGCGCCCTTTGTGGCGGTGGATTTTACGGTGGAAGGCGCGGCGGATGCGCAAGTTTTGACCTTTGAAACCCAAGTGGGCGACAAAGCTATTGCAGGCGCGAAACACCCAATCCGTGTGACGCGCGATACGGAGAGCGGCGAACCTGCGCCTTATGTCATGGTCCGCGCGGGGCTTGAGGCGCTGATCGATCGCAAGTCTTTTTACCGACTGGTAGAGCTTGGCGTGCATCGGCCGCATGACGGCACTCAATGGTTTGGCCTTTGGTCTGGCGGGCAGTTTTTCCCTTTCATTCCATCGGCCGATTTGGTGTGAACGGGTGCGGGGGCTGTCTGCCCCCCTGGCCTACCCTGGCCTTGCGGCCATTCCCCCCAAGGATATTTTTGAAAAGATGATACGAGACCAGCAGAAATATTGCATATGGACGCCAAGAAAGCGCTAAGTCAGCAGCGACAATGAAGGAGGACTGAATGATTCCCGTACGATTTGCACCAATCCTCTTTGGCCTAATTCTGTCTGGGGTAATGTCCGCTATGGTATCAGGCATTGCCACTTGGCGCGCGGTTGGGATGCACAACGAGTTTGGCACCCATTGGCTTGGCGCTTGGTTGCTGGGGTGGTCCGTTGCCTTTCCCGCAGTATTGATCGTGGCCCCTGTCACACGGCGCATTGTTGCACGGCTAACCCGCGCATAATCGCCGCGCTTTGAAAAAGCGCGGCACGGCCCAACCTTGAGGCGCCTTTTGCCTTTGGCAAAAGGCAACGAATGGCGGGAGAAGCCCCTTGCTGCCCGTGAAGGTTTAATCGGCCACACCCTTGCAGCACCCAACTGTATCGCTATCATGGCCGCAAAGACTATTTCTCAGAAAGATAAGAAGCATGACTGCACCTGCACCAGAAACCCGCATCATCTCACAATGGAAAATCGCCTGTGATGGCGATGGTCCCGCACTGGGGCACCCCCGCGTATGGCTGACGATTCCGCATGAGACCGGATTTGTAGAATGCGGGTATTGTGACCGCCGCTACATCCACGAAAGCATGGCAGCAACGGTAAAGTAAGCCGATGCGCCGTTGGTGGCTGTGGGCGGCGACTGTCGCCTTGATGCTGCCGCTTGCGTATTTGGCCACGGGCCTTGCAGGCGGGCTATGGCTGACAGGGCCGTCGCGCGTGCTGGCCCCGCGTGACCCGCTTGGTTTCCAAACCGGCTTAATCGCCGGGCCTATTCATTATGATCTGATGATTCCCTTGCAAGGCGATATTGGCCAGCGTTTTGGCTTTGCGACGACAGCGGGGCTGCCTTTGTCACATCCGGCGGCCGAGTGGCTTTTGGTTGGCTGGGGGGCCAAAGACTTCTACACTTCGACAGCAACCCTTTCGGATATGCAGGCTGCAACCGTTTGGCAGGCAGCAACGGGCGACAGCTCGGTGATGCGATTGGATGTTTTGGGCCATATTGAACCTGCAACGGGCATCACATTCGTAACCGTAAGCCGCACGGAATTATACCACCTCACCTCGGCCATTCTGGATAGCTTTACCCAGACGACGCCTTTGCCGCTTGCAGGCTTTACCGCGACCGATGCATTCTTTCCGGCCAAAGGGCGATTTAACCTGTTCAACACCTGCAACGTTTGGGTTGGCCAGATACTGCGCGCCGCTGGGCTGCCCTTTGGCCGTTGGACACCCTTTCCGCAATCGATCCGCCTGTCGCTTGACGCCGCAAACTTGGTCCATGCTCGCTAACCGTTGCATTCCACAGGTAGACCCCCGCGCCCGTCCATGCGATGAAAGGCAAAACGCGGGGAGACTTTGATATGAGCGAGACATTCGGCAAAGGCCACCATCTGCACCTGATCGACGGGTCGGCCTATATCTTTCGCGCCTATCACGCGCTGCCGCCGCTGACGCGCAAATCAGATGGCTTGCCGGTGGGTGCTGTTGCCGGATTTTGCAACATTTTGTTCCGCTATCTTGAGGGCAATAAAACCGGCGATGCACCGACGCACGTCGCTGTTATCTTTGACCATTCGTCAAAAACCTTTCGCAATGACATCTACCCAGACTACAAAGCCAACCGCCCCGAATTACCCGAAGATTTGCGTCCGCAATTCCCGCTAACCCGCGATGCCACCCGCGCCTTTAACATCGCCTGCATTGAGACCGAAGGGTTTGAGGCCGATGACATTATCGCCACCCTGTCGTGCCATGCCCGTGATGCCGGTGGTCGGGTGACGATCATCTCGTCCGACAAAGACCTGATGCAGCTGGTCGGTGATGGCGTGGGCATGCTGGACCCGATGAAAAACAAGCTGATCGGCCCGGATGAGGTGTTTGAAAAATTTGGCGTTGCCCCCAACCGCGTGGTTGATGTGCAATCACTGGCGGGGGACGCTGTCGATAACGTGCCGGGCGCGCCGGGAATCGGGATTAAAACCGCCGCCTTGCTGATCCAGGAATATGGCGACCTTGAAACCCTGCTGGACCGCGCGGGTGAGATTAAGCAACCCAAGCGCCGCGAAACCCTGCAAAACAACGCAGATCAAATCCGCATTTCCAAGCGCCTCGTGCAGCTTGACTGCGAAACCCCGCTGGATTTCACGCTGGAAAGCCTTGTCGTGCGCGAACCACTTGCCGATGATTTACTTGCGTTCCTGAACCAAATGGAGTTTCGCACGCTAACCAAGCGCGTGGCCGACAGCCTGAAAGTCGCGCCCCCCGCAGCCCCCGACGTGGCTGCGACCGAAGACGCCGTCGCCCTGCCCTTTGACTATGCAAAATATGAAAACGTCAGCGATGAGGCCGCGTTGCAAATCTGGATCGACCGCATCTATGCGCGCGGCCATGTCGCCGTCGATACCGAAACCACCAGTCTTGATGAAATGCGCGCCGAACTGGTGGGGATTTCGCTATGCGTTGAGGCGGGCCAAGCCTGCTACATCCCGCTGGGCCATAAACAAGGCGGCGGCGATCTGTTCGGCTCCTCGGATCTGACCGATGGGCAACTGCCACTTACCACAGCACTCGATATGCTGCGCCCGATGCTGCAGGATGCCAGCATTCTGAAAATCGGCCAGAACATGAAATATGACGCCAAAATCTTTGCGCGTCAGGGTGTGAACGTCGCCACGATTGATGACACGATGCTGATGTCTTCGGCGCTAAATGCGGGCCTGCACAATCACGGCATGGACACGTTGGCCGATGCCTATCTGGGCCACACGCCGATCCCGATCAAATCACTGATTGGCACGGGCAAATCGCAAGTCACCTTTGATCTGGTTCCCGTGGATGAGGCCGTGAAATACGCCGCCGAGGATGCCGACATCACCCTGCGCCTGTGGCAGTTGTTCAAACCGCGCTTGCATACCAAGCAAGTCACCACAGTTTATGAAACGCTAGAGCGCCCCTTGGTGCCGGTACTGGCGCAAATGGAAATGGCGGGCGTGCAGGTTGACCGCGACACCCTGTCGCGCATGTCCAACGCCTTTGCGCAAAAAATGGCGGGGCTGGAGGATGAAATTCAAACCATGGCAGGCCGCCCGTTCAATGTAGGCTCGCCCAAACAACTGGGCGAAATCCTGTTCGATGAGCTGGCCCTGCCCGGTGGCACCAAAGGCAAAACCGGTGCTTATGCAACCGGCGCCGATATCCTCGAAGACTTGGCGACTGAGCATAAGCTGCCCGGCCTCGTCCTTGATTGGCGGCAATTGGCCAAGCTGAAATCGACCTACACGGATGCTCTGCAGACCCATATCAACCCTGAAACCGGTCGCGTTCACACCTCATATTCGCTGGTTGGCGCCGTCACGGGGCGGCTGTCGTCAACCGACCCGAACCTGCAAAACATCCCTGTCCGCTCGGACGAAGGCCGCCGCATCCGAGAGGCCTTTGTCGCCCCCAAAGACCGCGTGATCGTCAGCCTCGACTATAGCCAGATTGAGCTGCGCATCCTTGCCCATGTCGCCGATATTCCGGCGTTGAAACAAGCATTTAAGGATGGCATCGACATTCACGCCATGACCGCGTCTGAAATGTTCGGCGTGCCGGTAGAAGGCATGGACCCGATGATCCGCCGCCAAGCCAAGGCGATCAACTTTGGCGTCATCTACGGCATTTCCGGCTTTGGCCTTGCCCGCAACCTGCGCATCCCACGCGCCGAGGCGCAGGGCTTTATCGACCGCTATTTTGAACGCTTCCCCGGCATCCGCGAATATATGGATGCCACCGTGCAATTCGCCAAAGATAATGGCTATGTCCAAACCCTGTTTGGCCGCAAAATCCACACGCCCGAGATCAACGCCAAAGGCCCCGCTGCGGGTTTTGCCAAACGCGCCGCGATCAACGCGCCGATCCAAGGCACCGCTGCCGATATCATCCGCCGCGCCATGATCCGTATGCCCGATGCCATCCGCGACATTGACGCCAAAATGCTGCTGCAAGTGCATGATGAGTTACTGTTCGAGGTGGCAACCGATGCCGTAGACCCGCTGATCAAAGCCGCCCGCGATATAATGGAAGGTGCCGCCGCCCCCGCCATCCACCTATCCGTCCCGATCACCGTCGATGCGGGCAAGGGCGCAAACTGGGCCGAGGCGCATTAACCGCGCCCCGCCCTCATCTGTTCAAAAATATCCCCGTGCGGCGCACGCCCGCGCGGCGAGCGCATAACACATCAGCGGCGCGCCCGCGCCTCATTTTAACAACGGCTAAGCGCCGATTTCAGGCCTTGGAAACCATCACGCCCATAGGCCGCCCGCCCAAGATGTGCAGGTGATAATGTGGCACCTCTTGCAACCCGTGTTCGCCCGCGTTGGTTATCGCGCGAAAGCCTGCGCCTGTGTCCAGTGACACCCCCGTCTGCTGGCAAACCTTGGCCGCCGCTCGGTGAAAATCAACCAGCTCGGCCTCTGACGCCTCTGCGGCGAAATGGTCAAAGCTGACATACGGCCCCTTCGGGATCACCAACACATGAACAGGTGCTGCGGGGTTGATGTCATGGAAAGCCAGCGTATGCTCGGTTTCCAAAACGGTCTTGTTAGGAATTTCACCACGCAGAATACGGGCAAAAATATTCATGTCATCATAAGTGTAGGGCATGTTTCAATCCACAAAGAGATGTTTGGTTTCCGCAATCTCGCGCGCTTTTTCGATAGTGATACCAAGAAATGCCGCCAAAGCCACGGCGTTTTCCGCAGGCTCGGCCGATTCACGCACCCGCGACAACCCACTGAAATCGGCGTCTCGTATATTGTCACTTTCAAATTTCACGTCATACCGAATGGTCGGCAACAACCGGTTGATCACCTCTTGCGGGGTGTGTTCCCCGGCAAGCCCCACACGGCGTGCGTGGCCCACCAAATAGGCGTCGCTAAAATCGCATTCGACCTCTAGCAAGCGCACCGTCGATCTATCAGCCACAAAATCCTGCATCAAATCGACATTGACCGGATCAATACACAGGATCAATGTGTTTGTACCCCAATAATCGAACAGCATCCGCACCAAGGCCCGCCGGTGCCGTGTGCGCTTTTCCAATGTGGATTGAATACCGCCAAGGTCGGGCAGCGGGGTTGAGGCCTCGTTGAACACATAATCAACGGTCGCAATACCCGTCACGGACCTGATCCGTTCAACCAACCGTTTGGCAACATGCCACTTCTTGCAAATGACCAACAGCAAGGTGCGTTCGCGGCCAAGGCTGCTTTCGGTTTCCCAAAACCGTGGGGCAAAGCGGCGCCCAATCCGGCCACGCCCTGTCAAAAACTGGAACAAGCTGCGGCCTTCGTTTGAAATCGGGAAATGCCTGCCGGTTTCGGCGTAAAGCTGGCCTAACCGCTTTTTTAACCCCGTCGCATCGGGCGAGATTTTGCGGGCAAACAGATAATCTTGGCTTAACAGCAAATCATAGTGATCATTATAAAAGGTGACCGGCATGCCATAATCGGTGAACATCAAAAACGTCAGCGACCGCGACTGAATTTCATGCTCCGGCACAAGATGGCGCACCAAGGTTTGAAAGAACGTCTCATCCGGAATCCAAGTTGTGCTAAAAAACCGGATCACATCGTGGCGCTTGTCGCAAAACTCTAACACCGCCTCGACAGTGCGGCGGCGCAGGCACCACCATTGGCTACCAATTTGAATTTGCAAATCGGCAGGCACTTTGCGCGCCAAGCCAACCCGCTCTTGCAACTGCATCGAGGCATAAAAGAGCGCTTTATGTGTGCGCTCATTGAACCAATGGCGATAAATCAGCCGCTCTTCCTTGATGCCCGTCTTGATCCAGTCTGACTTAAAGAAATCGAAACTTTCAATGTAGTCAACGTCGCTTTTATCCAACAGATCATGGGCAAATTCGGCGGTCTTAATCGGCATGCAGTCGCCTGACAGCATATAAAAATGAGTGGCACGCGGGAACGCCTCTACCGCAGCGCGTACGGCCAGCAATGTGCCTGCGACAAGGCTCCACGCGCCCCAACCGCATTTCAGCCGTTTGCGCGCGAATGTCACCGAAGGGTTAGACGACAGCGCCCCGCGAATAGCGTCAAAATCCCGCGCCTTTGCCCGTGCGTCAAAGTGAATAGAAACATAGTCGCCCCCCGCCGTCAGTCGCTCGGCCTGCGCAATAATGCCCTCTGGGTCCCTATGAGAAAGAAGAATGTAGGCGATTTTTGCCATTTTAGAAACTCTGAACCCTTTTATTCACCTATTGTTTTCTTAATTAGCTTTATCAGCCATTGAAATGACAGAGTTTCTTTGCTTTTTTGCAATGAAATCTCCCCAATCACCGGATAGGCGGTGTGCAGGGCTATGGAGGTAGAGATTTATGGGTTTTCCCGGTACATGGATGACGGAGAGCGAGAGCGTCATCTACCGTGTGGTTCCGAAATGCGCATGTTCGACCATTGGTCAGATTATGTACTATTCTGACCACGGGCAGTTTTTTGACGGCGATATACATGATTCGTCCAAAGGCCTGCACAAATGGGCACAAGACAATAGTCAGGCACTGATAGAACGCACTGTGAAGGCCCAACAAACCTATGCCTTTACCTGTGTCCGCAATCCCTACACCCGTGTTTTGTCATCGTTTTTTGATAAAATCTGCGGCATCCAACGCAATGGCAAACGCTATCGCGGTAACCTTGTCCCGCTGCTGATTCAGAAATATGGCATCGAGGTTGGTGGCGATGATGGCAAGCAAGAGTTTGACCAAATCAAAAGCTTTCGCCGCTTTTTGTTGTTCACCCGTGACACCATCCGTTGGCGCAAGCCGATGGAACCCGATATCCATTGGTCTGCCATGTCTGGCCATGTCGCGACCTTTGTTGCCAATGGCGGCCACTATGACAAAATTTGCTTTACGGAAAAGTTTAACGAAGGCATGGATGACGTCCTAAACCACATCCAAACGCCACATAAGGTGGACCTAAAGGCGATTCCAAAGTTCAACGAAAGCGAAGGCCACGGCCCCAAGCGCGCCCATCCGGTCGAAGATTATTTTGACGATTTGTCGATGCATCTGATCTGGGAAATCTACAAACGTGATTTCCAATTGTTCAAATATGACTATGACAACCCCGGCAATAAAATGCCCATCGGTGAAATCGATCTGGATGAGGTTCACGCAAAACTGGGGGATTAAAGCGAGCTATGACTGAATCTGGTGTTTGGGCGGTTTGAAGGTTGGCGGCGTATCTGGTTGATTTGTTGTTGCGAGACAG
>NZ_JBGQOQ010000007.1:0-163184 GCF_052119765.1 Pseudorhodobacter sp. W20_MBD10_FR17 | reverse complement strand
ACAATAGGGTTTTCTGGAGCAAGACCAAATCTTGTGGGTGAATCAATTTGCCACACGACTTGTGGGTAACTTCAAGCGTCCAAGCTGCGAGTTGACTCAATATCGGCCACGGTCCAAGTGGGGGGCGTTTCCAGCAGAGTAGTGATAAAGCTTGCAACGGCGGCGATATCTTGGGCAATCAGCGTGTCTTTGAACGCAGGCATTTGCGTCGCAACGCGGCCGCCTGCGATGATCGCCTCAAGGCTTTCCCCCTTTAGGCGACCAAGGCTTTCAGGGATCAGCGCAGGGCCAGTGCCGCCCAGCCGCGACTCCATATGGCACAAGCGCATTGATCGGCATAGATCATCGCACCATCAGGGCTGGCAAAAATGGGGCTGGCAATCGCGGTGGTCGCAAGCAGACTAAAGAAAACGATGGGCCGGATCATGGCTTTTACCTCGGAAAGGGGTAACGGTTAGGCGGTCGGCATCGTCCACGCCAATCTCGGCGTTGGACAGATAGCAGGCGGGGTCTTCGGCCCACGGGTCGCCCGTGACTTGCAGCGCACGAATGCGGGTATTGCCGCCGCACACTTGTTTAAACGCGCAATCCCCACAGCGGCCCTTTAGCGGGCGGGGGCGTTGGCGCAGGTTGGCCAGCATGGCATCGGGGCCCGTCCAAAGCGATGGAAAACCATCTTTTTTCACCGATCCGATGGTGTAATCCGACCAATAGGTATCGGGGTGAACCTTGCCTTGCGGGTCAATATTCGCCACCCCAAGCCCCGACGAATTGCCGCCCCAAGCCTCCAGATGCGCGCGGACATGGGCGGTTTGCTCAGGGCTGAAATTGGCATCAACCCATTGCAGGAAATAGACGGCATCGGCGTCGTAGTTGCCGGTCACAACCTCAAGCTCTTTGCCATCTTGAATGGCAGCCCAAGCGCGGGTGATCAGCACATCCATGGCACGACGGGTATGGGAATGCTCGGTATCCTCGCCGCGATGTTTGTCGCCGCGCCCCGCATAGACCAGATGTGACAGGTAGAATTTATCGACGCCCTCGGCCTCACACAGATCTAGCATTTCGCCCAGATGGTGGCCGTTTTGTTCGGTGATGGTATAACGCAAACCCACCTTAACGCCGCGCGATTTACAGGCGCGCACACCAGCTATCGCCTGGTCAAACGCCCCATCGACACCGCGAAACCAATCGTTCGTGGCCCCGATACCGTCGATAGAAATGCCGACATAATCAAAGCCAAGCGCGTCAATTCGATCGATGTTTTCGGCAATACGCGTGCCATTGGTGGACAGCGACAAATGGCGGAAATTCAGCGCCTTGGCGCGCTCGGCCAGTGTGAAGAAATCAAACCGGCTTAGGGGTTCGCCGCCCGACAAAATCAGCGCAGGGATGCCAAATCCTTTCAGGTCATCCAGCACGCCCAACGCCTGCTCGGTCGTCAATTCCCCCGGAAACGGCGCATCGGCCGAGGTGGTATAGCAGTGGCGGCATTTCAGGTTGCAGGTCCGCGTCAGGTTCCAGATCACCACCGGCTTTACCCCGCCTGCGCTGGCCCGTTTGCGCACGGGCGTTGGCGTCACCAGCTCGCGCATATATTGGGTTAGTCGAAACATATCAGTTTCCTCCGCTGATCCGCATGCCGGTCTTTTTCAAAATGCGGGTGGAATAGAGAATGTCATTGGCGCGGGCTGCATCGCCCAAAATCGTCTCAATCACTTGGCGTTTTTCTTCGACCTCATCGCGCGTGCTGCCATGGATCATGGCAAACAGGCTATAAGGCCACCCCTCGGCACGCGGGCGCAAATAGCTGTGCGAGACAAAGGGCAAAGCACCGATTTTCTCACCCAAACTTTCGGCGTGGGCATCGTCGACGTCCCACACGCTCATGCCTTTGGCGACCATGCCAAGTGCGTAATGGTTGGGGCCAAGGGCGATGCGGCGGATGATGCCACGCGCCTGCATATCCGCCATGCGGGCAATCACCTCATCCTCGGTCAGCTTTAGCTGCACGGCAACAACGGCATAAGGTTGCGGCGTGAGGGGCAGCCCGCTTTGCGTGGCCGCGATAATGCGGCGATCAAGGGCATCCAGCGTCATGCCTGCACCCGAAAGCCGATAAAAAACTCTCGCAACTTGGGAAAGCGCAGCACGGTATGGCAGGTCTCAGACTCAATCTCTTGTGCCACGCGCTCAATTCCTTCTTCAGTTTCGCAGGCCAGCACGAACCACATGTTCAGCCGATGCGTCCGTTCACAATTATGCGCGACCTCGGCGTTCGCATTGACCAAAGTCACGGCCTCTTCAAATTCCTGCGCTGGCACCTCCATCGCGCAGAGACAAAACGAGCCCCCCATCGCGGCAGCATCATAAAACGGGCCAAATCGTGTGATTGCCCCGATTTTGCGCAGATTGGTGACGCGGCTGATTAGGTCATCCTCAGTAACCCCCAGCGCGGCACCGGCGATTGCAAAAGGGTGCTTGGCGATAGAAAAGCCATCTTGCAAAGCGTTCAAAATCGCGTGATCCGTCGCGTCAAGAGCATCTGGCGGAAGGCTGCTGCGGCGCATCAGGCTGCCCTTTCTTGGGTTAAAAGCGCGCCGGATTGTTTGAAACAGCGCGTTGAGAATAGAACTTGCGGCGAGGTTCCTGCCAATTCCGGCAGCATTTTGGCCTGCGCAAGCACGGCCAACGCCTCATCCCGACTGCGGGCATGGATCATGGAATAGAGCGCATAGGGCCAGACGTCTGGAAACGTAACCCGCTGTTAACACAAGATAATGCCGGATAACGCAGCCAGTGACAGGCATGCCGCCTCAATCTGCGGGGGTGGGACATCCCAAACCACCATCGCGTTTGACGTCCACCCTACCGCGCGGTGGCGTACGATCACGCCAACCCGCGTCAAAATCTCGGCCGCCCTAAGCGTGCGAATGCGGTGGATTATATCGGCCTCGGTCCGGCCTAACTTTTGCGCCAGTCGCAAATAGGGTTGCGGCACCAGTGGCAGGCCAGAGGAAAGCGCCTGCAAAATCGGCCGATCTTCGGGCCGCAGCGCCATCATATCGGGCGCGGGGCGTGGGGCCATTTGGGCGCGCGGCCCTTGCAAAGCAAAGCCCAGATCAATGTTGAACGCCCGCATCAACCGCAGGTCAAGGATATCCAAGCCCGTCACAGCCCGCAGCCGCGCCAATTGCGCCGCCAGCGCGTCAGCATCGGCGGCCGTTGCCACAAACCACAGGTTCCACGCGTTTTCGCGCAGGTAGGAATGGTTCACCCCCGCCTCGGCATTGACCAGTTCTGCGCCCTCTTCGATCCGGCCTTCTGGCACCGCCATCGCCGCCAATGTCGACGCGCCCGCCGTATTGGGCCGCACTGTGGCCCCCACGCGCGAGATTTGGCCACGTGCCTGCAAAGCGGTTAAACGGGCAATCACCTCGGCCTCAGTCAGCCCCAAATCTTGGCCAAGCTGCGCAAACGGGCGCGGCACCAATGGAAAATCGCGCTGGTAATTGTCCAGCAAATGGCCGTCGATCTGGTCTAGGCGACCTGTCATCACAACCCCGTCCGATGGGCGCGCGCGGTAAAGAAAATGCCCGATGGGCTTTGCGCCGGAATTTCACCGATTTTCGTGCGGGTGTGGGTGTCATAAATCACGATTTTGTCGTCATCCCGCGAGGAAATCCAAACCTCGGCCCCGCGCGGCGCAAATTCCATGTGCAACACCGCCTTGCCGGGGTTCAGGCTGGCCACAACCTTGTGATCACGGCTGTCCACCACTTGCACCGTGTCATTCAAAGGCGTCGCGAAATTGACCCAGACAAAGGGCGAGGCCGGCTGCGCGATGATGAAAACCAGCTGGCCGTGGGTTGGGGTGCGGTCCACCTCGGCAAGCGTTTCTCGGTTAACCCAATGCAATTCGTGCTGGCCCACGGCGGGCAAGACAAACTGGCCCTCGGTAAAGGCCCAGCCTTGCAGGTGGGGCATTTTATAGACGGGCAGGTCATCCTCGGTTTTGCCCTAATCTTTTAGAAACCGCACGGGTACGGGGGTTTCATCCCAAAAATCAATCGCCGTTACGCCTTTTTCACCAAACAAACCAATCAGATAGGTGTGGGCATCATCGGTTAGCACAGCGTCGAACGGGTTTTTGCCAACATTGCCCAGCTTGGTGACTTTCATCTCTGGCCCTGAGAAATCGGCCATAAACGCCTCGCCGCTATCCCATGTCGACCACGCAAAACGGCGGCCGGGCACATCGACCAGCTCGATGGTTTTGGAATTGCCTGGGATATCCCCGACCAAGGACAAGGTATCCGCGTCGAACACTTTTACCCCGCCGGGTTCATAGTTGGACACGGCAATCAGCTTGCTATCATCGGAAATCGCGCCGCCGATTGAATTGCCCGCCTGCATCACCCGCGCGGCGATGGTCCGCGTTAACATATCCACTTTGGTCAGCCCGCCATCGCGGCCAAAGACATAGGCGAAACGCTCATCCGGGCTGAAGGTAACCGAGGCGTGGGACAGATCACCCAGCCCTTCGAGCCCCCCGATGGCCGCATGTTCGGACCGGTCAACCACCAACAGCGACCCCGTAGCGCGTTCGACCACCACACCCAAATCACCGGTCGCACAGCACGGCGTTTGCGCAATGGCAGGCGCGGCCAGCAGGGCAAAGCATAAGGCAAACATTTTCATTTTCGGTCCTTCAATAGGTAATGGGCGATCCACTCGGCCTCTTCCTCGGTCAAAAGCGGGCGCCATGGGGGCATGGCAGTGCCGGGAACACCGTCAAGAATGATTAAGGCCAGCGCCTCGGGATCAGCGCCAGACAACGCCTCGGCGGTCAGAGGTTTGCCCAATCCGCCCTTCATCGTTAGCCCGTGGCACGAGCCGCAATCTTGGAGAACCATATGCTCAAGGGCCACGGCCCTAGGGGCGGTAACTCCGGCTGTAGCCGCCGTCGGCAGCAGCACACACAAGCCGATTATCCTAAGCATATGCATGCATCCCCGCGCCTTCGCAGGCAAGGGCGGCGTGCAGCAGGGCGGGCGCATAAAGCGACACGACATGCCCGATGATGAACAGCACAGGGAGACCATAGGGCAGAGTGGTCGCCTTGGCCGCAATGTCATCCAACTGCCCCGTCACGCGCAATTCGCGGGGTGTGGTGGCGCAAGCGATGGCCATAACCGGCAGGTCGCTTGGCATGCCGTGGTTGATAAGCTGCAAGGAAATCTCGGGCATATTCGCCACGCCCATGTAAACGACGAGCGTGGTTTGCGGATTGGCAAGGCTGGCCCAGTCCAGATCAAGCGCCGCATCACGCGCGCGGTGGCCGGTGACATAGCGCACGCCGGTCGCCACACCCGTACTGGCAGCGGCCCCTTGGGCGGCGGTGATACCGGGTACATATTCAATAGCAAAGCCAGCCGCTTGCACATCTGCCGCTTCCTCGGACCCGCGCCCAAAGATCAGCGGGTCGCCACCTTTCAACCGCGCCACTTGCAGGCCTTGTCGGGCCAGATCGACCAGCAAAGCGTTAATCTCGTCTTGCGAAAGCTTATGACATTTGGGCAACTTGCCCATGTCAATTTTGCGCGTGCCTGCCGGAATAAGCGCCATAATCTCGGGGCTGACAAGGCGGTCACACACCACAACATCGCAGGTTTGCAAAAGCCGCAGCGCCTTGACCGTTAGCAAATCAGGGTCACCCGGCCCGGCGCCAATCAAGAAAACCTTGCCCGGAAGGATGGTACGCGCGCTGTCTTTCATGGCGTCTCTCATTCAATTGTGGAAATTGGCAATTGCGGAAATTGGGAACTGCGAAAAATAGCAAGGGTTGGGGCGGCAGGTCTCCCGCCGCCCCAATGGTTGCGTCAATAAACGTCTTCACGCGTGTTAAAGACGTTTAACTTGCCGGTTGGCGTAATCAGCGCCGGGTCTTTGATGACCTTTTTCAATTCCAGCGTTTTGTCATCGACAACGACAATCGCGCTTTCCTTATCTTTGGCATTCTAGACCGAAAACCACACCTCGGTACCCTCTTTGTTGAATTCAGGCTGCACAACGCGCGGCTGCCCGTCTGCAATCCCTGCCCATTCACAAATTGGCAGCGTCACAAATTCCGACGATTCGCCCGCTTTCATGCCGCTGATCGTGAACACAGCAACCGAAGCCGAGGTTTCCGCATCCGGGTTCAGCGGCGCATCAACATAGAGGTGGTCCGAGCTGGGGTGGGTCTTGATGAACAGCCAACCGCCACCAAGGGCGCTAAAGCTGTCTACAATTTTCCAAGCCTGATCTGCGTGGCCTTCGGGGTCTGTCCCGATAAGCGCCGATGGCCTTGGTGATCATTTCATCCGGGCTTTATTCGCATCGCGGCACCGATTGGCGCAAATCGGGGGTGTTTGACCGCCTGACAGTTTCGCAAAAGGCCACAACCTATCAGCCGGGCGCAGACAGCTATCAGATAATCAAGCGCCTGCAAACCGGCGTTGTCGTTGGGATGCTCGCCGTGCTGACACTGATTTTATTTGCGCACGAATGGATCACCCGCCGCCCGCGTTTGTGGCGCGTCGGGCGGATTGGCTTTTTGACAACAACGCTGTTCGTGCTGGGCTGGGGCCTGAACGGGCAACTTTCGGTGGTGCAAGTCGTGGCCTTTATCCATTCGCTGATGAACGGCTTTCGTTGGGAAACTTTCTTGATCGAGCCGGTGGTCTTTCTGCTGTGGGGCTTCACCGCACTCGGCCTTTTGTTCTGGGGTCGCGGGGTCTATTGCCGCTACCTCTGCCCTTTGGGCGCGGCGATGGCGATACCGGCCAAGCTAAAGATCTTTGATTGGCTGAAACGCCGCCCGCAATGCGGCCGCGACTGCAGGCTTTGCGAAACCAAATGCACCGTTGGCGCGATTGACCCTTTAGGCCGCATCAACCCCGATGAATGCGTTTTGTGTCTGCGCTGCCAGATCATCATGAATGACGCCCACACCTGCACCGTACTCAAGCGCCGCGCCCGCACAGGAGAGACCGCATGAACCGCCGCCGCGCTCTGCGCCACGCCCGCCGCTGCCAATCCTGTGGTCTGGAAAGGCCGCGCCTTGGGGGCCGATGCGCAAATCGCACTGATTGGCCTGCCCGAGAATCGCGCCGCCCTGCTTTGGCCAAAGATCGAGGCACTCATTGACCAGATCGAAGCTGATTTCTCACTGTTCCGCGACTCGACCCTGACGCGGTTGAACCAGACCGGTTATATCGCCAACACCACCCGCGCCTTTCAAACCGTTGTCGCCGCCAGCGACCGCGCCAATAAGGCCACGGGCGGCGTGTTTGACCCGTCGATCCAGCCGCTCTGGCTGGCTACGGCGCAAGGCACAGATCAAGCCGCCGCCCGTGACTTGATGGGCTGGGACAAGGTGGAATGGTCGGAAACAGATATCCGGCTGAAACCGAACATGGCGTTGACGTTTAACGGCATCGCCCAAGGTTTTGCCGCCGATAGCATCGCAGAATACCTGTATGGCAAGGGCTTTCACAATATTTTGGTCGATATGGGTGAGGTGATGGCGCTAGGCGATAGCGGCACAGACCCGTGGCGCGTTGGCATTGCTGGCCCACAAGGCACACGCTTGGGCGAGGCTTTGCTGCAAAACCGTGCGCTGGCTACGTCTTCGCCACGCGGCACGACTATTGGCGCGAATGCACCGCATGTTTTAAATCCGCATGGAGACGCCCCTCTGTGGAATACGATTTCCGTTTCCGCTCCTTCGGCCGCTTTGGCCGATGCGCTTTCGACAGCGTTCTGCCTGATGGACCGCCCCGCGATTGATGCCGCCCTTGCCCAAACTCATAATACTCGGCTGGAACATATTTCCTGACAAAACCGCTTTGCATTTGACTTTCGTTAAGGCGCACGTGCCGCCACCCGTTCACAGATAGTTTACCATCAACGGCCCCGAGCGTGCACCGCGCATTCCTCGGGCAAGCTTTGGGAAAGGGAATGCGCAATGCGCGAAGTCATGACCAAGAGCATGGCCCGCAATATCTTTTATGGCGGGTCATTGTTCTTTATTCTAATCTTTATCGGGCTGACGTAGAACAGCCACCTATATACCGTCACCACATCCACCAATGCAGAAACCCTGACGCCATCGGTGGTGACAGGCAAGCATCTGTGGGAAATTCACGGCTGCATCAACTGCCACACCATTCTGGGCGAAGGCGCCTATTTCGCGCCAGAGCTGGGCAATGTGATGACCCGCTGGGGCGGGAATGACGACCCGGAGGCCGCAATGGACACCTTGAAAGGCTGGATGGACGCCATGCCAACGGGCATCGAGGGGCGTCGGCAAATGCCGCAGTTCAACCTGACCGATGCGGAATACCGCGAATTGGCCGATTTCCTGCTCTGGACCAACACGATCAATACCCAGAACTGGCCACCGAATGATGCGGGTTAAGGAGATCTTCCATGAAATATCAAACTCAAAAAATCGCTCTGGCCTACTTTATCGTAGCCATGGCGTTGTTCACCGTGCAGGTCAGCCTTGGCCTGCTCATGGGGTATGTTTACGTTGACGGCAATTTCCTGTCGGAAATCATGCCGTTTAACATCTTGCGGATGCTGCACACCAACAGCCTGATCGTCTGGCTGCTGCTGGACTTTTTCGGGGCCGCCTATTACCTGATACCCGAAGAATCCGAGCGTGAGATGTATTCGACCAAACTCGCCTATATCCAGCTTGCGATTTTGGTACTGGGCACCGCAGGCGTAGTTGTGACCTACACCTTCAACCTGTTTGAGAGCAGCTTCCTGTTTGGCAAAGAAGGCCGCGAGTTTCTGGAACAGCCCCGTTGGGTGAAAGCCGGGATCGTGGTTGCCGCGCTGATCTTTTTGTTCAACGTCACCATGACCGTGCTTGCAGGCAAGAAAACTGCGATCACCAACATCCTTTTATTGGGCCTTTGGGGGCTGTCGCTGCTGTTCCTGTTTGCCTTCGTCAACCCGGCCAACCTTGCATTGGATAAAATGTATTGGTGGTTCGTTGTCCACCTTTGGGTCGAAGGCGAGTGGGAATTGGTTATGGCCTCTATGCTTGCGTTCCTGATGCTGAAACTGACCGGCGTAGACCGTGAAGTCGTAGAAAAATGGCTTTATGTTATCGTCGCCACAGCCCTGTTTTCCGGCATCCTTGGAGCGGGGCACCACTTCCTCTGGATCGGCACACCCGGCTATTGGGCTTGGATTGGCGATGTATTCTCTAGCTTGGAAATCGTGCCGTTCTTTGCGATGATGTCGTTTGCCTTCGTCATGGTCTGGAAAGGCCGCCGTGACCACCCGAACAAAGCCGCCTTCCTGTGGTCTTTGGGCTGCGCGGTTCTGGCATTCTTTGGGGCGGGCATCTGGGGCTTTATTCACACGCTGCATGGGGTTAACTACTACACCCACGGCACGCAGATCACCGCAGCGCATGGTCACCTTGCGTTTTATGGTGCCTATGTCTGCGTAAACATGGCTATCATCACCTATGCGATGCCCGTGCTTTTGGGCCGTGATCCCTATAACCAAGTGCTGAACATGGCCTCGTTTTGGCTGATGTCGGGCGGGATGGTGTTTATGACCTTTACCCTGACCTTTGCAGGCACTGTCCAAACCCACCTGCAACGCGTGATGGGCATGGGCTTCATGGAAGTCCAAGACCAACTTTGGATCTTCTACGCCATGCGCTTTGGCTCGGGTATTGCCGTGGTTCTGGGCGCGCTGCTGTTCATCTATTCGGTAATGGTACCACGCCGTGAAATCATCGAACCCGGCAAAGCCGTGGCTGCGGAGTGATGGTCATGGATGGAAACCTAAACCTGAAGGGGGCGGCAGATGCCCCCTTCTACCTGCCCCAAGCCGACGAAGTTTCAGTGTTTCAAGCGGCTTATGACAACCAACTGCCGGTCCTACTAAAAGGCCCTACCGGCTGCGGCAAAACTCGTTTTGTGGCGCATATGGCCGCAAAACTCGGCCGTCCGCTCTATACCGTGGCCTGCCATGATGACCTGTCTGCCGCCGATCTGATTGGCCGCTACCTGCTAAAGGGGGGCGAGACGATTTGGGTCGATGGCCCGCTGACCCGCGCCGTGCGCGAAGGGGCGATTTGCTATCTGGATGAGGTGGTCGAGGCGCGCAAAGACGTGACCGTGGTTCTGCATCCCCTGACCGATGATCGCCGCATCCTGCCGATTGATCGTACGGGTGAGGAGCTTGAGGCGGCGAATGGCTTTATGCTCGTGGCCTCGTATAACCCAGGCTATCAGAACATCCTGAAAACCCTAAAGCCGTCTACCCGTCAGCGCTTTGTGTCGCTGGAATTCAGCTTCCCCAAACCGGAACATGAAATCCCTGTGGTCATGCGCGAAAGCGGGCTGGATGAGGCGCGGGTGAAACCGCTCGTGCGCCTTGCCAACAAGCTGCGTGATCTAAAGGGGCAGGATCTAGAGGAAGGCGTTTCCACCCGTCTTGTCGTCTATGCCGCAACGCTGATCCGTCAGGGGATGCCGGTTGAGCGTGCCATTCTGGCCGCGATGATCGAACCTTTGACCGACGACCGCGATACCAAACGCGGGCTCCTCGATCTTGTAACCGCTGTTTTCGGGTGAGGCCAGCATGACCAAGATCGAAATCGAGCCATGGGAACCCGAAGAGACGATGGGAAAACTGTGGCACGAACTCGCCAGCCGTCTGGATGCGCCAAGCAACCACGACGGAGCCCGTGTCAACCTCGCGCAGGTTGGCGGACGGTTGGCAGTGCTTTTCCGTGGCCTCGGCGGCAATCCGGCGACCGAGATCAAAGCGGTGGGAGCGGAGAAACCCCACCACCGCCTGTCATTCCTGCGCCGCATTGGCACCGATACCGAACGCACGGCCCGCGCGTCATTCGATGGCGAAAGCCTGCGCCTGCCCGAAAGCCTGTCCGAGTTTCCCGCGCGAGAGGCGAATGCCGCGCTGTACCTGTGGCTAACCGCCAGCGCCGCCCACGCGGATGCAGCACCCATTGCAACCGATGGCCCGCTGGCCGCCGACATTGCCGCCCTTGAGGCCGCCGATGCGATGGTGCGCAATACGCTTGAAAATGCGCCGGGCTTTGCCGCACTCTACTACGATCTGTGCGCCGCCACTTTGGCTCTGCGCCCCCGCCCCGCCCTGCCCCGCGCCGAGGCGGCAATTGAGGCCCGCATCCGCCACGCTTTGGGCGAAGATTGCGCCCTACCCGACCTGCCCCCCCCAAACGCCACGCGGCTATAAACCCTTTCGCCCTGTGGCGCTGTGGCCCGATCTGCGACACGTCAGCTTTTCCGCCGAAACACAGGTTGAGGCCCGCGCAATCGATGGCATTGCCGAGGAAGCCGAAGGCGCAACAACCCACCGCGCCAAGCGCAAACGCGCCGATCAGGCCGAGCGCAACGACAGCTTTATCCTGCATAAGTTTGAGGCGATCTTGTCTTGGGCCGAGTTCATCAACCTTAACCGCAGGGTTGAAGATGACGATGATGACAGCGCCAAAAAGGCCGCTGATGACGCCGATGAAATTGGCCTTGGACAAATTTCCAAAGCCCCCGCCACCCGCCTGAAACTGCACCTTGATCTGTCGCCCGAAGATGTCGACCGTGAGGCACTTTCCGGCATTTCCACCTATCCTGAATGGGATTGTCGCACCGGCGCCTACCTGCCCGCGCATACCCGCGTTTTGACCTCAAAAGCCGAAGCGATTGCTCAATCCCCTTTTCAGGACGATCCCCGCGCGCAGGCCCGTATCCGCGCCGTCAAACGCCAGTTCGAGGCTCTGCGTCCCAGCCGAATTTCGACCTCTGGCCACCTTGACGGCGATGAACTTGATACGGACCGGGCCGTGTGCGCGCGGGTCGATTTTTATGCAACCGGCCAAGGCGACGACCGCATTTGGCGCCAAACCCGCCCGCAAGCCCGCGATTTGGCGGTGTCGATCCGGCTCGACGTATCGCGCTCAACCGAAAGCGCCGTTCCGGGCCACGGCCAAGACGGCCGAACCGTGATCGGCGTGGAGCGCGAGGCATTGGCAGCCCTCGCTTGGGGCCTGAACGCCTGCGGCGATGATTTTGCGATCCATGCGTTTTCGTCGTTGAAACGGCACCGCGTGTTCATGCAGGAATGCAAAGGTTTTGCCGAGCCGATGGATGACAGTATTATCCGCCGCATCGCGTCGCTTGTCCCCGGTCACTACACCCGCCTTGGGGCTGCCATTCGCCACGTGTCCAAAGAGTTGTCTGAACAGGCCCGCAAGCGCCGCCTTTTGTTGGTTATCACCGATGGCAAACCCAATGACCTTGACCATTATGAGGGCCGCCATGGCATTGAAGACAGCCGCATGGCCGTGCGCGAGGCGCGGCACGCTGGCCACGCCGTTTACGGCATCACCGTCGACCGTGATGGCAAGGCATGGTTTCCCCGCATGTTCGGCCCCGGCGGGTTTACGGTGATCTCGGACCCCGACAAGCTGACCCAAGCCTTACCCGAAATTTACCGCTAATTGGTCGACGCATGACCGATACGTCCGACCAAAGCAGCCTTGACCAACTGCCCGGCGATCTGATGATGTGGGTTCTCATTATCTCGGAATTGCTGGTGCTTGGCGCCGGTCTGCTGGCCTTTATGGCCGTGCGCATCACCGACCCCGCCGGTTTTGCAGCGGCCCAAGATCACCTGCACCGCACGGCAGCTGGCGTAAATACCGTAGTTTTGGTGACCTCGGGTTATATTGCGGCGCGGGCCTTGGCCTATGCCAAGGCTGGCCGTGTCGCGGCAACCCGTTGGGCGTTGTTGGCGGCGGCAGCTTTGGGCGTGCTGTTTCTAGCGATCAAATTCACCGAATTTGCCGAGAAAGCCAGCCAAGGCATCACGCCCGTTTTTCACCTTTTACTTTCTGCTGACAGGGCTTCACGCGGCCCATGTCATTGCGGCGCTGGTCATATTTGCCTTGCTCGCCCTACGCCCAACTCCCCGCAACCTAGAGGTTGGCGCTGCGTTTTGGCATATGGTCGATCTGGTTTGGGTGCTGTTATTTCCCGTCATTTACCTGCTGCGCTAGGGGGCGGTATGCAAACCATAACCCGCGCATGGCTTATGCTTTTGGCGCTATCGGCGGCATCGACTGCCGTTTCTTTTTGGCGTCACCCAACGCCCTGAAACCCTGCCGTTTTGGGGTGGTGTGGTCATTTTGCTGCTGGCATGGGCCAAAGCGCGCATCATCGCCGCCCGCTATCTTGGCCTTGCGCAAGCGCCCACATATCTGCGGGGCTTTAGCCTTGTTTTGGCACTATTTATGGCAGGCCTGCTTGGGATTTATGTGGCGACGCCTCCTGTTACGGGGTGAAAGCAGCCGCCAAATCCAGTGGTAAATCAAACTCGGCCAGCACCCGCGCGCGCGCCTCTGCCGACATCTTGCGCGCAGTTTTCTCAACTATGCCTTGCAAATCCTCCGCGCTCCGCTTGGCCGCGAAATCGGCAAAATACCAACGAATGAACACGAAACAAATGATGTCTTCCAGCGCCTGCACCTCGGGATCGCGCTTTATGCCCTCTTTGCGCAGCAACACACCCACGCGCGCTTGGTCCTCGGCACTATAGCCTGCATCTGCCATAATACCGGCCACGCGCGCGCCATGTCTGCGCCCCTGCTCACGCCGCCACGCATGATAGCCTTCCTTACCCTCGGGAAATTCGGCGCGTTTCAGCAACCAGCGTTCGACATGCTGGCCACGCGCCGCAATGCGAAGGACATCCGATGCATCGGGAAATAACCGCGCCGCCTCAACCGACATACGCTCGCCATATAGCAATGCGGCGGGCTTGCCGTCTTCAAGCGTTGGGTCGGCCGCGTTGGCAGCATCAATCATTTGCAAAGCGGTTTCGATATTGGACATCAAGTCTTACTCCGTGACATGGCCGAATCTTCAAAAGCAAAATCGCGCAATGCCGCAATATCGGCAATCGACGCATGGTTCTGGCGAATGGCAACACCGTGATCGCGCAACTTGACAAAAGCGCGGCTCAGGCTCTCGGGTTTCATGCCCAGACGCCCGGCGATCAGCACCTTATCATACGGCAAGACCACCTCGCATTCATCCGAAACGCAAACAGATAGCTCTAGCAAAAACTCGGCCAAGCGTTGCGCACCAGTTTGGGCCTTCAGCGCCTCAACTTGGGCGACAAGCGATTGTAAATGCACGAAAGTTGCGGAAAGGACTGCAACGGCAAACTCGGGGTTTTCGCGGATTTGCCGCAGATATGTATCGGCTTCAATGCGGATCACCCGACAATCCGTCACGGCCTCGGCGGCAACAGGGTAGAGATCATGTTGAAAGGCAACCGCCTCACCAAAACTCCGACCTTTAGTGAAAACACCGACCACAGCTTCGGCACCGTTTGGGGCGATACGGTAAAGCTTTACCCACCCGTCCAGCACGATATAAATCGCACTGGCCTTTTCACCCTGCAAAAACAGCGTGGCACCACGGTCAAAGCCCCTCACCCGAGAGGATTTCAGCAACAGATCGGCAGCCTCGGGCGATGCCCCTGACAGCAAGATGGACCCCGAAGCGATCCTCCTCTCTTCTGGTGTCATGTCCGGCCCTAACCTTTGTGTTCAAATCCATACCTCGCATATTTGTGGAGCTATGCCAATTGTTCGTTTGGTAAGGTGAGCCCCCCGAAACCTTCGTCCTATAAAACTTGAGACAGTTACGAATTGGTAAGGAAGACGCCCTAATATCAGCGATGGGGGCTAGAACGGGCCCCGATAATACGGTGGTTAAATGCATAAATGGCGTCTTTACTGCGCAATGGTTCCGGCTTTGTATCTGGGGTTATTTTCTGCACTGGCGCAGGCCTCAATATGTGAGGATGCTGCCCGACATGCATCAGAAAGTACCGGCGTACCGCTTTCGGTACTGCGCGCTGTGGCGCTAGCCGAAACCGGACAAACCAAGTTTACTAAAAATGAATACGCCGCTTGGCCATGGACCGTCCAATCTGGCCAAAAGGGGCATTGGTTTTCCGACAAAGCTGCGGCGATGCAATTTGTTCAAACTTTGATGGCTACGCAAACCACAAACATCGATATCGGTTGTTTTCAAATCAATATGCGCTGGCATGGGCAAGCCTTTCAAAGCTTGGACGACATGTTTTCTCCCCGCAGCAACGCGCTCTATGCCGCCCAGTTTCTGCAAAAGCTGTACAGTCAGACTGGCGAATGGCGGGCCGCTGTTGGCCGCTATCATTCGAATAATGATGCCCGTGCCGAGGCATATGTTCAACGCCTTGAACGGCTTTTTGAAACGCACCTCGCGGGGGGGGGCATCCGTGATCCGTCCGTGACTGTAAAGGAACGCAAACCAACCCCTAAGCAAGCCCAGCAACAGTTCAGCCTGTCCGGTGCGCGGGGGCCGATACTTCTGATATCATCAGCCGCGCAGCCGCTCATTTCAGCGCCGCACCCCGTAATTGGAGGGCGGCCATGAAAAATCTAACCCTTAAAACGATCTTTCAACCGACCATTTTGCTTGCGCTTGCGCTGATGGCCGTCATCGTGATGATGGTTTTGCCCGTCCCGGCATGGATGCTTGATATCGGCCTCGCCGTTTCCTTTGCCCTAGCGATTTTGATGTTTACCGTCACGCTTTTCATCCAGCGACCCTTAGAGTTTTCGGCTTTCCCGACCATCCTTTTAGCATCCTTGATGCTACGGCTTGCGTTAAACGTATCGTCAACAAAGTTGATCATTGGCCAAGGCCATACCGGGACGGGCGCGGCGGGCAAGGTTATCGAAGGGTTCGCAAATTTCATCATGGGCGGCTCGGTTTTGCTGGGCGTCGTGGTCTTTTGTGTTTTGCTGATTGTGAATTTCGTGGTGATTACAAAGGGCGCGGGCCGTATGGCCGAAGTTGGCGCCCGTTTTGCACTTGATGGGATGCCAGGCAAACAGCTGGCAATCGACAGCGATATGTCGGCTGGCGCGATTGATCACGCCGAGGCTAAAAGGCGGCGTGAGGTTGAACTGGCGGAAACCAACTTTTTTGGCTCGCTTGACGGCGCCTCTAAGTTTGTAAAAGGCGATGCTATTGCGGGCCTGCTGATTACGCTGCTGAATATCGTCATGGGGTTGATCATTGGCACCGTAATTCACGGCATGCCGATTGGGCAGGCCTTTGAAACTTATGCGATATTAACCGTCGGTGATGGGCTCGTTAGCCAAATTCCTGCCGTCATTATTTCCATTGCAGTGGCGCTTCTTTTGGCACGCGGTGGGCAAACTGGCGCGGCAGATGTCTCATTCTTTGAACAACTTGGCAGATATCCCGGGGCTTTGGCCACGGTGTCGTTCTTAATGGCGCTTTTTGCATTGGTGCCGGGTCTGCCGTTTTTGCCTTTCATTCTAGGCTCATTGGTCTTAGGGGCAGCTGCCTATTGGGGCGCGGAAGGGGCAAACAAGCCCAAACCCGAACCGGAGGAAACCGTTGCGAAACCGGTCGAACGCCGTTTGGGTGACATCCTAGATTTCGACGACATTCACATCGAATTTGCACCCGACCTTGTTACAATGGTTTTGGATCCCGCAACGGGGCTTGATACCCGTATCGCGAATATGCGCAACCATATCGCCAGCGCCTTTGGCCTAATCCTGCCTGAAATCAGACTAACGGATGAACCATCCCTGCCGTCAGGAACCTACCGTATTCGCTTGCAAGGCGTCGAGCAGGTAAGTGACAAACTGTACTACAACCGCGTATTGGCCCTGCTGTCAGATGGCTTGCCGGTTCCCGAAGGGATGGATGTACGCGAACCGGTATACGGCGCGCCCGCAAGATGGATTCCACCAGACGCGCAGGAAGAGGCCTCTATTCAAGGCCTTACAGTCGTATCGCCAACAGAAGTTCTAGCGACCCATTTGCTTGAGGTGTTAAAAAACAATCTCTCGCGCCTGCTGTCTTTGCGCGGGTTGCGCCGTTTGCTGGATGAGTTTGTCAACTTATCCGACTCCGCTCGATCCGAGTCAAACAAGCGTCTGTTGAATGAGTTGGTGCCTGACAAGGTTCCGGTCGATCTCTTGCTGGCCGTGCTACGCCTGCTACTTGAGGAACGGGTCTCTATTCGAAACTTGCCGCTCATTCTGGAAAGCATCGCAGAATCGCGCACAGCGGGATCCCCCGAGGCAATTTGTGAACATGTGCGGCAACGGCTTGGGTTTCAACTTGTGGCTGCCCTGCGCCGAGATGACGGTACGATCCCGCTTATTCAGCTGGCACCGGAATGGGAGAAGGCCTTTGCGACATATCAGATTGAAGGCGAAAAAGGCCAAAGAGACGTAGCATTGCCACCAGATCAATTTAGCCGATTGGCCAATAATCTTGCAGAAAAGCTGAACAAAGCGGCCGAAAGCGGCCTTCACCCTGCCTTTGTGACCTCTACCCTGCGCAGGCGTTTCTTGCGGACAGTCCTTGGCGCCAAAGGTTTAAACGCGCCCGTGCTCTCATATGAAGAGATCGGCCTTGAGGCCCGCCCTGCCATGGTGGGACAAGTACCGATATGACGCAATTGTTAGACCTTCTGACACAATCAACCGAGTTTACCGAAGACTGGCTTTGGGCCGCCTTTCTTGTATTTCTGCGTGTCGGGGCAGCAATGGCATTGTTGCCTGCGTTTGGCGAACAATCCGTCCCGCAAAGAATACGGCTGGCCATCGGAATTTGCTATACGATGGTTGTCTTGCCCATCGTCGCGGATCAAATCGGGCCTTATGGCGGCGCGTTCGCGGCCCCGATTGCCGTTGAGGTGTTGGCAGGTCTTGTCATTGGTATCGGCCTGCGGCTCTTTGTTCATGCCCTTCAAATCGCAGGCACGCTGGCAGCCCAAGCAACCTCGCTCTCGCAGCTTTTTGGCGGCCAAAGCGGTGAACCACAGCCGACGATGTCACATTTATTCGTTGTGACAGGCTTGGCTTTGGCCGTTGCTTTCGGGCTACATATCCGTATCGCCGAAATTTTTGTCTATTCCTACGATGTCCTGCCCCTCGGCGTTTTGCCCAGTGGCGCGGATATTGCCCGCTGGGGCCTGTCGCAGGTTAGCACCGCCTTCTCATTGGCATTTGAAATGGCGTCACCGTTTATTGCAGCCTCGCTTATCTATAATATTGCGCTTGGGGTGATAAATCGCGCGATGCCGCAGCTGATGGTTGTTTTTGTTGGCGCGCCAGCCCTCACGCTTGGCGGCTTAGTTCTACTTGCCATGGCTTCCCCCCTTTTGCTGCAATTTTGGCATACAGCGTTGATCGCTTACATGAACAACCCCTTCGCAGGTGTTCCATGAGCGACGAGCAAAGCGCATCTGATAAAGAACATGAAGCCTCTGATAAAAAGCTCTCAGATGCGCGCGAGAAAGGTGAAATTCCGCGATCGAATGATCTTATTACTGCGGGAACATACTTAGGGTTTCTCTTGGTCAGCGTCGCCCTTGGCCGCAATATGTTACTTAAATCAGGCGAGGCTGCAGCGGCAATACTTGAACAATCTGACAGCCTCTCATCTGTGTGGACAAAGGGGGCAGGACCAAGTGTTTTAACCGTTTTAGTTTCAATGGTTGGCCCGCTTGCCCCGTTCTTTTTGATACCATTTATCACCGCGACGCTCATGATTGTTGCGCAGCGGGCCATGATCTTTACGCCGTCTAAACTTGCGCCAAAGCTGAACCGAATTTCCCCAATATCTGGACTGAAAAACAAGCTAGGCCGCAAAGGCCTGTTCGAATTTCTCAAGAGCTTTGTAAAGCTTTTGGTCATCTCAATTCTGCTGTTTTGGTTTTTAAGCCGCCAAGCCGATGATCTTTTGCGCATGATTTATCTGACCCCGCCCGTTGCTACGACTTTGCTGTTTGAAACGGTTGTTCGCTTCCTTGCTATCATTACGATACTGGTCCTTGCTATCGGCGGGATAGACTATTTTTGGCAGCGAGCAGAACATCTTAGGTCAAACAGGATGTCGCGCAAAGAGATGACGGATGAGCATAAGAATGCCGAAGGTGACCCGCATACCAAAGCAAAGCGGCGACAAAAAGGGCAGGAAATTGCGACAAACCGCATGCTGCAAGATGTGCGAACAGCCGACGTGGTGATCGTGAACCCAACTCATTTCGCGGTTGCGCTGAAATGGGATAGGCTTTCAGGCCGTGCGCCAATTTGTGTCGCAAAGGGCGTAGATGAAATTGCGCAACGCATCCGAGAACGCGCTGCCGAGGCCGCCGTTCCGCTGCACCCAGATCCGCCGACGGCCCGTTTGCTTTATGCGTCACTCGATGTTGGACAAGAGGTGCACCCTGATCATTACCGCGTTGTTGCGGCGGCCATTCGTTTTTCGGAATCTATTCGCCAGCGAAAAACCGCGGCACAGCGAGGGATCAATTGAAGAATGTGAAAAAACTCGATCGTCTTAGAGCTCTGTCTGACCTCATTCTTAACCAGCATCTGGCTGGGTTGCGTGCGTGTGCAGAGGCACGCAACCAAAGCTTGCAACGCCTAAACGATTTGGTGGCAAAACCGGGTGATCAGCTAAGCCCGGTTGCGTCAGCCGCCGCTTCGCTTCAGTATGAAAGATGGGCAGAGCTGCGCCGATCAGAACTGAATATTATTCTTGCACGGCAGACTGTTGCATGGATGGAGGCGCGCAAAGCCGCGGAAACGTCGTTTGGCCGTTCCGAAGTGTTAAAGAAATTATAGTCATACCAAATTGCAGACACCGAGCTGCCGCCATTGTATGCCTTATCAATTTCGGGGCGCGGTTCTTTCCCATTGCGCCGTCATCTTGCGATTCAGCCATGCAAGACCCACCAGCGATAGCCCAAGGCCCATAAAAGAAAACACGCGGATCAAGCCGGACAGGCCAGACATATCCACCAAGAATACTTTGGCCACAGTCAGCGCTACGCCGGCCATTGCAACCTTGCGCAAGATATCGGACCGCTGGCCAAAGGCCAGCACAAGCAAAACGACCGAGGCGATCAGCATGGCGAGGGTGTAACTGTAAAGCTCCGGGTCGGAAAATCCCGGCACCGACAGATCGGTTCCGCGCCAAAACCGCCGAATTTCCAGTCCGACATAGCAAGCGGCAAACGCGCTGGCAGCAAGGGTGAAACCGATGCGCAGGGTGCGTCCGAAATGTGTGATCTTCCAAGCCGCAATGGCGAAGGTGGCCGCCAGCGGCAGGAACGCAAGTGCAAGGCTGTCAAAAACCGGCGGGCCTTGGACAGGCGCATTCTTGCTGAAAATCGGGTTCGAAACAAAGGCCAACATGTACAGCGTACCGGCTGCCGCCAGTCCATATGCCCCAGCAACAACGGCGCGCAGGACCGTCATAACCTTGCCGCCCATCTGCATCCGGTACAGCTGGTTCAGCGCCAACGCGACCCAAATTGTTGACATCAAGCCCATCACCCAATGGCTATCGCCTGCGTCTCTTGGTGCGACGCGCAACAGTGACACCGCCAGAAACACGCCCAGGATGGTCCAGCACGCGCTCTCCAACACTACCGCGGTTTTAAGCCGTTGCCCGCGCGAAACCCACCACGCGGCTGACAGCAGCCCAAGCGTGGCCAAGAACGCAAAAGCCACCTCAAAATACGCAATTTCATAAAGGTTGGCGGCATAGTCCCAGCCCAGCGCCCAGTCAAAGCCCGGCCAAACCACAAGCCGAAACGTGATGATGGCCACCGCGATTTGGATAAAATAGGTCAGTGGCGGCATCGCATGACGACGATCCAGCAGCGCCGTGCCCAGCACCATAACCGCCAGCGCCACCGTCAATGCCGATTGGGTCAGCACAAGGAACACCGCCAACGTGATCAGCGTCAGCGCGCCCACGGCGAACAACCCCATCCGCAGCGGTGCGCCGGCATCGGCGGCATTGCTGCGCAGGGTCAGCACCACCATAAACGCCGCCATAGCGATTGCGGCAAGCGCCCATTCATATTGGCCAACAATTGGGCCGGGGGCCCAAAGAAACTCCAGCATAAGCACCGTTGCAGGGGCGAAAACCGCCGCGCAAAATGCCAAAAAGCTGGATGCGCTGCTCTCGTCTTGGGCATGAACCGCCCGTTGCATCCGTATGAACATCAATAGCGAGCCGAGAGCCCCTAGCCCCGACAGCACCCACACAGTTATTGGAATGGAGGCGGCGATTGGTGTCGCCTCTCCGACCATGGCGGGAATGGCGGCTTGCTGGAACGCGTGAAACAGTGGTCCATCCGTAACGCTTTCCAGCGCGATCAGCGCAAGGAACGCAAGGCCGGGGATCAGCGCGTGGTCATACAGCGCGGGGGCATTTTGCGTCCAAAGGGTCGTGGCCGAGATAATCAAGCCAAGCGTAAAAATCGCAAGCCAGACAGTATCGGGCGAAGACGGATAGTCGTTCCTCATTACCACTGCAAGAGCCGCCAAAGTCACCGCCAGCGTGGTGCCAAATGTTATACGGGTAGGAAAATTCGGGCGCAATTTGCCGCGCGTACGCAGGGCGTCAATGAACGAGGCCCCCGTTTGGCGCGGAAACAGCCCACGCTCGGGGATAGCAAAGGCGGCGATTAGGGTTAGCAAGCCACCGCCAAGGAAATGCAAATTTGCCCCCCTCTCGGCCCAAAGTAAACAAGCCCCTGCCAGTGTGGCCACCAGCCCCAACACCGAAACCCAAGCCCAGCGTTTGACGGTATCAATCCCCAAGGCCACAGCCGCAACCATTGCCAGATAGTAATGCACCATCCAAGAATTATCCGAGCTGCTGCCGGTGACGAACGGCGCAAGCGCCGCGCCCAAAATGCCCACCGCAGCCAGAACCGGCCCGTAAAACCACCCCAAAACCAGCGCAATCGCCGACACCGCACCAAGCGCCGCAAAGCTGGTCAACGGATCGATAAGGCCATAAAGTGCGCGGGCAGCAAACACAGCGGCATAGAGCACAACAATCCCCGCGCCCGAAAGGGTTGAGGGCAGGAATTGCGTCTCCCCAACGGCGTCACCATCTTCAAACGCATTCCCTGCATTGCGGCGAACATACTCGCCCCCTGCAATCAGTGCCGCACCAAAGGCCAGTGCACCCATCACACGCCAAAACGGTGTTAGCAGCCCGTTTTCAATGCCATATTGCACCATAAACACACCCGCCAGCGCCAAAGATGCCGCCGCAATCGCCAGCACCCAGTTGTCACGCAGCCAAGCAGTCAGCTTGGCAACCAGATCAGGCTTGAACACATAGGCGGTTGGGGGGGCGGGCTCTTCCTCCAGCGTGCCTTGGAGCCAGAACTCTGGGGAAGGCGCGTGCTTAGCGTCCTCTTCTGGCTGCATTTGGGTCGGCTCCAACGCAGCGGGCACGGCCTTAACGGCCTTTTCTGGGGTCAAAGCTGTTTGGTCGGGCACCTTAAGCGCCGCTTGCAACTGCCCGACCAAAAGCTCTAGCCGGCCAACCTTGGCCTTCAGGCCCCAATGCGAAAACAGCAAATAGGGGATAAGCACCACAACCAACAGCACAGCAATCGCAGCAAAGGTGACCAACATTTCAAGCTCGTCCATGTGCCACCCCGCCTATTTCATTTCAGCCCCAAAAACCTCTTACTTGCGCGGCTTACCCGTCCATGTCGCCAACCATGCCTTGAACCGCGCCCAAAGACCATCGGCAGTCTCATCAATCTCGTCAAACGTGTCGCTTATGCTTTCCAGCGTCGGGTCAATCGTGCGCTCACGGAACTGCGCCCACATCCGCCACAGCAAAAACAGCACGCCCACCAACACGACAAAGAACAGAATGTTAAACCAAGGAATAATCCGTACATCGGGGCCTTCGACCGCCCGGATACTGATTGCATTGGGGAAAATCGTCAAAAATTCATTGCGCCACCCATAGTGGGTAATCTCGGCCCATTGCGGGGTAGCCGCGTTTGACACCATGCTTTGCGCCTGCGCCTGCAGGTTAGAGCTGTCCAGCTTGAAATACGGCGGCCAGCCCCAGCCCGTATCTTCATTGCGATACACTACCGGTTTATTATCGGCGCGTAGCGTTTGAATGAAAAACACATCGCGGTTCCTATCAACAGACGTGCCGACATCCGGGCTCGCCCAAAAGAACGAGTTTTCACCAAAATCGATGCGGCGGTTTTCGGTACCAACGATGCGCACAACATCATGCTGCGGCAACGTGTAGTGAAAGAACGAAAACAGCAAAACTGCTATGATCGAGAAAAAAGTCCATTTTACATAGCGCATCGGCGTTCCCTCAGGAAAAGTTCAACAAATAGATGGCAGCTATCACGCAAAGCGTCGGGATAACATAGACCAGCCAAATCAGTTTCTTGCGCAGCCCTTTTTCATATGCGGCCATGCCCGAGGCGATGAATTCGTCCCGATCGCCGGGGCTTTGCGTGGCATCCCATTCCTTTTCCAACTCTTCACGCTGCAGCGACCGCGAATAGACGTTCAGCAGAAAAAACAAGATTGTCATGCCGACAAAGCCGAACAGCATCAGGCGAAACATCGCTATCATTTACGGGCCTTTCGTACGGCGCCCCACGGGCCGACAAGGTCGGTCATTCTGGGGGCTGGTTTCGGTTCAGGGCGCTCGGCCTCATCCATGCCCGGCTCACCGCCAAACAGAGCCGCCCGCGCGCCCGCCTTATCCACTTGATACTCTCGTTCCAGAAAATCAGCAACATAACCACGTTTTCGGTCGGACCACGTGGCATAGCTGGCGTAAAACAGCTCTTTATGCGTGATAAACATCTGACGCACATCCAAAGGCGAAAGCTGGCTTAGCAGCATATTCACCAAATCATGGTCTTTATGCGAGCGCGAGCGCAGGGTGTAGAAATAGGCCGGATGCTCAGACGTGATACGCGGCCAGTCACCGCCGCCTTCAACCCATCCCAGCAGGCGCGCAAGGCCAAGAAACTCTTCCGGCAGATCGGCACCCAGACGCTGCGCAATTTTGCGCAGGTCGTTGCGGGTGGCATTGCCCAGATCAAGGTTCAGCGTATCTGCCGCCTCGACCAAAATAAAATCCATCTTTTGGCGCAGCACCGCCGCACTATCCATGCCTCGCGCCTTGACGATCGGCTCCACCAGCGCGTTTTTATCCAGCCAATCGGCAATCACGTTGCGCTGGCTCAGGTCCATCATCTGGTCAACCGGCAGCTTGCCAAGGCTGTCACGCGGCAGCACCGAAATCACCGCCGGATACGTGGCATCGCGAAACACATACAGCCCGCCGAAATGCGAGGTCCAGAAATTTGCCTGCTCAAACGTCATCTTGGGCAAGGCAATCGGCACCCGCGTCACATCACCGGTCTTTTTCGCCAGCCCAATCATATCGGCGATCAGCACATCATCGCGCCACCCCGTCGGTTCGCGCCTAAACCGGTCGATCATCTGGCCCAGCTTGGCCGCATCGGCCACATGCCCGCCAATCGTGTCGCCCTCAATCGTGATGCGACGAATATCCAACAATCGCGCAGGGTTAGACACCTCGTACACGCTATTGAACAACTCGCCCGCCACGGCATCGCGGGCGGTCAGGGCAAACAACTGCGCCTCATTCGCGTCGATAAACTGCTTTAACACCCCGCGAGAGGTGGAAAACGTCACGTTCAACAAAGGCGCGGTTTTCTGCGCCGTGGTCAGCAAAACAAACTGCCGGTTGCAGCCGTTCGGGTTCAGATAGCGATCATCGCCCAGCTCATCCCCGATTTCGGGCGAATAGCCGGAAATATCGATGTGAAAATCGGTGAGGGTGGTGCGCTTGCCCGCCAGATGCTCTAACGCGCGGTTATAGCGTTCGATCAGCGCGGGCGAGGACACCTCAACCAAGTTGCCAAACATCAGCCCCTTTTGGATCAGACGTTTCATAACTTTTCCTTTACCAAATTGGCGCGGCGGGTGAAGGCGAACAGATACCACGGCAGCCAAAATATAGCCGAGAACCCCGCCAACCCCGCGGCCTCCCAAAACCGGGGTTTCAGGTCGGTCATGTGGTCAGGGTTCAGGGCAAACAGCACCGCAACCGCAACCACTGCACAAATCAATATTCCCATCATCCGCGCATGGGCGGGGCCTTTGTCAAACAGCATCGCAGGGCGCGTGACGAAGGGGACAACTGCAAAGGTGATGAACGAGAAGGCGGCAAAACTAAGCGCGATGAAGGTCAAGTAGGTCATTTCTCGCTCCCGCTTTCTGTTCGGCCCAAATATCCTCGGGGGGTCCGGGGGGCAGACGGCCCCCCGGCGTCAGTCAAAAAGAGCATCATTTCCCCTCCAAATACCGCCGCTTGGCCTCTTCCTGCCGCCCGAAATCGCGGACCATGTTGGAAATCGCGACCTCATCCGACTTATCGGCATAGCGGAACTCTGAATCCGCATAGCGGTTGATTTCTTGGATCACCATGTCGACCGTAATCGGCCGCTGCATAGCCTTAATCATCGACAGTTTTTCGTCATAGCCTTTGAACAGGAACAACTCCGGCTGTTCCATCCACTGATCCGGCAGTTCAAAATCCATCGCCCGCACCTTAACCGCATCAGTGATGTTTTTGATCGCGCGGCCGGTAAAGCGGGGGTCGGCCTCTTGGATCGCCTTCAGGTAAGTGCCGAGCTTGGCGATGGTGTCCAAGCGGCCATTGTCGCGGCCCACTTGGTCCCACACGCGCAGCAAACCGTCTTCCTGCGGGCGGGCGTGGCCTTCAAAACTGGCGGCAACGGCGCGTTTCATTTCTTGGGCGGCAAACAGATCATGCGCGCCCACGGGGATATCGTGGTTTTTGCCCATCAGCAGGGCGAGGATATCGATATAATCGTCACGCGTTTGGGGCCCGTCGACCAAAAACCGCGCCCCCGCCCGTTGGCGCAGGGCATCATCCACATTCTCGGGGTAGTTCGAAAACATCCCGAACGTGCAGTTGCCGCGTACGACCGTATTCGCGCCGGCAAAGGCCTCCATAAACACGGCCGTCACCTCTTGCTGCCCCGCGCTTGACTGTTTGTCGCCGCGCTTGCCTGCGATTTGGTCGATGTCGTCAATGGTGCCAAAACCGATCACTGCGGGGTCCAGCACATTGGTAATAAACGCCTTGGCGTTTTGCCCCGACTTGCCCTGATAGCTGTCGATCTGGTCGATGGAAAAGTTCTGATAGCGGAACGGATAGCCAGCTACCTTACAGTAATCATTCAACAATCCAGCCATCATCTGGATCAGCGTGGTTTTCCCTGTCCCCGGTGCGCCGTCGCCCATAAAGGTGAAAATAAACCCGCCCAGTGCGGCAAAAGGGTTCAGCTTACGGTCAAAATCATAGGCCATTAGCATCTTGGCCAACCGCAAGGATTGATATTTGGCAATATGGTTGCCAACCACCTCATTCGGTTTTTTGAACGTCATGGTCAGCGCCGTGCCACGTGCCGCTAGGGCCGGTTTAAACCCTGCAATCGTCAGATTGTCGGCCTCAACCCGCCAGCTTGCAGCGGTAAAGCCCGCAATCCGTGGCGCATCTTGCCCCCGCAGCGCGACTGCCGCCATAAGCTGTTCGGCATAGGCCAAAACGCTGGCCACCAAGGACGCATCATCGCTTGCATGGGCGGCGATGGTTTGGTCCAGCTCCCACAATGCGCCATGCAGGGCCAGCGGCGCATTGTCGGTCAGCACCTCTTGCACAGGCCCGATTTCGGCGCTGCGTTCATTGCCTTGGCTTGCCAGCAAAAACGCGGTCGCGTTGCCAAAGGTATAAAGAACCGCCAGTGCCTCGGCGGCCAACAGCTCGGTAAATTCGGGCTTGCGCTCGGCTGGCAGACGCCCCTCCAGATTGGCTTTTTTCAGCTCGACCAGCGGCGTTTGGCGGGCAAATTCCTGTCCCACGGCCAGCGCGACGGCCAAAGCGCGGCGCAACGCCTGCCCCACCGTGGCCTGAATGGCCGAGGTCAGCGGGTCGTCTTCGTCTTTTTCGGCAATCCTGTCCAACAGCAGCACCCCTTCGGCCCGTGCGGTGCTGCGCGTGACCAAACCGGGGGTGGTAGAGCGAAACCTGCGCCCCGTCGGCGCTACGCCCGGCGACTTTTCCGGTGCCACAGCCGAAAATCGCGCGGTCCCGATGCGGGGCGTATGATCGACGCCCATCAGCATGTCGGTCGCGGCCGAGTAATGCGATTTGATATCGTCTTCGCGCAGTTCCATCGTGTCACGGGTGATCATCTTAGCAATTCCTTAAACTTACCGCTGCGGCAAAACACGGTCGCCCGCGCCCACAACAAACTTGCGGATATCGTTAAAACCGGGGGGACGTTTTTCGGCCAAGGCCTGAAACGGGCGTTCAGGCATAACCAGCATCCGTTCCATGCTGGTCGCGCCAATATCGGCCAAGGTTTTGCCAATAAACGGCCCCGAGGCGAAAATCTGGCGTTCCGCCGATGAAAACCAGCCGGTTTTCACGGTTTCCTCACGCTCGGCGAGCAAATCCTCAACCGTCCAGACAAAGGCCCAATCTTGACCGGGTTCAGGGCGAGCTGCGGCCAGCACGTCCGAAATCGGGCCAGATTGCAGCGTGAAACTGCTGGAATACATCGGGCCAAGGTGAATGCGGCGCAGGCGTTTGGGGTGGAGATCGTCGAAATCGGTATCAAAGCCTTTGGCAATCGTCACCAATTTCAGCCCGTCCAAGGATTGCGCCATCAGATGCGCCTGCACCTGCGGCCAGCGCCGATCATCGCGCGGCAGTGGGGTTTTGCCACTATCCTCAAGGTTCAACAGATAAATCACCGGCAGGTTGGTTTGCGTGTCATACACTGCCCAATGCACCAGCCAGGACCTGCGCTCGCTGGTTTCGCCCAGCCATTGCACATCGGCATCATTGCGCGCCCAAAACTGCATTCCGCTGCGCAGGCTTTCATAATAAAGCCGCTGTGACATGGTAAATTGCAGGCGTGTCGGAATGGCCAACTCGCCCACAATCTGCCGGATCATTGCGTCTTTCAGCTCGGTATCGGTGGGCAATTGCGCAAGGTGCTTTTCAGCTTGCTGCGCGTCATTGGCCATAACCATCAGCTCTTGCGCGACCGGAAAGCCGGATTCGTGCCGGTCAAACGTCAACTTGCCGGGCAATGGCCCATCAACACGCCCCGTCATCAGGTATTTATAGCCAAGCGACTGAAACGTCAGGTTCAAACGCTGCACATAGGCACCGATCACCCGCGACTCGACCTTGGTCAGGTTGCCCTCGGCCTCTAACTCAGCCGCAACGTGGCCCAAATGGCCGGTAATCCGGTCAAACTTGTCAAAATAGCGCCGGACAATGGCGGTATCGTAAAGCTCTGCATGATCATCCGTTAAGGTGTTCACAGCTCATCTTTCCTTTTACGGCGAAAGTAGACCCCAACCGCGCTAATCGCCACAAACACGGCCAAAAACGCAATCTGGCCCGCGCTGGGGGCCACGGCAAAACCGTCCGTTGCTGCCCCCAAAAACAAAGCCCCCATGCAGGCCATGACCACGGCCCAAACAGACCAGCGGTCGCCTTCGCCAAAGAACATGACGTAAAACACGTTCAACGCGCGAAGGGTTGCCCGCCACAGCCGCACCTCAGCCGCCGTATTGGTTTTTGTCATGCTTTTCGACAATCGCCGCAAAGCGACGGGCGAAACGCTCATCCGCCTTGGCCTTGGCTTCCAGCACCTTACGGGCATAGACCATATGGTCCTCATGGGCTTCCATCATATCAGCCATTCGGTTGTTGGTGGCGGTGCCAATCGCGGCCATAGCGGCCTGTGCCTCTTGGTCGGTTTTCACGCCGATTTCATTGATCCGGTGCGCCACGTCTTGCTGCTGCGCGGTTTTCAAAGACGAGGTCAGCGCGTCATACAACACCACCCGCTGCTTGGTATCCGTTTGCAACTTGTTGATCAAAACCATCTGGGTGGCAGCTTGGTTTTGCAAGCTGTCCATCCAAGTTTTGCCCTTTTCGATATAACGTTCAAGGGTTTGCGACTTTGCCAGATCAACCTGTTCTTGCTGCACCAGAGCGTTATAGCGTGTGTTCAGCGCGGCCAATTCGCTTTCCAGCTTGGTGCGTTTTGCGGCGTCTTGCTCAACGCTGATCTTGTTTTCCAGCTCGATAATCGCGGGGTCCATCGCAGTAATCTCGGCGCGCACGGCCTCTAGGCTGCCCACCGTCGCCTCACGCTCATCCAGCGTGCCGGTCAGGTTGTTTTCCACACTGGTTTTCTGCGCGTTCAGCATGTCCAACTGGCCTTGCAGCAGCTTGACGATGATATCCGACTTGCCAATCAAATCTTGCAACTTGTCGTCGATCGACGCGCTGCGCATACGCTCTTGCCGCAACGACTCGGACTTGGCGTTCGAGAAAATGCCGATAAAGCTTTCCATGCCCGTCTTATTGCGCATCTCATCAAAGTCACGGCTAAAGCCGGCGGTGACATCATCCAAACCCATAATCAGATCGGCGATATTCGCGTTCATCAGGTCGGTATGTTTGTGCACATCATCCAGCGTGGCGTTCTCAACATCAATCGCCGCCTCGCCCGCTTCAAGTTTGGCGCGCGCGGTTTCAATCCGGCTCGTGATCTCGGAAATCTTGGTTTGCGCCTTTGCCACTTGGTCTTGGCTTTCGCGGATCTTGCTGTCGAAATCTGCCATGCTGGCCTCCGATGTAAATACACTTAACATATGGGTGGGGATTGCGAATTATTCCAGACCTTCCCGCGAAAAAATGTCGCAGCAAGGCATTACCCCCGATTTCAGGTAAATTGCGACAAGCTGTTGCAGAATGCAAGGATCGACACGTAGCCCTTTAACCTTGACCGCCCGCACCAACAGGGGTTGAGTTGGGCAACCTTGGAACGATTAACGGAATACACCATGCCAACCCCCAAATCACTTGCCCCCGTATCAACTGACGGCATCCCGCCCGAAACCGAACGCCCCGCACCGGATAAGCTGCTTGCGGGCGATCCCGTACATACCACATGGAATATCGAAGATCGCGACGGGCTGTATTGCGGGATTTGGCAATCAACACCCGGCAAATGGAAGGTGTCCTATGACGAGTGGGAATATGTCCGCATTCTAGAGGGCGTCTCTATCCTGACCGATGCGGACGGCCACGCCACCACCCTACGCGCAGGCGATAGCTGGATCATTCGTCCGGGATTCGCTGGCACTTGGGAAGTGCTGGAAACCACGGTCAAAGACTATGTTATCCGCCTGTGACAGGCCGCACATAGCAAAACGGCCCCGCAAATGGGGGCCGTTTCCCAAACAATTGCGCCGATATTACAGCGGCACGTTGCCTTCATCTAGCGATGCGTCGTCAAAAATTGGCAGCGGGTCATTGGCAATCGCCTCTTCGCTGTAAATCGCCTCTGGGTCGGTGCGATGCGCTTCCATCTCAATCCCGCGGTTAAAGTTCTCTGGGTCTACCCGCTGCGACTCTTCCTCGGACCGAACATGCACATGGGTTGCAAGCGGCACCATTTCAAACAACGCAATGATGTCTTGGTTAAACAGACGGATACACCCGGCGGAGCCGGAGTTGCCGATAGAATCCTGTGCGTTGGTGCCGTGAATGCGGTAATAGGTATCGCGGCCGCCCTTGTACAAATACAGCGCCCGCGCACCCAAGGGGCTGCGCAACCCGCCACGAATACCTTTGGCAAAGGGGCCGTAAATTTCAGGCTCGGTGCGCAACATATTGGCGGTTGGCGTCCAACCCGGCCATTTCTTTTTCACCTGAATGGTGCCATCGCCTGCAAAGCTGCGGCCTGCGCGGCCTGCGCCAATAGGGAACCGAACCGAATTCGACCCTTCACGCACGAAATACAGAAACTTGGCATAGGGGTCGACGTCAATCGTCCCCACGGGCTGCTCACCCAAATAGGTGCCGGTGATGCGGCGGTTCACGCCTTGGGTATATTCGGGCGGAATGCCAGGCAAAGTATAGCCACTGTCAAACATCGGGCCATAGCCTTCGACAAAACCCGCATTCGGGTTCGGGCCAGTCGTATCTTGGGGCGCGGCGCAGGCCCCCAACAAGGCAGAGCCGGATAACGACAGGAATGTACGACGATCCAATAGGGTTTTGATCACGATGCGCTCACTTAGCTGGGGAATTCAGTTCTCCCTTTACGGCCACTTCTAGCCGCCAAGGTCAAGCCCTTGGGCCCTTTGCCACAAAGAATGGCCCCCAAGCGTTGCACTTAAGGGCCAGTCGCCTGTCATTTACCGAACGCCGCCCGCAAATGTGGGTAACCCACCGCGATCACAGCATAAATTTCGAAACCTTACCCCACCACGTTAAACGCGGGCCCATAAGGATAGGCGGTAATGTTATCATTCCCGTCTTCGGTGATCACCAAAATGTCATGCTCACGATAGCCACCAGCCCCCGGTTGCCCATCCGCAAGCGTCAACATCGGCTCCATCGAAATCACCATGCCGGGTTCCAGCTCGGTATCGATATCCTCGCGCAGCTCTAGCCCCGCCTCGCGCCCGTAAAAGTGCGACAAAATCCCAAAGCTGTGGCCATAGCCAAAGGTCCGGTATTGCAGCAAATCACGCTCGGCCAGAAAATCATTGATCTGCGCGGTGACACCCGAACAGGTCGCACCCGGTTTCAGCAGGCTCATCCCATATTCATGCGCTGCGACGTTGGCCTCCCAAATCTTCAGACTCGCGTCATCGACCGAGCCCAAAAACATCGTGCGCTCCAAGGCTGTGTAATAGCCTGAAATCATCGGAAAACAGTTCAACGACAGAATGTCGCCTTGTTGCAAGACCCGCCCCGTTACCGGATTATGCGCACCATCGGTATTCACCCCCGATTGAAACCAAACCCAAGTGTCGCGGTACTCGGCATCGGGAAAACGCTTCGCGATCTCCAACTCCATCGCATCGCGCCCCGCCATCGCCACGTCAATCTCACGCAGCTTTTTGCCTTTACCCGCGATCAAACATTCGCGAATGGCATAGCCGCCGACATCCGCCACCTGCGCGCCATGCCGGATCAACGCAATCTCGGCATCCGATTTCATCATCCGCTGCGCCATCGTGGCGGGCGCAATATCCATCCCGCGCTTGGGCTTTACAAAATGGTTCAGCTTTTCAGACTGCACAAGCGTCAGATGGTCGCCCTCAACCCCGACCGCCTTACCATTGCCCACGACCCCCGCAACCACACGCCAAAAGTTATCGCGCTGCCAGTCGGTATAGGTGATGTTGTCGCCAATGGAACGCCGCCAAGGCTGGCCCGCATCAATCCCCGCGCTAACCGTCACACATTGTCCGGCAGTCACAACACACGCATAGGGCCGCCCGAATGAGCAGTACAAGAACCCCGAATAATACGCGACATTATGCATCGAGGTCAGGACGATAGCGTCCAACCCGTGCATCTCCATAATATCGCGCAAACCCTCCAGCCGCGCTTCATATTCCTCGGGGGCAAAGGGCATCGCGTCTTTGCTGCCATTGTGAAAGCGGTAATTCTCTGGGCGCACAAGCGTCATCGTCAGACCTCATATAATAAGGGGCGGCATCACACCTGCCCCGAAAGGCCCCGGCGTACAGGACGAGAGTATGGGCCATATGCCCTGCAACGACGCCATCGCTGCTGCCTTATGTCTTGCCGTGTTTGCGGGTTTCGCGCAAGCCGCCTGATTTCATCTTGGCAAAAATACCTAAAAATATGCGCCCCAAGCAAACCCTATGGCGCCGTATCTTGCACCACGCGGCCCTCTTCCAGAGTAAGAATCCGGTCGGCCAGGTCCATGATGCGGTTGTCATGCGTCACCATCACAGTCGTCGTGCCCCGCGCTTGGCCAAGGGTTTTCAACATCTCAACCACAACCCGCCCCGAATCTTTGTCCAGCGCGGCTGTCGGCTCATCGGCGAAAATCACCTCGGGGTTGGAAACCAGCGCCCGTGCCACCGCCACGCGCTGCTTTTGCCCGCCCGAAAGGTTTTGCGGCAAATAATTCACACGATCCGCCAACCCGACCAGCCCCAGCATGTGCTGTGCTGCTACCAACTGCTTGGCCGCATTCCCCGCCCCATGCACCTGCAACCCCATCAACACATTTTGCGTGGCCGTAAGGCTTTCATGCAAGTTATGCGCCTGAAAAATAAAGCCTAAACGCCTGCGCAACTGCACCAACTGCGCCTCGGATGCACCATGCAGCTCATGCCCCAACAGCCCCACGCGCCCGTCTTGCACGTTGCGCAGACAGCCCATCAAGGTCAGCACCGTGGTTTTACCAGACCCAGACGGCCCCATCAAAATCGTCAAAGTGCCGCGCTTGATCGTCAGGTTCAAATCCCAGATCGCCTGCTTGCGCGTCTCGCCGGCGCCGAAATAATGGTTCAGCCCGTGAACCTCGATGGCTGCATCCCCCGTCATCAAAACAAATCCGCCGGATCTGCCGCCGCCAAGCGCCGCGTTGCAATCGCCCCTGAAATGGAACAAGCCAACAACGTGCCGACAAATACCAGCACCGCACGGCTGGCCACCATCGCCACCGGCAACCCCGTCACCGCATTCAGCCCCGCATATAGCCCCATCGACACCGCGAACCCCGGCACAAACCCAAACACCGCCAGAATAAGCGCCTCTTCAAACACAATCCCAAGGAAGAACGGCTGGTCATACCCCATCGCTTTAAACGTCGCATATTCGCGCAAATGGTCGGCCACATCGGTCGACAGCACTTGGTACACAATCACCAACCCCACCAGCACGCCCATGAACACGCCAAAGCCAAAAATAATCCCCGTCGGCCGCTCGGTCGCCATAAAGGCCAGATCGGCCGCGC
The DNA here is from genome assembly GCF_052119765.1 of Pseudorhodobacter sp. W20_MBD10_FR17. Taxonomy (NCBI): domain Bacteria; kingdom Pseudomonadati; phylum Pseudomonadota; class Alphaproteobacteria; order Rhodobacterales; family Paracoccaceae; genus Pseudorhodobacter; species Pseudorhodobacter sp. W20_MBD10_FR17. Next base: position 129,272 of record NZ_JBGQOQ010000007.1, on the reverse strand, counting down.
GCGCGCCCGCCACTGTCTGCACCTTCACGCTGTCTGTCGGCAAAACCGTGCGCAGCCTCTCGGCCACCACATCGGGCGCAAGCCCATCAGCCACGCGCAGCAAAATATGGTCCGGCGCACCCGAACTGCGCGATGAGAAAAACCGCAAAAAAGTTTGGTCCGACGTTACCATCATCCCATCTGCCAAAAACCCACCGCCCACGGCCATCGACCCAACTGCGCTGAGCGTCTTGCCATTCGCCTCAAACGTGAACTGCCCACCAATGGCAAGGCTCGCCAGCGCCTCGGTAGGCATGCCGCGCGTGTCTTTGTCCAAAAAAGCTGTGTTCTCCAGCGCCAAGCGCCCCATCATGGGCGCAATGGTTGGGGCAACGAAATCCGCCTGCGTCACATCAACCCCGAATGACAGCAGCGAAATCGAGCTGCCATCTGCCAGCGTCAGTGGCAGGTTGCCAATAAACAACGGTGTCGCAGCCGCCACGCCGGGCACGCCCAGCGCCTGAAACATATAGGTCCGCGCGATATTTCCGCTATCGCTCAGGGTGTTACCCTCTTGCGATGACAGGATAATATCGGCGTTCAACAGCGCATAAGGCGCCACGGTTGAATTGTTCAACGCCCCCATGATGCCCAGCTGCATGAACACCAACAGATTGGCAAACCCCACGCCCGCCACAGCCGCAATCAACCGCGTGCGGCTGTGCGACAGTTGCAACCAGCCAATCGGCAAGCGCCCGAACAGCCATGTCAGCAAGGCACTCATTCAACGCGGCCTGCATCAATCCGCACGATAGTTTCCAGATGGGTAAACCCTTTCGCCAAGGCCGAAGAGCCTTCGTCCAGCGTCACAATCACATCCACGACCCGCGCATCCGTATTCGCCGCGGGGTCGTCCGAGGTAATCGACTGCCGCCCGATCTCTAGCCCGATCGCCGTCACGCTGCCGGTCAAATCTTGCAACAAAGCCTCGGCCGAAACGGTCACAGGGTCGCCAATCGCCACCCGACCGATCAGGGTTTGGTATACCTCGGCCTCTACCGTCATCTGGCTGGTATCGCCCAGATCAATAATCCCGCCGCTGGGCCGCTCGCCCGCGCGGGCGTTGATATCCAGCACCGTGCCTGCACTTGGCGCACGCACATAGGCACTATCCAACATCTGCTCGGCGCGGGTCAAATCGACACGTGCCGCGGCCAAATTCGCCTCGGCCACGGCGATGTCGGCCTGCGTCGCCTCGGCATTTTGATAGCGCGACAGCGTTGCAATCGCGCGCTCTACATCACGCCCCGCCTCGGCTGCCGTTGCCACCGCTTGGTCCAGATCGGCCCGCGTGGCCACGCCGCGTTCGAACAAAGAGGCAACGCGGTCCATATCCGATTGCGCATTTTTCGCCGTTGCCTCGGCCCGATCAAGGGCAGCTTGCGCCTCATCCCGGCTGGCGCGAATTGTCGCTGTGGTCTGCGCCAAGGTCGCCTCACGCACGACAATCGTAGCGCGTGCTGTCGCCACGCCGTTTTCCAACGTCGACAGGTTGTCCAGCACGGCCAGCACATCGCCCTTGGCCACAGTTTGCCCGACCTTTACGCGCAGCTCGGCCAGACGGGCATCGCCTGCCCCCGATGGCGTGGCCACGCTGACAACATCGCCCTTGGGAATAACACGGCCAAGAGCCACCACATCGCCCTCGCTGATCACGGCCACAACCTCTTGTGACTTAACCTTTTGAATAGCGACAGCAATCGGCGTGTCACTGCCCGCCCCCGGCTGCAACCCTGTCACCCCGAAAAACGCCCGCAGCGCAGGGGGTTGAAAATACATCCCCACCACAGCCCCCGTAAACAACAGCGCCATAACCACGGGAATATACAGCAATTTAGAGCGTGGCTTGGGCTGCGAAACAGATCCGGCATGCGCCATTCCGCTATCTTCTAGCGGCAATTCTGGCGTAACGGTTTTTGGGTCTTGGGTCATCGGCAGTCCTTTAGGCTCGGCACTCGCGGACATACCGCAGCAATACTCTGTACCCCAAACACATCACCAGCAGGCAAAAAACGAGCCCTCTCATGGGTGGCATGGTGTCGCGCCACTAGCCCAAACGGCGCCGCGCAATCACATCGCCGCCGGTTTTCTCACGGATGCGGGCAATCGCCTCCTCGGCCGGCTCGATCACCGTGGCCATGAACGCGCCGGTCGCATGGATCATCAGCACGCCGTCCAGCATCATGGCCACATGCCCCTTCCAAAACAGCAAATCATTGCGCTGCAACGCGCCCCCCGCAGGGACTTCCTGCCCCAAGGCCTGCTGCATATCGCTGTCGGCAGGGCAATCCATCCCGCAAGCCAGCAGCGCCATCTGCACAAGGCCCGAGCAATCAATGCCGGAATGGCTGTTGCCGCCCCAAAGATACGGCACGCCCAGAAACAGCCCCGCCACCTCGGCCGGGTCGCTGTACCACCGGCCAATCGGCTGCAAATGGCCCGCAGGCACAAAGCCGTGCGGCGTTTCGGCAAAATTACCCTCTTGCCCCACAACCCAGAGCTGGCTGCCAAAGCTGATGCCAAGCGACTGCGGCGCCTCGGCCCGTGGCTCTGAATACAAATGGCTGGCAGGGGCGGCCAGCCAATGGGTCACGCGCGTGGGTTCACACAGCGCGTTTTCGGGCAAATAACCACAATAGCCGTCTTTCACGCTACGGCCAAAAGCAAAACCGTCGACCTGTTCGATCACCTCAAACTTGTCGCCCAACAACAATTGACGTTCACGCATCCCGTCCGGTTCGCCCAACAGATCAACCAACGGCACGGCAATTTCAAATGGTATCGCATCGGCATAATCCGGCGCGTCAACCTGCCCTTGCAGGGAAATGTGCGCAACGCGCGGGTTGGCAAAAGTCAGACGGCGGTCGCTGTGATGCGTGTTTTGCGGAATATCATTCAAAGCTTGGCCCCCAGCATTTGCGGCAAAGCTGTCAAAATGGCCCGCGCGCCCTGACCAACACCACCCTTGGGCCGCGCAGGCGCAGCAACCGGTTGATGGCCGTAAATATCAAAATGCACATAGGCAGGGTTCGCCACAAACCGGCGCAAAAATAGCGCGGCGGTGGTTGACCCCGCAAAGCCACCGCTCGGCGCATTGTCCAAATCCGCAATCCCCGGCTCGATCATCGCCTCATACCCCGGCCAAAGCGGCAAACGCCACACCGGATCACTGGCCTGCGCTCCCGCTTGCGAAAGCGCGGTGGCAAAGCCCTCATCATCCGTGAAAAACGGCGCGAGATCCGGCCCCACCGCCACCCGTGCCGCGCCCGTCAACGTCGCCATAGAAATCACCAAGTCGGCAGGGCTTTCATCGGCCAGCGCCAAGGCATCAGCCAGCACCAACCGCCCTTCGGCATCGGTATTGTTTACCTCAACCGTCAACCCCTTGCGCGAGGTTAGAATATCACGCGGCCGCATCGCCGACCCCGAAATCGCGTTTTCCACCGCAGGCACAAGCACCCGCAAACGCAGCTTCAGCCCCAGCGCCATAATCATATGCGCAAGGCCCAGCACCGTTGCCGCGCCGCCCATATCCTTTTTCATCAGCAACATACCCGCGGCGGGCTTGATATCCAAACCGCCGGTATCAAAGCATACGCCCTTGCCCACCAGCACCAACTGCGGCCCCGCACCGCCCCAACGCATATCCAACAAGCGCGGCGCACGGCTAGATGCCCGACCAACCGCATGGATCATCGGAAAATTCTGCACCAAAAGATCATCGCCCCGCGTCACCGCAACACTGGCGCCATGACGATCGGCCAAGGTCCGAAAGGCCATCTCCAACTCATCCGGCCCCATATCCGACGCCGGCGTGTTAATCAGATCGCGGGTCAAGCATTCGCCTTCGGCCATTGCCAAAAGTCGCGCAGCATCAACCCCTTGGGGTGCCTTCAGGCGTGCCCGTGCCAAACGCACCTTGCTTGGGCGATAGGTATCAAAGCGGTATTGCCCCAAAAGCCATGCCAAAACAGCCTCGTCCAGTGCGCTGCCGGTCAAATCCGTCTCATAATGCCAATCGCCCGCAGGCACAGCCGTCGCCAAAGGCGCCACACCAAACCGACAGCGCGCCCGCGCCACCGCATTTCCATAGCCGACAGCCGCCGCAACGACCTGCCCCGTGGCATCCGGCAGCAGCAACACCGCCCCCAGCGCGCCCTTAAACCCGTTCGCCTCAACCCAGCCACGCACAAGGCCCGACTGCGCGCCCAGCCAATCCGCCAAGCCCGCCTCAGACACAATATGAACTGGCCGCGACAAAGCCGCCGCAGGCGCAAAATCAGGCATCATCAAAACTCCACTCAATCGCGATTGCCGTTCAACCACGCTTAAATGAATCCTAGGGGTTTTTATCCCAGATCATAAACCCCAAAATGCACGACACGGCCCGAAATATTGCCAAACTGCCTAAACCTGCAAATCTAACGCGCCCTTTTCGGTGGCCAAAGACACCTCGGCCACCCGGATCAGCCGCGCCCAAACTGCGGCAAATGCCATCATATCACCGCAGTCCAAACATTCCCGCGCATCAACAGCCACAGCGCCAAAGCTAACCAGCCCCAACTGAACCGCCATGCGTTCTAAACGCAGCAGCTGCCGCGCAATACCGGTCATCTCGCCGCCGCGCACCAACTGCGCCAAACCCGACACTGTCAACGCCAACTCACCCAGTGCGCGGTTCACCACCTCTTCGGCAGCATGCGTCCCCATTGATCGGTAAATCAGCGCAATCGGCTCTGCATCCTGCTGCACCCTGTCTTTCGGTCTAAATTCCATTACAATCGCGCTCATATCCCCAATCCTTCCATTCACACCCACGGGCAGAATGCGCCAAGGTGTTGAACAAAAGGTTGCTGCCAAACACCGAAACTCCTCGAATTTTCCTAAACCGCAGCTTATTAAAAATGGAGCCACCCAAAGGAGCCGATGATGAACCGTGCCAAACTGCTGCCCTCCTACCTAGCCCAGCGCTATTACGGCTGGAAGGCAACCGCTTATGCCGACAATAAGGCATGGTATCGCCGCTTGGCAGAATCGGGCCAGCACCCCCGCGCCATGATCATTTCGTGCTGCGACAGCCGCGTGCATGTCACCTCGATTTTCGGCGCGGATGAGGGCGAATTTTTCATCCACCGCAACATTGCCAACCTTGTGCCGCCCTTTACGCCCGATGGCAAAAACCATGGCACCTCGGCGGCAGTTGAATATGCTGTCACCGCGCTGAAGGTCGCGCATATTGTCGTGCTGGGCCATTCCAACTGCGGTGGCGTCAAAGGCTGTCATGATATGTGTTCAGGCAATGCGCCCGAACTTTTGGAAAGCTCCAGCTTTGTCGGCCGCTGGATGGATATCTTGCGCCCCGGATACGAGCGTGTCGCGCATATCGAGGAAAGCCAACGCGCCCGCGCCTTGGAAAAAGAGGCTGTTCTGGTCAGCCTAGAGAACCTGATGAGCTTTCCATTCGTCAAAGCCGCCGTTGATGACGACCGCCTCACCCTTCACGGCCTCTGGACCGATGTCGGTGAGGGCGGGTTAGAGCAGTACGACACCAGCAAAGGCGTCTTTACCGCCGTCTAACACCCCATAAAACCAACCTAGGGTGCGCAGTCATTGCGCACCCAGTCGCAGTTGGTCGCAGTCAGCGCAACTCTTTCCCCTCGGGCCAGCTCTCACGCGTTACAACCGTAACCTCGCGCACGGCACCGGCTGGCACCGCGACATCCCACGCAAGCACGCCACGTTTGTCGTCGACGTCTTGCTCGGTTGCGGGCGGGTTGGCCGTATAGCTGATCACCAACTCCTCCTGCTCGGAATGGGGGATCACATCCATCACCCGCACGGCCCAATCCTCGGCTGTCAGGTTTTCAACCGACAAAACCGCTGTCTGCTCAATCTGGTTCGACTTGGTGAAAACGCCTCGATCGCCCTCGGCCCGCGCAGGCACCACCCGCTTTAACCGCAGCCCTTCAATCGCGCCAAACCCAAGGCTGGCCTTGGCCCCGGGCGCGATCGTGTCTATTGAAACCTCGCCCACAAACGCCCCGTCACGCATCAGCATCGCAGGGCCCGGCAACAAAATCTGGTCGCTGGTATTGGTAAACGTTGCCATCATATAGGCCGTGGCATCATAGCGCGGAACCGCCTGCGCCTGTGCCATTACAGGCAGAACGACCTCATCCAAGGCCAAGCGCAAATTATCGGCCCCATCGGCAATGCTTACGCTGTCCGGATAGGCATAGCTGACAATATCGCCCTGAAACTGCACCGCGGCCTTGCGGTACGCCTCAACCACCACCGGCGCCTCCATCACCGGCTCGGCCATGCCCATCATTCTGTCGGCAGTATCATAGGCTTGTGCCACAGGCTCTTCGACACGGTGCAAATCCGGCCACAACTGCGACGGGTCCGCCCTGTTACTCGGTTGCGCGGTCGAAACAGTCAGCGCCACACCGGCCCAATCCTCACCCGTATTTTGAGACACCAAAAGCGAGCGGTCGATCACCACCTGCCCCGTTCCTCGGTCCAAGGCGATATCATAAATCGGCATCCATGACGCATTGCCCACATATTGCGTCACCTCAACCTGCATCGGCCCAGCCTGCGTTACCGAAACCGCCAGATTAACCTCTGCATGGTCTTTGGGCCCTGTGCCAAGCGCATCCAACGCTGCCTGCGCACGCGCCTGCACCTCAAACGCGTCTTTCAGTCCCTTTTGTACGGCTGGCAAATCGGCCCTTGCCGCCAAGGCCGCATTCGACGCCGCCAAAACCTCGGCCCCGATCATCTGTGCCGTTGCTTGCAAATTCGCCACCTCGGCCTTGGCATCACCTGCCCCGATCCGGTTTAAATAAGCAATCTGCGCATTGGCCGCATCCACCCGCGCCGTCACGGCATCCAGCGCCAATTGCGCACGACCGCTGGCCAAAACCGCCACCTCCAACGCGGCCTCGGCTGCGATCTGCGCATCGGATTTCACCGCCTCGCGTGGCGCCACACGATCATTGCGCAAGGCATAGGCCCCGATTTGCAGCCCCTCAGACGGCATCAACCGCAAGCTCGCCGCCACTGTGTCCAACGGGAAATCCGTAATCACCACATCATGCTGACCCGCCGTGGCCGAAAATTCCACCAACCGCGTTAGCTTGGCCCCCTGCGGGTAGACCACCACGTCGGTAATCTTGTTAGCAACAAAAATCGTTTCCGCCTGCACCGGCAAAGCAAAGATCAAAAACCCAAAAACCAAACGCATAAAAACCCCCTGAAACATCACGGCAAGCCTACCGCCGACCTGCAAAAACACAAGGGTACAAAGCAAAAGGCCCCCGCCATTCGGCGGGTGCCCTCCTATCCGATCAGCCGAATATCAGCCCTTTTTCAGGCAACGCTGGCCCAGAACTTCGGCAATCTGCACCGCGTTCAATGCCGCACCCTTGCGCAGGTTATCCGACACGCACCACAGGTTGATGCCGTTATCGATTGTGCTGTCTTGACGAATGCGGCTGATAAAAGTCGCATAATCGCCCACGCATTCCACTGGCGTCACATAGCCGCCGTTTTCACGCTTATCGATCACCATGATACCAGGGCTTTCGCGCAAGATGTCACGCGCTTCATGCTCGTCCAAGAATTCCTCAAACTCGATGTTAATCGATTCCGAGTGGCCAACGAACACCGGCACACGCACGCAAGTCGCTGTAACCTTGATGTTTTTGTCCAAAATCTTCTTAGTCTCGGCAACCATTTTCCACTCTTCTTTGGTGGAGCCGTCATCCAAGAACACATCAATATGCGGGATCACGTTAAACGCGATCTGCTTGGTGAATTTCTTTGGCGGCTGGTTATCGGTCGGGTTGTAGATGCTCTTGGTTTGGTCCCACAGCTCATCAATGCCTTCTTTGCCGGCACCCGACACGGATTGATAGGTGCTGACAACAACACGTTTAATCTTGGCGCGGTCATGCAACGGCTTCAACGCCACAACCATCTGCGCGGTTGAACAGTTCGGGTTGGCGATGATGTTTTTCTTGGTGTAACCGTAAATCGCATCGGCATTCACCTCTGGCACGATCAACGGCACATCGGCGTCATAGCGATACAGGCTAGAGTTATCGATAACCACACAGCCCGCCGCAGCAGCCTTTGGCGCATAAATCTTGGTCGCGTCCGAGCCAACAGCAAACAGCGCGATATCCCAGCCCGTAAAGTCATGGGTATCAAGGTCTTTGCATTTCAGGGTCTTGTCACCAAAGCTGATCTCGGTACCCATGGATTTGCGCGACGCAAGCGCCACAATTTCATCCACCGGAAACTCGCGCTCAGCGAGGATATTCAGCATTTCGCGGCCCACGTTACCCGTGGCCCCAACGACAGCGACTCTATAGCCCATCTTGGCCTCCATTTATGCGGTCACCGCGCCATAGCGCAAAGGCGCGGCGGGGGAAAGGCCCACCATACCATGCCTATAAAATAACCCGTCGGGTGGGCTTGGGCGCACCACCCGCAGCTTAATCCGTGCGATCCTCGGCAAACACATACACGGCCAGCCCCAAAATCACCGCCACCGCAAAGAACCCGAAAATTGCCACATACCCCGCCTCGGCACTTACCGCCGTTGCCTTCAAGTGCCCGGTATAAACCTGCGCCAACCCGGTCGCCCCGATCCCGAACAGGTTAAGCAACGTCACCCCCCGCCCCACCAAATGCGGCGGAAAAAACGCGCGGCCATGCGCCATGACCATCGGAAATGACGCCCCAAAAATCCCGACCATCACCAGCATCGCCACCGCAAAAAACACCCCCTGCGCAGGCATCGCCCACAGTGCCACAAGCGCCGCCGCCACAATCGCATTTCCACCGAAAACCAACCATTTCCGCGTGCCCAAAATCCGGTCTAGGGGGCCATAAGCAAAGCTGCCCAATACCATTCCCAGCCCCATCGCCAGCGTCACGCGGCCAATGCCTGCGGTCTCCATCCCGTAAATATCAGCCATATACGGCCCAATCCACAGCCCCCGCAGCGCCCCCGTTGGCAGGTAATTCACCGCCATAACCGGCAAAATCAACCATAGCGCGCGGATCCGCAGAATATCCAGAATACTGCCCCGTACCGCCGTATCCGCCCGCTCGGGGTCGCGCACCGAAACCGCAATCGCCACAGCCACGGCAAGGCTCACCCCCGCCAAAACCCACAGCGACCCACGCCAGCCAAACGCGTCCAAGGCCAAAGCCAAAGGCAACGAGCTGGCAATATTTCCCAACGACCCTACCCCAATCACCAGCCCCGCCAAAGTTCCAAAAACCCGCGCCGAAAACTGCCGTGCAAAGATGTAATAGTTCGCCATCAAAACCGGCGCGCATCCCACCCCGATCAGCCCCATCGCCAGCTTTACCTCAAACCCCGACCCCGCGACCGCAAACAAAGCCGCCCCACCAGCCGCCCCTGTTCCGAACAAAACTGCCGCCGTCCAGCGCGGCCCAAACCGATCCAACGCCACACCAACCGGAATTTGCATCGCCGCAAAGGCCAAAAACCAAAACCCCGAAGCATCGGCCAAATCTGCAGGGCTCAGCCCCAGATCGACCGTCAAAACCGGGCTCATCACCGCCAGAAACGCGCGGTAAAACTGGCTCAGCACATAGGCCAAAACCAAACTGGCAATCCCTACCTTCATCCCCACCCCATTCATCTTGGCAAAAATACCTCCGCCGGAGGCCCCGCCATCAATCCCACGCACCCCATCAAAGAATGCGCCGCGTCAGCGCCGTTTGTGGGGGGCTCAATGCCCCGCACAAACGGCCCCCCCCTTCACGCCAAGGCCAATCCAGCCCGCTGCTCTTTAATCGGCAAATGCACCAGCGCCGAGAACGCGCCGACCCCGATGCCAAGCCACCACACCAACGTATAATTCCCAGTCAAATCATACATTTTTCCACCCAGCCACACGCCAAGGAAGCTCCCCAACTGGTGGCTGAAAAACACAAACCCATACAGCGTGCCCATATAGCGCAGCCCGTACAGATGCGCGACCAAACCGCTCGTCAGGGGCACTGTCGCCAACCACAAAGACCCCATGACCAGCGAAAACACCATCACGCTCGTAGGCGTCATCGGCAGCAAAATGAATGTCGCCGCCGCCACCGTGCGCCCAGCGTAAATGCCTGCCAGTAGGTATTTCTTGGAATACCGCTTGCCCAGCCATCCCGCATAGATCGCGCCGGCAATATTGGCCATGCCGATCACCGAAATCGCAATCGCCCCCAGCGCTGAGGTGCTCGAGATTCCGATCGCGGCCAAATACCCTGCTTGGTTAATCGGCCCACACATCTCGGTAATGAACGCCGGAAAATGCGCCGTAATAAACCCTAACTGATAGCCGCAGGAAAAGAACCCCAGAAAAATCATGATATAGCTCGGGTCTTTGAACGCCCGCACCAACACATGCCCAAGGCTTTCTTGCAGCTCGGCCTTGCCCGCCGTGATCGGCGCGCGCAAAAACGGCAGCGCGAATAGCACGGTCAAAATCAACACCGCAAAGATCAAAAACACCGTTTGCCAGCTATAGGTCTGCAATAAAAACTCAGCCGTCGGCGCGCCGAACACCTGCCCCGCCGACCCCGCCGCCGTGGCGATCCCCAGTGCAAGGCTGCGATTTTCATCCGAACTCGCCCGCCCAACAATCGCCAAAATGACGCCAAAGCCCGTGCCTGCGATACCAAAGCCGACCAAAATTTCCAGCAGCCAATGCTGCCCGGGCGTCACCGCCATCGACGACAGCACTAGCCCCAGTGCGTACAAAATCGCCCCTGCAATAATCGCCCGCCGGTCGCCAAACCGCTCGGCCAGCGCCCCAAAGATCGGCTGTCCCACGCCCCAAGCCAAATTCTGAATGGCAATCGCCATCGAAAAATCGGCCCGCATCCAGCCAAACTCGGCCGCGATTGGGATTTGAAACACGCCAAAACTGGCCCGGATGGCAAAATTCACCATCAAAATGGCACAGCCTGCAATCAAAACAGGCGTAAACAGGTTCAATTTGGGTGCGGTGGTCATGGCAATCTTCCTTAGGCTAAGCCAGAGACCTTTGCGTGGCCCCGCCCTTTTGGTCAATCGCTGAATTGTGTGGGGTGCAATGACGGATTGTGATCCGACACAGAGGTCACCCCAAATAGGCAGCCAATTCCGGCGGCGGGTTGTGCAACAAGGCCTCGGTCGGTTGCGGCGCATGGGCGATACCGCCCGCAACCAAACTTGTTAACGGCGCAAAGGCCAGCGCATCCTTTGGGTCATGCGTCACCATCAACACAATCGCTCCGGTCTCATCCGCCAAAGCGGAAACCAGCCCCAACATTTCCACCTTTAGCGCCGGCCCAAGGGCTGCAAAGGGTTCATCCAGCAACAGGATCGGCTTGTCGCGCAACAACGCCCGCGCCAGCGCCGCGCGGCTTTGCTGCCCCCCCGAAAGCTGTGCAGGTTTGCGCGGGCCGTAACCTGCAAGGCCGGTACGCTCTAGGGCCCCCTCAACCCGCGCATGGTCGGCCTTTGTCAGCCGTAGGTTTGGCGAAATGCCAAGGCCAAGGTTTTGGGCAATCGTCAGGTGCGGAAACAGGTTTTGGTCTTGGAACAGCGTGGTAATGGGCCGCCCACCCGGCTCCAACCGCGTCAGATCGCGCCCTTGCCACAGCACCCGCCCTGCATCGGGCGCCATGAAACCACCGATCAGCGACAGCAAAGTTGATTTCCCCGCCCCCGAAGGCCCGATAATCGCAATCCGCGCGCCTTTTGGCACCTGCCACGCGGCGCTAAGTGCGAAATCATCCATGCGGATCGACAGGTTTTCAAGTGTCAGCATAGCGCCGCCCCCAGTGATCAAATATCCAAAACAGCGCGAAGGACAGCAGCACCAACAGCAGCGCCGCACTCGCCGCCGCCTCCATCCGGTAAGCACCCATCAGCCGTTGCACCAGCAGCGGCAAGGTCGCCTCGCCCTCGCCCGCGAACAGCGCGATAACCCCCAAGTCGCCCATCGACAGTGCGGCCACAAGGCCCGCCGAAAACCCCAAAACCCGCGCGAGCCGTGGCAAAACCACCCAGCGCAGCCACGCCCAGCCGCCCATGCCCAGCGATGCACCCAGCCGGTGGTAATCGGCGTAAAGCGTGCGGGCCTCGGGTGCCAGAATGCGAAACGCAAAGGGCAAAGACAGCGCCGCGTTGATGGTCATTGTAACCGGCAGCGCAAGGCTGGCAGGGCGAAAATAAGGCTGCAATATCAAGAACAAACCGGTGCCCAATACAAGGCTGGATGCCGCCAGTGGCAAGGTTGCGGCCAATGCGGGCCAGCCTTTGCCGCGCGCCGCAGCGAGCGCCAAAACCAGCGCCGCCGCAAGGCTGATCGCGGTTGAGGCCAGCGCAATCGTTAAAGACCGCCCCGCCGCCGCCCAAACCGAAACCGGCAGCCCCGCCATCCCCGGCAGGCCGTTTAACGCAACCGCCAGCAACGGCAACGCGAGGAACATCGCGGCCAGCGCTATCGCCAAAATATCCACCATTTTGTGCCAACCTTTGGGCGCAGAAGGACCGCCCGCGCGCCCTTGGCCCGCGCCAAACCCCGACGGCAGGCTAACCTTTGCGGCCACGACAAACGCCGCCGCACAGAGCGCGAATTGCAGCAAGGCCAGACGCGCCGCCGTTGGCAGATCAAAGTCAAACCGCAATGCCTGATAAATCGCCAGCTCGACCGTCGTCGCCCTTGGCCCACCGCCCAGCGTCAGCGCCACGGCAAAACTTGTCAGGCAAATCACGAAAATCACCAATGCGGCACCGGGCAACACCTCGCGCAGCATCGGCGCCTCGATATGGCGCAGGTTGGCGCAGGGCGCAAACCCAAGGCTGGCAGCAAGGCGAAAACGCTCAGCAGGGATCGCTTGCCAGCCATGCAAGATCATCCGCACTGCCAAGGGCATATTGAAAAATACATGCGCCAAAACCACGCCTTGCAGCCCGTAAATCGAAAACGGCGACAGGCCGACATGCCCAAGCGCGTCATTCACCCAGCCCGCACGGCCAAACACCGCGAGCAAGCCCAGAACGGCCACGATCACCGGCAGAATAAACGGCGCACCCAAGGTGGCAATCAGGGCCGAGCGCCCAAAGAACCGCCGCCGCGCCAAAGCCCGCGCCACCGGCACCGCCAAAACAACCGAAAGCCCTGCCGAAAGCGTGGCTTGCAACAGGGTAAAGCGCAGCGCGGCCAGCTCGGGCGCGCTGAGGGCAACGCCTTGGAAGGTTAGCCCAAGCGCGCCCAACGGGGCCAGCAGTAGCAGCAAAACTGCCCCTGCCAGCCCTGCGGCGGCTAGCGTGAGAGCGCGGTCAGCCATTCATCCAACGCCGGTTTGCGGGCTGTTTGTGCCTCATCCGCCGACATCAACAGCGATTGGGCGGGGGTGATCATTTGGTCGAACCCTTTGGGCAGCCCTTCCGCAAGCGTATGCGCGGGGTACATCCAGTTTGTCGTAGGTATTATGGATTGGAACGCATCCGTTCCCATAAAGGCCAAAAACTGATCGGCCAGTTCGGGCTGCGGTGCGTTGGCCAGTTTACCCGCCACCTCAACCTGCATGTAATGCCCTTCCGAGAACGCCGCCGACGCTTTGCTATCGTCTTCCTCGGCGATCAAGTGGTACGCGGGTGAGGTGGTGTAGGACAGCACCATGTCCGCCTCGCCCGCCGTGAACATGCCATAGGCCTCGGACCAGCCGGGGGTCACGGTGATGATATTATCGGCCAGCGCAGCCCAAATCGCAGGGGCGCGGTCGCCGTAAGCCGCCTTAACCCACAGCAAAAGCCCAAGGCCCGGCGTCGATGAACGTGGGTCTTGGATGACGATCTTCAGGTTGGATGCGGCCAGTTCCTCAAACGAGGTAGGCGGCGTGGCCAGCTTGGTTTTGTCATAGACAAATGCGAAATAGCCCCAGTCATAGGGCAGGAAATTGGGGTCGGCATAGGGCACCGGCAGGTCATTGCCCGCCGTTTGCGCGTGCGGCGCGAACAGGCCGGTGGCCGTTGCTTGCGCGGTCAGATTGGTATCCAACCCCAACACGACCGAGGCATCCGATTTCGCCCCTTCCAGCTGCAGACGCGCCAGCAATTCGGCACCGTCACCTACGGCCGAAAACACCAGATCACAGCCACAAAACGCCTCAAACGCCTTTTCCACCGCTGGGCCGGGGCCCCATTCGGAGGTAAAGCTGTCATAGGTCAGCACGTTCAGCACAGGTAAATCGGCTTGGGCCGCCGAGGCCATAAACGCAAACGCAAGCGCCGCGGGGATAGTTTTTGTCATAAAAATCTCCATATTTCGGTTATTGGCTCAGTGCACGTTGCCATTCGGCCACGGCAGCATCGCGCAGAGCCGCACCTTCGGCCTCGGAATAAAACAGCGATTTCGGCGGCAGGTTCAGCTTGGCAAATTCAGGCGGCATCAAGCTTGGGTTCAGCTTAACCGGAAAACCGAAATTCACGCGGGGGATCATTTCCTGAAACGTCTCGGACAGCACAAAATTCATGAACGCTTGCGCCAGCTCAGGCTGATCGGTGCCTGCGATTTGGCCCACAACTTCGGCGGTGAAATAGTGTCCTTCATCAAAGATCGCAGCGACCTTGGTATAGTCGTTTTCCACGATCATGTGATAGGCGGGCGAGGTAATGTAGGACATCACCAGATCGGCCTCGCCCGATGTGAACAAACCATACGCCTCGGACCAGCCTTTGGTTACGGTCAGGATATGCGGGGCAAGGCGGTGCCAGTAATCTTCGGCCTTGTCGCCATAAACCGATTTGACCCACAGCACCAAGGCCAGCCCTGCCCCCGAAGAGCGCGGGTCTTGGATAACGATCTTCACATTCTCGGGCATCGCGGCCAAGTCTTCAAAACTATGCGGCGGGTTCGTTAATTTAGTGTTGTCATAGATGAACGCCGTGTCGCCATAGTTAAAAGGCAAGAAGACCTCGTCCGTCCATTCCACCGGCAAATTCAGGCTGGCAAGGTCTTGATTATGCGGGCCAAACAGCCCCGTTTCGCGCGCGCGCAGGGTTTCGTCGGTCGAAATACCGATCACCACATCGGCGTCGGTATTCGCACCTTCCAGCATCAGACTGGGGATCAGATCGGTGGTGCGGTACTGCAAATCACAGCCGCAAACCGCCTCAAACGCCTGTTCGATCGCAGGGCCAGGGCCCCATTCTGATGCGAAAGAGGTTGAGGCATAGACCGTCAACACGGGCGTATCCGCCAGCGCAGGGGTCGCCAATAGGGGTAATAGAAAAAGTCGTTTCAGCATGGGTCTCTCCAAAAACGACGGCAAAAAGTCGGGATGGATCATTCCATGCACCTTCCCTCCGCCGGTCTTAACCGGTTCAGGTTCAACGGGTCTTTGGCTTTGGCCAAATCTCAGCCCTGTAAAAGGGCACCCCGAGGTGTTGGTTAACTTAGCGGCCCCAGCGACAGGGGCAAGGGGCTATTGCGCCGAAATCTGGTATTTTGTGCTAACAAGGCCAGACGGAAAGCTGACGGTATGCTGATGGGTAAGGTGAACATCCGACGCCAACGCGCCAAACAGCGGCCGCCCGCTGCCCAGCAACAGCGGCACACGTGTCACAGTGATATCGTCCAAAAGGCCAGCACGCAGAAAAGATTGCAAAAGTTGCCCACCGTCAACATAGACCTTTTGCCAGCCTTCTTCGGCCAGTGCGACCAACAGCTCGGCAGGGTCCATATCACAAATGGCGACCAAATCGGCCAACGCTTCGGGAATATCATCAACCGTCAGGCTTTGGCTCATGATGATAACGGGCAGCGTATAAGGCCAGTGGCCAAAGCCCAGCACCGTCTCAAAGGTGCCACGGCCCATCACGATACCATCCTTATCGGCGATAAACGCGTCATAGCCGTGGTCTTCATCGGCCGCATTAAACGGTTCTAGCCAATCAATACTGCCGTCTGGGCGGGCGATAAAACCGTCAAGACTGGCGGCGACAAAGGCGTGGCAAGTTAGGGGCATGGGGATTGGCCTTGGGTCGATAGGAAAAAGGCCCCACCGTTTCGGGCGGGGCCTTTGTAATGCGTTAGATTAGATCAAACGTGTTTTTTCTTGGGGCCTTTCACAGCCGACCAGATACGTTTGTTTGTCAGGTACAACAGCACCGACAAGATCGTCAAAAAGATCACGGCGGTAAAGCCCGCTTGCTTGCGCGCCATCATCTTTGGTTCGGCTGCCCACATCAGGAAGGCAGAAACGTCTTCGGCCATGTGATGGAGGCTGGCCTCGTGGCCGTCTTGGTATTCAACCAAACCATCCGAAAGCGGAGGCGGCATCGCGATCCAAGTGCCGGGCACGGTGGACACACCATGCTCGTCTTTACAGCTGTCAGGCACACCACCGGCAGAAAACGCCGTGTTGTAGTAGAACCCGTCAACGCCGTCAGGGGCGCAATCAGGGTTTTCCTCATAGTGGGCAAGGACAGAGTAAATATACTCAGGTCCGCCAATACCTTTGAACAACTGGTTAATGCCCAAACCGTATGGACCATGGAAACCGGCCCGCGCCTTGGCCATCAGGCTAAGGTCTGGGGCGTTTGGCAGGCCCGAATGAGGGAAGTGGTCGGTCGGTTTACCCGGACGGTCTTCGCCAGTTTCGGCATCGGTTACAGTGAATTCAGCCGCGTAGGCGCGAACTTGGTCTTCTGGCAAATGTGGCCCGCCCACATCCCCAAGGGTGCGGATTGGGACAAACTTCATGCCGTGGCATGCCGAACACACCTCGGTATAAACCTGAAGCCCGCGTTGCAGCTGGTGCTCATCATAGGTGCCAAATGGCCCTTCAAAGCTGAACGGCACGTCGGTCACATGACCACCGCCGCCCGCTGCATAGGCCGAACCGGCCCCCATCACGAGGGCAGAAACGGCGCTGATTGCGATTTTACGAAACATAATCATCAGTTCCTTTTCCCTCACTCGGCCGGATCGGCGTAGTGCGATTTGAAGTCTTCCTCAATCGTCGCTGGCGCGGCCAACGGCTTTTCGATCACGCCCAACAGTGGCAAAATCACGAGGAAATAGGCGAACCAGTAGGCAGACGCGATCAGCGAGATCCAGTCATACGGGAACTCGGCAGGCTGCGCGCCAACCCACATCAGCACCACAAAGTCGATGCTCAGCAATACGAACCACATCTTGAACATCGGGCGGTAACGGCCCGAACGTACCGAAGACGTATCCAGCCAAGGTGCCAGCGCCATAACAGCAATCGCACCAAACATCGCCAACACACCAAAGAACTTGGCGTCAACGATACCGAAGGTCACAAAGCTGGTCAGCTGCACAACCCAAACATCGGCGGTAAACGCACGCAGAATGGCGTAGAACGGCAAGAAGTACCATTCTGGCACAATATGCGCAGGAGTCGAAAGCGCGTTCGCCTCGATATAGTTATCAGGGTGGCCAAGGAAGTTTGGCATGAAGCCAACAATCGCAAAGAAAATCACCATAATCACGGCCAGCGCGAACAGGTCTTTCATCACGAAGTAAGGCCAGAAGGGCAATGTGTCTTTCTCGGCTTCGGCTTTCGACGTGCGGCGCACTTCAACACCGGTCGGGTTGTTGTTGCCGGTCGAATGGAAAGCCCAGATGTGAATCGCAACCAAAGCGGCGATCACGAAAGGCAGAAGATAGTGCAAGCTGAAGAAACGGTTCAGCGTGGCGTTATCAACGGCTGGGCCGCCCAACAACCAAGTCTGGATCGATTCGCCAATGCCCGGAATAGCGCCGAACAGGCCGGTAATAACCGTCGCACCCCAAAAGGACATTTGGCCCCAAGGCAGAACGTAACCCATAAACGCCGTGCCCATCATGCACAGGTAGATGATCATGCCGATGATCCACGTAATCTCACGCGGGGCTTTGTACGAACCGTAGTACAAGCCGCGGAAGATGTGCAGATAGACAGCAACAAAGAACAGCGACGCGCCGTTTGCGTGCAGATAGCGCAGCATATAGCCGCCGTTTACGTCACGCATGATGTGCTCAACGCTTGCAAAGGCAAGGCTGACATGCGGCGTATAGTGCATCGCCAAAACGATGCCCGTCGCGATTTGCAACACCAGACAGAATGTCAAGACGATGCCCCAGATCCACATCCAGTTCAGGTTCTTGGGTGTGGGGATCATCAATGTGTCGTAGAGCAGCCCGACAATTGGCAGGCGCTTGTGAAGCCATTTTTCTGGGCCCGTTTTGGGCTCGTAATGGTCGTGCGGAATTCCGGCCATGATATTTCCTTACCCAAGCTTGATTGTGGTTTCATCGGTGAAAGTAGCCACCGGGATGTGCAGGTTTTGCGGGGCGGGGCCTTTGCGGATACGGCCAGCCGTATCATAATGCGACCCGTGGCATGGGCAGAACCAACCGTCAAAATCGCCCGAATTGTTACCGATTGGCACGCAACCAAGGTGCGTACAAACGCCAATCATCACCAACCATTCACCGGCCTCATCCATCGTGCGG
The DNA here is from genome assembly GCF_052119765.1 of Pseudorhodobacter sp. W20_MBD10_FR17. Classification (NCBI taxonomy): domain Bacteria; kingdom Pseudomonadati; phylum Pseudomonadota; class Alphaproteobacteria; order Rhodobacterales; family Paracoccaceae; genus Pseudorhodobacter; species Pseudorhodobacter sp. W20_MBD10_FR17. The sequence continues at coordinate 110,679 of NZ_JBGQOQ010000007.1, read as the reverse complement.
TTCACGTCGGACGCGTCGGTAGACGGCTTATTCGGGTTCTCCGAGGTTTGGTCGAGCAAGGTTGCCACGTCAACGGCGCGGCCTTCCTCAATCTCTTTGGCGGTGCGGCGGCGAATGAAAACCGGCTTGCCGAGGTATTTCACCGTCAACTGCGAACCAACCTCAACAGAAGACACATCAACAAAGATCGACGACATCGCCGCAACATCTGCTGATGGATTCATTTGGTTGGCAAGCGGCCAAACGGCAGCGCCTGCTGCCACTGCGCCAGCGCCTGCTGTGGCGTAATACAGGAAATCCCTGCGGGTGCCTGCGTGTTCGTCTGCGTGGGACACTAGAATTCTCCCTTCCGAAGGCCGCATGATGCGGCCCATGTCATGACCGGGCCACGGGAAATGCGCAGCCTTACAGTGTCGGTATTTAGCGGCGTAAATCGCCCACGTCCAGCGGACAAAGCGGCGCAGTTGGGGGTGACGCGATGGAAATGCAACAGGTCGGCCCTGATTTTTCTTCAAAAGCCACGGATTTCGGCAGAATCACTGCGAAAACAGTTTCAAAACCATGCTAGAGGCCAAAGCCGCGAAGAAAATTCCAGAGATGAAATAAATAACCCAGCCCGCGCGCAAATAGAATCGAACCGCAGGGCCAGTAGAAAAAACGGTGGCATAGGTGCTGTGGAAGAACAGGCCTATCGCAGCGGACCCAACAGCCAATACCGCAATATCCACGCCACTCGCCCGCGCTACCGGAAAAAATGTCGTCACGGACAACCATGTCGTCAAAACCTTTGGATTGGTCGCGCTAATCATGACTGCACGCAGCAGTGCCTGACCAAAGCTTAAGTGGTTCGGTGCAGGCGGCAAGCCTTTGCGCGCTCCCCGAAACCCTTGCCAAGCCATGCGCAATGCCCGCAGCGCTAACCAGCCCAAAAGCCCCGCGGCGACCAAGCTCATCACACGCGCGGCACTCGGGATCGCGGCGAATAGCGCCGCAAACCCAAGGCTGGACGCAAGACACCAAAGTGCGATTCCCACTGCCACGCCAGTCGCCGCACCAAGGCCTGCACGCCGGCCCGCCGACATTGCGGTGGCAATGGTATTCACCACATTCGGCCCCGGGGTGGTCGTGTTCAAGGCCACGACCACCCAAACCAAAACAAAATCAGACAGCGGCAGCACGGCTTATGCCTGCGGGGCCGAGGCCTTCATGCTGTCACGACTTGCAAAACTGGCCTCCCATGCCGCCAACAAGGGCCGCCCTTCGCGCCAATTCCGTGCGCCGTGGCGGAAATCAACATAGCCGAGCGCACAGCCAACCGCGATTTGGCCCATATCCAAAGGCCCGTGCAAATGGCTCATCCAGCGGGCCTCTAGCGCGTCCAAGGCGCGCTCAATCTTGCCCCACTGCCCCTCAACCCACGGGTCATAGCGCTTATCCTCGGGCCGCACGCGCGTTTCGTACACCATCAAAATCGCAGCATCCAAAATGCCGTCTGCTGTGGCCTCCAACGTCAATGTTTCCCACAGACGCGGGCCGGCTGGGTACAACCCGGCGTCAAACTGATCGTCCAAATAGCGTGTAATCACCCGGCTATCATACAGCGCCGCCCCGCCCTCACGCTCTAACGTGGGGATCTTTCCCAACGGGTTGTGCGCCAGCGGCGTGGTGCCCGTATCAATCGGCGTGCCGCTGGCCAGCACCAGCTCAACCGCGTCAGAATGGCCAGCCTCAGCCAACAAAACAACAACCTTGCGGGCATAGGGCGAGGTAGGGGAATAGAAAAGACGCATGCTGTCTCCTTGTAATTTCGTGCTGCCTTTCGGCTTCATCTTGGCAAAAATACCTAAACCCGGCACCGGCCCCCAAGTCCAGCCCTATAAGCTGCGCACAGGCGCCTGCATCAACGCCGCAATCTGCGCAGCATCCAGCCCGATCGGGTTAGCCGCAATACCTGCGGCGGCTCCTGCCCTTTGGGCATCCGTCTTGTTTTGGTTCAGCTTCATCGTGCTTTCCACGCTGGCAATCACCAGCCGAAACGGCACGATCATCCGAAACATCCGCGCGACGGCATCATCGCTCATCTTATCCAGCGTCCAAACCGGCTTGGGCGCCAAACGTGCCTCCATCTGCGCACTCACCCGCTCTAGATGCGGGGGCAACGCCTCCTGCGGCAGCGGCTCCAACACCCCGCGCAGATGAACGGCGGCGTAATTCCACGTTGGCACCTGATCCACCGCGCCGTACCAATCGGGCGACACATAGGCATCCGGGCCAGACACCGCCAGTAACGCTGGTGCTGGCAATGCCGTCCGCGCAATCGGGTTTGACCGCGCCAAATGCACGAACACCTCACCCTGCCCCAAATCAAAGGGAATATGCGCCGCCAATGGCCCCTCGGTGCCGTTCACCGACAAAATGCCAAAACTACGGTCGCGCGCAAAGGCCAGCGCGTCCGCCTCGGTTCCGGTTCGATAGACGGGGTTGGGGTGCATATTGCCCTCCTAATGCTTTGCACATGCTGGCAAATAGGCTTGGCGGCGGCAAGGCGGAACAGGGCAGTTTATTGTCACGGGTACAAGCTAAGGCCAGCCCTATCAAAGGCGGGCAACAAAAAAGGGGCAGGCCTAAACCCCCAGCCCCTACGATAAATGTTGACGAACTGAAGAGCCGCCAGTAAATTGGCGGCTCTTTCCTTATTATTTCGCATTATTCCGGAGACGAGCAAGGCACAAACCTCTCGAAGAAATCTTCGACGCAGAAGCGTCGTTTGCCCGTAGCCATTGGCGGATTTTCCGTCAACTTCTGTAGAAGCCCTTTATGCACCCGTTTCGGGGTTCACCCCTCCCCATTTGACGCCCGGGGCGGCGGTAGCGGTCCGGGTCATGGTAAGGTTACCGGATCCGGAGCGGAACGCACCTATGGCTGTCCCGCATGCGGGACTTATCATACCCTAAAATCCAATCGTGCCGTTGTGCAAGAATATTCCAGGATGGCGGATCTTCATCTTCGACGCCGCAATCAGGACGCCTGCCAGAAGGCGGGATGCATCAACAACAATCTATCTATCCAGCTGGCACCGTCGGCATACCGTTCCTTCGGCACTACCGCCAAGGGAGACTCCCGGAATCAATGCAAAGGATGCGGATCGACATTTTCCCTTGGATCCGCCACACGGCGTCACAAGAGAACGGATCAGAAAGGAAGCATCCTGCTTAACCTGGTGAACAAGGTGCCGCTGAGCCGGATCTGCGAGATCAACGGGGTAACCTTTCCGCAGATTTACTCAAAGGTCGATTTTATCTATCGGCAATGCCTTGCGATGTCGGCGGCGCGCGAGGGGGAACTGGCGCGGTGCCTTGCAGGCAAGGACCAGTTCTTCGCCACGGATGCACAGACGATTCTCCTAAACTGGCCTGTCAGGGGTCGGCGCGGGACCGTTCCCCTGTTGCACATGTCCACCGTGCATGCCTCCTCTCAATTCGTAGTCGCATCAACCGTCGACTATGATCCGGATGTGGCCGTTGAGGATGTGGACGAGGCCATGTTCAGGTGCGGTGACTTCCTCCTGCCCAGGGCGATGCGCAAGCATGCCAGGCTCTGGTCCGAGCGAGAGTATATGGATGCAATGCTGCGCAGCCTGCCCGGATTCTTCAACACGGAAGATCCTATGACGGGCGGAAAAATGAAGCTTCCGGGCAAGGGATCACGGGTCAGAAACGATGCCTTCATGTATGCGCATGTGATGCTCGTCCGGAAGCTGACCGGGCAAGGCCTCCGGCAGGCAAACTACTCGGTAGATGCCGACAGCGGTCTTGCGGCCGCCTTCTGTGCTGTCAACGTCGATATGGTAAAGGAAGGCCGCGTCAATGTCACAGAGGTCAGGTTTGACAAGGGCCTGACCAATGATGAGCGCAGCACACTTGCCCGCATGGGAACGGATGCGTTCTATGATCTGGCGCGCCTTCATGCCGGTGGCATAGAGGAATTTCAGGATATTGATCCGGACCTCACCAGAAGGCAGGCCCTTGTGGCGTATCAGATGAAGGAGAGGTTCGAGAATATCCCGATCGAAGAGCGCGGCAGAATCTTGGCATCAGAGGGATGGGACTGGCCGTTCCATACAAAATCGGAACCGCGCAAGTCTTTGCGGCTCAAGACGGATGTAGGACACCTGGACTACGCCGGATTGTCTCGTGTCATCTGCGGTAGCTCTGTCCATCCAGTCGATGCCTGGTTCAACTTCACACGAAGGCGCGTTTCCGGATTTGAAAGGGGCCTACCGACCGCCTCAAACCAGCATCGGATCTGGCATGCCTATGGCTTCTATGATCCGGACATGGTTCCGAAGTTGATCGGAATACTTCGCTTCTACCACAATTGGATGCTGAGGGGGCGGGATGGGAAGACACCCGCGATGCGGGTCGGTCTGGCGAAAGGTCTGATCTATCCGAGAGATCTATTCTTTTTCTGAACGAAATTCTAAGTGGACAATATTGCATGTGATGTTATATGTGATGTCATGATCGTTGTTGATACAAATGTTGTCGTAAGTGGATTGAGATCCCGTCAAGGGGCTTCAAACCTCATCCTCAACGATATGTTGAGTGGTAAAACTCGGTTTGCTTTATCACCAGCTTTGGTTCTGGAATATGAGGATGTTCTGAAAAGGCCCGGGATCCTCGGTCAGAAACCTTCACTCTCATATGAGCAGATCGACGTTATTTTAGATGCACTGTGTTCAATGGCTTTCGAGGTGTCTCCGTGGTTTCGTTTCAGGCCGTTCTTGAACGACCCGAAAGATGATCACGTCATTGAGTGCGCCATGGCAGCCAATGCACAGATCATCCTGTCTGGTGATAAGGTCTTCAATCATGTTGACGTTTCAGCATTTGGCCTGATCGCAATGAAGGCGGGCGACTTCGTATACAACACCAACCTGGAAAGGAGACTGAAATGAACGCTTTTGCACTTCGTATGCCTGATCATCTTATGGAACAGGCGAGAGAGGCTTCTGAGCAGGAGAATACATCCATCAATCAGCTTCTTGTAGCTTTGGTGGCTGAAGGGCTCGGGCACCGAAGGGCTGTCCTCGAAATGAGACGGAGGGCCGCCAAAGGAGATCCGGAAGCCGCGCTTCACATACTCAACAATGTTGTTCCTGACGTTGCTCCAGATGAAGGGGATGAACTGAAGGATGACAGTGATCGCAGCCCTGACTTCTCAGTGTGAAGTTAAAGGCCAAAAGAGAATAAGGCCGCAAATTGCGGCCTTATATCTTCCTCAACATTTATCGTAGGGGCTGGGCCTAAACCCACCCCTTTTAAAATCAAATCACCAAAGGCTTAGGCTGTCAAATAAAGCGCATGGGCGCGGCGGAACGACAGCAGTTTTTTCTGGCTTTCATCCCACAGATGCAGACGGGCGCAAGCTATGCTTTCGCCTATCGTCATGCGCTGGCTTTCCGCCAGGATGGGATGATCTTTTATCACCTCGGTCAAACGGTAAAACGGAATGCGGCTGTACAGGTGGTGCACATGGTGAATGCCGATATTGGCAGACATCCACTGCAATGGCTTTGGCAAGACATAATGCGAAGAGCCTTCCAAAGCGGCCTCATGCAACTGCCATTCATCGGCCTTGCGCCAATGTGTGTCTTCAAACTGGTGCTGCACGTAAAACAGCCAAACGCCGGTCGAGGCCGCAACGATCCAAGTTGGCAGAACCACCAGCAACAACGGCGCCCAGCCCCCAAAGTAAACCAAAGCCGCTACGCCTGCGAACAGCGCCAAATTGGTGCCCATAGCCGAGACCCAGAACGACGCGCCCGATTTCATCAAACCGTAGGGAATACGGTTTTGAACCAAGAAAATATAGGCAGGCCCGATCAAAAACAGCGTGAGCGGGCTGCGGTAAATCCGGTACATAAGGCGGCCAAAAGCCGACCGCGCAAGGTATTCATCAACTGTCAGCGTGGTCACATCGCCGATTCCGCGCAAATCGAGATTGCCCGCAGCGGAATGGTGAATCGCATGTTGGCGGCGCCAAACATGATACGGCGTCAAGGTCAGCACACCAAGGCAGCGCCCAACCCAATCGCTCAGCTTGCGGTTGGAAAAGAATGAGGCGTGACCGCAATCATGCTGAATGCAGAACAGGCGCACCAAAAACAGCCCGTTGAACGCCCCCAAAGCAAACGCCGCCATGTAGCTATATTGCAACAGCCAAATCGCCACAGCCCAAATCGCCAAGATAGGAAGCACCGTCACCGCCAGTTCAAACACACTGCGGGCCGCAATCGGATCACGATATTTGGCAAGAATAGGAAGCCATTCGCGCGCTGACCGATTCTGGTCTGCAGCGGCAGAGAGAGCGGCATCGCTCATATTCTGAATGTTCATTCGGCTGATCTCTTCCCTGTAGTAGTGGCCAACGGCTTTGTGGTCGCTTGGCATTTTATAGTGTCCCGCAATACAGTTAGGTTAATCCACGTCCTGTTGCAATCTTACGCAGCCTTAGGTGGGCTTTGTGTCGCAGTATATATAAACCTAGCCACCACGTAGCAAAAGCCAAACCTTTATTTTGCTTAGCAAAAAACCGCCGGAGTTTCCTCTCGGCGGTTTTTTTAACTTTGGCAAAACATCGTGCGTCAGCCAAGAATATTAGCCTTGGCGCGCTTTATAACGCTTTTGTGTCTTGTTGATAACATAGACACGACCTTTGCGGCGCACGACCTGGCAGTCGCGGTGACGCAACTTCAGCGAGCGGAGCGAGTTTTTGACCTTCATGGGCCTTCTCCTTATCGCGGCGCGCGTGCGCCGATTAAACTTGTGGCCCCCACATAGCGCGGGACCGATGAACCTGCAACCAATTAGGTGGCAAGATGGTGGGCGGTACTGGGATCGAACCAGTGGCCACTACGATGTCAACGTAGTGCTCTACCGCTGAGCTAACCGCCCACGACCCGCAACGATTCCGCCATGTCTTGACCTTGGACCCAAGTTACCAAAGAAAAGGACGCGGGCGGAACCGCGTCGGTTGGCAGGGCTATAAAAGGAGTCGCGCGCATATTCAAGAGCTTTTGTTTAGCATCTTCACGCATCAGGTCACGGCCAAGGGAAGTTCGCGAAGATTCTGTAAAGATTTGGCAAAACAGATTTCTGCGCTATACCTCGGTTAAGGAGACAGCCCCTTGATGCAACCCTTCGATCTGTTCATGCCCGACCGGCACAGCGTGCCCTTTGTTTTTTCCTCGCCACACAGCGGGCGCGATTACGCATCAACCTTTGGTGGCCAAAGCCGTCTTGACGCATTGACCCTGCGATCCTCAGAGGACGCGTTTATCGACCAGCTTTTCGCGTCAGCCCCCGCGCGTGGCGCACCATTGCTGGCAGCCCGTGCCCCCCGCGCCTTTCTTGATTTGAACCGCGCGCGTGATGAATTAGACCCCGCCGTCGTCGAAGGCGCCCCGCCGCATCCGCATAACCCGCGCATCAAGTCTGGCCTTGGCGTGGTGCCGCGCGTGGTTGCGGGTGGCAAAACGATCTATTCCGGCCGCATCACACGGGCCGAGGCTGAAGTGCGGCTGACCAGATTTTGGCATCCCTATCACCAGCAGTTGCGTGATTTGATGCAACAGACGACCGCTGCTTTCGGCAAAGCCATTCTGATTGATTGCCACTCCATGCCGCATGAGGCGATTGTAACGCACAGCCGCCCCGGCACGATTTGCCCCGATATTGTGCTGGGCGACAGGTTCGGTGCTGCGGCCAGCTATGATGTGGTTGCAAAAATCGAAGCCGCTTTTACCAATGCAGGCCTGCGGGTCGCGCGCAACGTGCCTTTTGCCGGCGCCTATATCACCCAAGCCTACGGCCGCCCCACACGCGGCCAGCATGTCGTTCAGATAGAAATCGACCGCGCATTGTATCTGGATGAGGCCCGCGTCGAACCCCGCCCCGATTTCCCTGAATTCCAAGCGCTGATATCAGGGGTGATCACCCAAATCACAGACGCAGGTCAATCAATACCTTTGGCCGCCGAATAACTCAGCTCTGCCACGCCTCACGCGTCAACACATAGCATTTCCATGCTCCCACCGCGCCAGAAATGCCGATGGTGGCGTCATGGTCAAACAACGCACCTGTTTTCGTTGTCGCCTTTTGCGACCGGATGTTTGTGGGATTGATGTGGAACCAGACCCGATCAAAGCTTTGGAACGCATGGTCCAGCATAAGCTGCTTTAGCTCTGCATTGGTCGCCCCACCCCACCAGTCCCGCGCCAAAAAGGTAAACCCGATAGAGATATCCCCCGGCGCATCCTCAACACGGTAATATTGTGAACAGCCGATCACGCGGCCTGAGGCAGTGTCGATCACCGCAAGCGTGCCGCCACTGGCCAACAGCTTTTGGAAATAGAGGCCGAACACATCTGGTCGCCACCGATCTTTGGCCGGATGGCCCGCCCACAACTCTGGGTCGGCAGCAGCCGCCGCCAGCGCCGCCTGATCTTCGGCCGCCAAAGGGCGCAAGGTCAGGCGGCGGCCAATCAAGGTTGGTTGCGCATCAAAGTCCATCCACGCCTCCAGCTATCGCTACCAAGATCATGCGCATCAAACCATCAGCGCAGGTAAAAAAGCCCCGACATCGCTGCCGGGGCTTTTCAATTAATGTACGGCGGCTTCTGCCGGTTTCGGCCGTTGTGACGCACTCACGCGATCCCCGATCACCAACCCGTCAGCACTGGACGAAACAGCGATTGTGGCCCCGTCCATCACCTCACCGGCCAAGATCATCTCGGCCAGCGGGTCTTGCAGGCTGCGCTGGATCACACGTTTCAAAGGCCGCGCCCCGAACACCGGATCATAGCCTTCATCGGCCAACCATTGCAGAGCGTCCGCATCCAGATTCAACGTGATCTTGCGGCTTGCAAGACGGCGCTCCAGCCGCTTCATCTGAATGGTCACAATGCCCGCCATATCGGTCCGCGCCAGACGGTCAAAGATGATCGTTTCATCCAGACGGTTCAAGAATTCAGGCCGGAAATGGCTGCGAACCGCATCCATCACCTGCGCCCGTGCGGGTGCCGGATCGGCCCCATCGGGTAGCTGGCTCAGCGCCACCGCCCCAAGGTTCGACGTCAGGATAATCAGCGTTTGCTTAAAGTCCACAGTGCGGCCCTGACCATCGGTCAAAACGCCATCATCCAACACTTGCAGCAGAACGTTGAACACATCCGGATGCGCCTTTTCGACCTCATCGAACAGCACCACCTGATACGGGCGGCGACGCACGGCTTCGGTCAAAACCCCGCCTTCGTCATAGCCAACATAGCCCGGAGGCGCACCGATTAGGCGGCTAACGGCATGTTTCTCCATGAATTCAGACATGTCGATTCGCACCATCGCCTGATCGTCGTCGAACAGATATTCGGCAACGGCCTTGGTCAGCTCGGTTTTACCCACGCCGGTTGGCCCGAGGAACAGGAACGAGCCCAAAGGCCGGTTCTCATCATTCAGCCCAGCGCGCGCGCGCCGCACCGCATTGGAAACCGCCTTCAGCGCCTGACGTTGGCCGATGACCCGTTTGCCCAGCTCATCCTCCATCTTCAGCAGCTTATCGCGTTCGCCTTCCAGCATCTTGGTCGTCGGAATACCGGTCCAGCGTTCCACAACTTCGGCAATCTGCTCGGGGCGCACGGCCTCGGATACCAGCGCATCCGATTCCTGCCCTTCGCTTTCCGCCAGCTTCTTCTCAAGCTGCGGGATGATGCCATAGGAAAGCTCACCCGCTTTGGCGAGATTGCCTTCGCGTTTGGCGCTGTCCAGATCGGCCCGCGCGCGGTCCAGTTTTTCCTTCAGCTCACGGCCAGCTTCCAGACCATCGCGTTCGGTCTGCCATTTTGCCGTCATGCTATCGGACCGCTCCATCAGATCCGCCAGTTCCTTTTCCAGCTTTTCCAAACGGTCCTTGGACGCGGTGTCGTCTTCTTTCTTCAACGCCTCAGCTTCGATCTGCAATTGCAGAATCTGGCGGTCCAGCTGGTCCAATTCCTCGGGCTTGCTGTCCACTTCCATCCGCAAACGCGACGCGGCCTCATCCATCAGGTCGATCGCCTTATCCGGCAAGAACCGGTCGGTGATATAGCGGTGACTAAGCGTCGCCGCCGCGACCAAGGCCGAGTCGGTGATCCGCACGCCATGGTGCATCTCATACTTGTCCTTAATCCCGCGAAGAATGGAAATCGTATCCTCGACCGTAGGCTCTTCGACCATCACAGGCTGAAACCGCCGCGCAAGGGCTGCGTCTTTTTCGACATATTTGCGGTATTCGTTCAAGGTCGTCGCACCGATACAGTGCAACTCACCCCGCGCCAGCGCCGGCTTGATAAGGTTTGCCGCATCCATCGCACCATCGGCCTTACCAGCGCCGACCAATGTGTGCATCTCATCAATAAACAAGATGATCTCGCCCGAGGCTGCCTCAATTTCCTTAAGAATTGCTTTAAGGCGCTCTTCAAACTCGCCGCGATATTTAGCACCGGCAATCAGCGCCCCCATATCCAGCGCCATCAGCTTTTTGTTGCGCAAGCTTTCAGGCACGTCGCCATCAACAATCCGCAAGGCCAAACCTTCGGCAATCGCGGTTTTACCCACGCCCGGTTCGCCAATCAGCACAGGGTTGTTTTTCGTCCGGCGCGAAAGCACCTGCATGGCGCGGCGAATCTCTTCGTCACGGCCAATGATAGGGTCAATTTTGCCATCACGCGCGGCTTCGGTCAGGTCGCGTGCATATTTCGACAGCGCCTCATAGGAATCTTCGGCGGTCGCAGTATCGGCAGTACGGCCTTTGCGGATGTCATTGATTGCGGAGTTCAGGCTTTGCGCATTCACTTTGCCCGCGACCAAAGCATCTTTGGCATTGGTGTTGGTCATCGCAAGCGCGACCAAAATCCGTTCAACCGGCACAAAGCTATCGCCCGCCTTTTTGGCCAGTTTTTCGGCCTCATCCAGCACGCGCGCCGTTGCAGGGTCCATATAAGGCTGGGCATCGCCAGAAACTTTGGACATCTTGCCCATCGCCAAATCCAGTGCCTGAACAACTGGCGCAGGGTCACCGCCCGCGCGACGAATTAGGTTGGCAGACATGCCTTGATCATCATCCATCAAGGCCTTTAGCAAATGTTCGGGCGCAAGCCGCTGATGGCTTTCGCGCATCGCAATCGTTTGGGCAGCCTGCATAAAACCGCGTGACCGCTCTGTGAACTTTTCCATATTCATAAATATTCTCCTGTAAAAGCTCCCGCCTTTTGGAATGCCCTATTGCGGCACATTCCGGATACGGGCCTCAGTAACAAATTGGGGGCGCTGCGGCGTTGATTCAAGTCAACGTGAAGGGATGTGTCTTTAAATTTGGAAACTAAATCTTCATTCATTCGTTGTTAGTTGCAGTCAGACCGACCTAACGGCAGCTTATGCAAAAGGATGCACCCCATGGCCGCGACCGCCACCAGAATTGCCGATGTCGCCTATGATGCCGCACGTAGGCATTTTGACGCGGCTGTCGAGTTTTTTACCCCCGGCCTGCCGGTACCTTTACGGATTGGCGTTACCCTAGCCGCCGCACAAAGCATCGAACATCACGCCTTGGTTAAAGGACTGGTAAGCGCCGCCGAACGACAGATTATGCGCTAGTTAGTCACGATGTTTAGGCGTCAACAGCTTGGCAGGCCGCACCGATTCTGCGGCTTTGAACAGGCTAAAGGTTTGATTGACGTAATTCACCGCGCCAGAAATTTTGTCCATATAGGTCTCTAGCGCTTCGGTCCGTTCAGCCTCGACCAGTTGGATGGGGCGGTCTGGGCCATTTGCCTCAAACTGGCAATAAAACAGTGGCTCGCCCCGACGCAAAATCAGATCTTTGGACGTGTCATGCCACTCAAACGCCCACATCAACGGGCGCGGCCACAGGTTTACGGGAAACCGCCCGCCAAAAATGGTGCCTGGCAACGGGTCGGCGCGGTAATGCGCGAACGTCCCCAACTGCGTCAGATAGACGGTTTCATCGGAAATAAAGCAATAGGGCAGCATCAGCTGGATCGTCGGCCGATCGGGAAAGCGCCATTCGGCCTCATTCACCATCACCATAACTTCGGAAATTTTGCTGGACCGAATGGCCGAGGCCACACCTGCCCGATTGATCAAATGCGCCTTGCCCTTATCATCGCGGCCAAAGCCGATGTGCAGATCAAACGGGCATTTCACCACGAAATACCGGCTTTCCATCTGGATCACCGCAGGGCAGCGGCTGGCCGATTTGGCATGGGTTTTGCTAGTTTGGCGTATCGACAGCCGCTCTGGCGGGTCATACAGAATCGCACCTTTGTCTTTGGTCAGAAACCAACCAACGGTCACCGGCCCCGAGGTCGGCCCCTCTTCTGGGCGCTCGAATTCTAAATTAACCTGCATACTCGCCTCAACCTCTTGCTTTTGCGGCGATTCAACTGCGCAGCACCGCCCAAGTCAATGCGTTACGCTTGACAGCCCGCACAATAGCGCCCATCACGCAGCGGTTTTACAAAAAATATGGGGAATAACATGGCCGATGACCGTTTGATCGTGGCGCTGGATGTGCCGAATATTGTGCACGGGCAGGCACTAACCCGCAAAATCGGCGATGCCGTTTCCTTTTACAAAATCGGCTTGGGCATGCTTACAGGCGGCGGGCTAGCCTTGGCGAATGAGCTGAAACAAGAGCATGGCAAGCGCATTTTCTTGGATATGAAGTTCTTTGACATAGGCGCCACGGTAGAGGCTGCGGTGCGCGGCATTGCCCAGTTTGATTTCGATTTCCTAACCGTCCACGGCGACCCGCAAGTCGTGCGCGCGGCCAAAGAAGGCGCTGCGGGAAGCAACCTTAAAATCCTCGGCGTTACCATTCTGACCTCGCTTGACCGTGCCGATCTTGATGCCAACCTGATCAAACCCGGTGATATTGGTGAAATCACGCTGGAACGCGCGCATAACGCGCTAGAGGCCGGCGCTGATGGCGTGATCGCAAGCCCACATGAGGCGGCACTGATCCGCGCGCTCTCCATTGCCGAAGGCCGGTTGATTGTTACCCCCGGCGTGCGGCCCACAGGCTCGTCGGCCGATGACCAAAAGCGCATCGCCACGCCTGCCAGCGCGATTGCGGCGGGGGCCGATCATATCGTTGTGGGCCGCCCGATCTGGCAACACGCAAACCCACGGCTGGCCGCGCAAACCTTGGTGTCTGAACTGCCAAAGCGCGCATAAAAGGACCAAAACATGCCCCAAATCGACAGCCTTTTCGTTACCCGCTTTTACCGCGCCGCCCTGACCGAGCTGGGCAACGCCCCCAGCCCTGAAACATTGGAAGATACTTGCCTTGGCATTGCCGAGGATGACACAGCTGGTCAGGATTGGTGCGAGGAAAACCAGTTTCCCGGCTATACCTCCTATGCGTCGCTTGCCGATCTGGCATGGCGTGACCCGACGTTCAAAGACCTTGTTAAAATCATCGACAAACATGTCGCAGCCTTTGCACGCGATCTTGCCTTTGACCTCGACGGGAAAAAGCTAAAGCTCGATTCAATTTGGATCAATATCCTGCCCCAAGGCGGCACGCACAGCTCGCATATCCACCCGCATAGCGTGATCAGCGGCACCACATATGTTGCCGTGCCCCCCGGTGCTGGCGCACTAAAGCTGGAAGATCCACGCCTGCCGATGATGATGGCCGCCCCTGCCCGCACCAAGGACGCGCCCGAAGGCTTGCGCAGTTTTATCTATAAATCCCCAGCGCCGGGCGATATTTTGCTTTGGGAAAGCTGGCTGCGCCATGAGGTGCCGATGAATATGGGCGAGGACGATCGCATCAGCATCAGCTTTAACTACGGTTGGGAATAACGGGAAAACGCCGCAAAACGGGGCCAACCTTAAAAAGTCCTGCAAAATTTCCTGCAATTGAGATGAAAAACCACCGCGGGGGGTGCTTGCAGGGCCAAGACGCGGCCCCTATATAAACCCCGTAGCCGGAAAAGGCGGCCGTGCCTAGCCGTCTACAACTGGGATCGGGGATCAGGGGCCATAACGGGCCTGACCCCCATAACATCGCCGAATATGAAGAGGTATTTATCATGGCCAAAGTCATCGGGATCGACCTCGGGACAACCAACTCTTGCGTAGCTATCATGGATGGTTCGCAACCCCGAGTTCTTGAAAACGCCGAAGGTGCGCGTACAACGCCTTCTATCGTTGGTTTTACAGAAACAGAACGTCTTGTCGGCCAGCCCGCCAAGCGCCAAGCTGTAACCAACCCTACCAACACCGTCTTTGCGGTTAAGCGTCTGATCGGTCGTCCGATCAACGACAGCCACATCGCCAAAGACAAGAAAAACCTACCATTTGAGCTGGTAGACGGCGGCAACGGCGATGCGTGGGTGAAAGTCCGCGGTGAAAAGTATTCGCCAAGCCAAATCTCTGCCTTTATTCTGGGCAAGATGAAAGAAACCGCCGAGAGCTATCTTGGCGAAGAAGTGACCCAAGCCGTTATCACGGTTCCGGCTTACTTTAACGACGCACAGCGTCAGGCCACCAAAGACGCCGGCAAAATCGCTGGCCTTGAAGTGCTGCGGATCATCAACGAGCCAACAGCGGCGGCCTTGGCCTATGGTCTGGACAAAAAAGAAGCCCGCACGATTGCGGTCTATGACCTTGGTGGCGGCACGTTCGACGTGACCATTCTGGAAATCGACGACGGCCTGTTCGAAGTAAAATCGACCAACGGCGACACCTTCCTTGGTGGCGAAGATTTCGACATGCGCATCGTGAACTACCTCGCGGAAGAGTTCAAAAAAGAGCATTCGGTTGACCTGACCAAAGACAAGATGGCGCTTCAGCGTTTGAAAGAAGCTGCTGAAAAGGCGAAAATCGAACTGTCGTCCAGCCAGCAGACTGAAATCAACCAGCCGTTCATCTCGATGGGCGCTAACGGCCAGCCATTGCACATGGTTATGAAACTGACCCGTGCGAAACTGGAAAGCTTGGTCAGCGATCTGATCAAAGCGTCGATCAAACCTTGCCAAGCCGCGTTGAAGGATGCTGGCCTAACCACATCCGACATCGACGAAGTTGTGTTGGTTGGCGGTATGACCCGCATGCCGCGCGTTATCGAAGAAGTGACTAAATTCTTTGGCAAAGAGCCGCACAAAGGCGTGAACCCTGATGAAGTTGTGGCGCTTGGCGCGGCAATTCAGGCCGGTGTTTTGCAAGGCGACGTAAAAGACGTTGTTCTGCTGGACGTCACTCCATTGTCGATGGGTATTGAAACCCAAGGCGGCGTGTTCACCCGTCTGATCGACCGCAACACGACCATTCCGACCAAGAAATCCCAAGTCTTTTCAACTGCCGAAGACAACCAGAACGCTGTGACGATCCGGGTGTTCCAAGGCGAGCGTGAAATGGCGGCGGATAACAAGATCCTTGGTCAGTTCAACCTTGAAGACATTCCACCCGCACCACGTGGGATGCCGCAAATCGAAGTGACCTTTGACATTGACGCAAACGGTATTGTGTCCGTAGGTGCCAAAGACAAAGGCACCGGCAAGGCACAGAACATCACCATCCAAGCGTCTGGCGGCTTGTCCGACGAAGATATCCAAAAGATGGTGCGCGACGCCGAAGAAAATGCCGAGGCGGATAAAGAGCGCCGCGAATTGGTTGAAACCCGCAACCAGGCCGAAAGCCTGATGCACTCGACCAAGAAATCGCTCGAAGAGCATGGCGACAAGGTAGATCCATCTACTGTCGAAGCCATCGAATTTGCAATGCAGCCGTTGGAAGAAGCGTTGAAAACCGACGACACGAGCAAAATCAAAGGCGCAATGCAGAACCTTACGGAATCTGCAATGAAGCTGGGCGAAGCGATCTACAAAGCCAGCCAAGAGGCCGACGGCGGAGAAGAGCCCGACGAGGCGCGCTCGGTTGACGATGATATCGTTGATGCCGACTTTGAAGATCTTGGCGAGAAAAAGCGCAAGTAACACCGCAAGAACGACAAATGGGGCGGCCTTGAACAACAGGCCGCCCCTCTGCCGTTCAAAGAGCAGAGGTTTGCTATGGCAAAACGAGATTTTTACGAAGTGCTCGGGGCCGCGCGCGGTGCATCCGCTGATGAGCTGAAGAAAGCCTATCGCAGCAAGGCGAAAGAGCTGCACCCTGACCGCAATTCCGACAACCCCAAGGCCGAAGAACAGTTCAAAGAAGTGAACGCGGCCTATGAGGTGCTAAAAGACGCCGAGAAAAAGGCCGCTTACGACCGTTACGGCCATGCCGCCTTTGAGGGCGGAATGGGCGGGCCACGTGGTGGGCAACCCGGCGCCAATGGCGATTTCGCCAGCGCGTTTTCGGACGTGTTCGAAGATTTGTTCGGCGATTTCATGGGTGGCCAGCGTGGCGGTGGCGGGCGTTCGCGCGCGCAACGCGGGTCCGACCTGCGCTATAACCTGCGTGTGACGCTGGAAGAGGCCTTTGCGGGCATCCAGAAAACCATCAACGTACCGGCCTCGGTCGCGTGCGAATCCTGTCGCGGGTCTGGTGCCGAGGGTGGCGCTGAGCCAGTCACCTGCCCCACCTGTTCAGGCATGGGTAAGGTACGGGCGCAACAGGGCTTTTTCACGGTTGAACGCACCTGCCCCACCTGTAATGGCATGGGCCAAACCATCAAAAACCCGTGCAAGAAATGCGCAGGCGCAGGCCGTGTGGAACAAGACCGCGCTTTGTCGGTCAACATTCCGGCAGGCGTTGAAACCGGCACGCGTATCCGGCTGGCCGGTGAAGGCGAAGCAGGACTGCGCGGCGGGCCGTCGGGTGATTTGTACATCTTTATCGAGGTGCGCGAACACGCGATTTTCCAACGCGACGGCACGCATTTGTTCTGCCGTGTGCCAGTGACCATGGCCACTGCCGCGCTGGGTGGCGAGGTAGAGGTGCCAACGATCGACGGCGGTAAAAGCCGGGTAAAAGTGCCCGGTGGCAGCCAGACGGGCAAGCAGATGCGTCTGCGTTCCAAGGGCATGCCCGCACTGCGCGGTGGTGGCGTTGGCGATATGCTGATTGAGTTGGCCGTGGAAACACCTGTGAACCTGACCTCGAAGCAGAAAGAGCTGCTGCGCGAGTTTGAGAAGCTGTCAGAAGACAACAATCCCGAAGGCCAGACGTTCTTTTCCAAGGTGAGAACCTTTTGGGATGGGATGAAAGGCTAAGGAGCTGCCAAAGCCGAGGGCATCGAGCCCTCGGCTTTGGCCCTGACGAGGATAATCACCCCGCGTTTCGGCTTTGGGTTGGCGTTCGATTAGGTATTTTTGCCAAGATGAAACCAACGGGCCGTTTTAGTTAACCCATTTTTTACCATATGCATGGCAGCATATTGGGATGAGCAAGAGCAACGCCTTTCACGAAGCAAACATGCCGCTATTTGCGGAGATGGATGAGGCTGTGCCGGTGGCCCCTTTGTCGGGCAAGCTGCCGTCCTATATCGCGGATCATCGCAAGCGATTACGCACGCGGTTTATGGAGGGCGGCGCGACTGCAATGCCGGATTATGAGCTGCTAGAGCTGGTGTTGTTCCGCGCCATTCCGCGGCAAGATGTAAAACCTTTGGCGCGGCGTCTACTTGACACGTTTGGCGATTTTAACCGTGTTGTTACGGCCTCGACGGCGCGGCTGGTAACAGTGCAAGGCGTTGGTGATACAGTGGTGCAGGAGTTGAAGATCGTCGAGGCGGCGGCCCAGCGGATGATGCGGGCGCGGGTGATGAACAAGCCGGTGCTATCATCTTGGGATGCGCTTGTGGATTATTGTCATACCGCAATGGCCCACCGCGAGACCGAGCAATTCCGTATTCTGTTTCTGGATCGCAAGAATGTGCTGATCGCCGATGAAGAACAAGCGCACGGCACGGTTGACCATGTGCCGGTTTACCCAAGAGAGGTTGTAAAACGCGCGCTAGAGCTGAATGCAAGTGCGTTGATTTTAGTACATAATCACCCGTCTGGCGACCCCACCCCTTCTGAGGCAGACATTACCATGACCGGTCAAATCCAAGATGCGGCGCAGGTTCTGGGCATCACCTTGCACGACCATCTGATCATCGGCAAAGAGCAAGAGCTGAGCTTTCGCGCCTCGGGGTATTTATAGGTTAGGGTTCGGCATCCGGCGCGGGATGCGACCATAACTCTACACGCCGGTTGATCCGACGCCCCGTGGCAGTCGTATCACAAGCCATCGGCAACGCCTCGCCAAAAGCTTGGATTTTGGGCAGTTGCGCGTCGGTCAGATCGGGCGCCTCGGAATGTAAGGCGGCACGAACAGCCTCGGCTCGATCTTTGGACAGGGCCAGGTTTACATTGGCCGCGCCTGTACCATCTGAAAAACCGGCGAACAGCAGATCTTCGCCCTTAAACCGACCGGCGGCAATGTGGCGGGCAAGATCGGCCAAGTTTTCACGCGAATGGGCGTCAAGCTGCGCCGAGCCATCCTGGAAACGGAAGGTCATCGACAAGCGCTGCCCCCCTGCCATCGCTGCGGCAAGGCGTTGCAACGCTGCGAGGGGCACCTCATTTCCGGCATTACGAATCGCCCCTAACAGGCGCTGCCCGTCATCCGTTAGCGGTGCGGCGCCAAGACGCTTATCGATATAACCCGCAGCAGCCACGGCGGATTGCGCGGTATTGGTCGCCAGATATTCTAGGAATTCCCGAATCAGCAACGGCTGCCGGTGACGCGCAACCCCCAAAAATAGCGGGGCGGCCAAAGGGTAATCTTCGGCTTTGATCGTCAAAGGCGTGGCAAGCATCGGAAAGCCGCAGGAATCGGTTAACGTCAAGGCCCGCGCCGCCCCTTGCTCGGATTGCCCGGTCAGCGCCAGCGCCCATGGATCGCGGGCCACGGCGGCGGCAAGCTCGGGTGCTGTGGCGTGGCGCAGACCTTTGGCCAAATCCCCTGCCCGCGCGCGAATAGCTGGCGCAAGCGCTGCATCCCCCGCCAAAGCATGCACCACAATCGGCATATCAGGGCCGCCAAATGCCCGCCAATTGGTCGCTTTCCCCGAGAGGGCTGCGGCCAAATCACTGCTGCTGATGGCTGGAAATCGGTTATCCGCTGCGACGATCGGCACCAAGGCTTCCAAGCCCACAACGGTATTGCGCAGCTTCGGCAGCGCCTCAAATCCGATAAACATTGATGCTTCGCGGTTCAACACAGCCGCCAGTGCCGCATCCGAAGCCATAGGCAAAAACCGTATCAAAGCAAGCGGTTGCCCCAAATCAGGGTCACGAATTTCGGCCACCTCGCCGGCCACATAGTCCAACCCGCGCGCGGCGGCAAAGCCTGCGAAAAGGCCGGGCAACAGACGTTCAGCTGGGCCCGAAGGCCCGACCACGGTGATGCGCACCAAAGGCGCCGTCAAATCCGGGCAGGCGGGCCCCGCACAAATGACCGCCTCGGCATCGACCGTCAGCCCGCCATAGGCGGTTTCTACGCGGTAAAACGCGCCGTCAAAGCTGATGAGCTGGCCATTCAGCGCCAAACCGCCGTCACGGGCAGTCAGCGTGACATCTTGTGCCAACGCCATTTGCGCAAGAAGAAGCGCCGCGAAAACCGCAGCGCCCCTAAAAATTAGCCGCATAAAACCCCGCGTAAAACCTTAGTTCGCTACGGCCAGTTTCAGGTCAGGAAGCGGATTGTTCAACACCAGAACGTCACCAATCGCATCACAAGTTGGCGTTGCCATGGTCAAATCGGTTTTTGTCACCTTGCCCGCCTCGCTAAACAGCACTTCGCCCAGCAATTCACGGTCACAGGTGGCTTCTGTCACGCTGGCCTCAATCGTCAGGTCGACGGGCGCTGCGGCATCCATCGGATAGGTATAAACTTCGGCAAGCATCGGCACGGGGGCCGTGCGATCGCCCAGAACGGTAAGATAGCCGCCTTGGGTCGGGATGTTTGGCAAAGGGCGTTGCGTATTGCCATCGTAAACATGGCCTGCTTCGCCAAAACCCGCGCCGTTTTCAAAAGCGTTCAACTGGAACGCGTCTTCGGCCAGCCATTGCACCGCAAACCGGCGGTACTGTGCCATATCGGGCAGCGGTTCGGTCGTCGACACCTCTAGCCCGTCACCAAACAGCGCCGAAACCTCGCCCAAAGACTCCATCCCCGGGATCGCCGTGAAAAGCGACCCCGTTTGCGAGGTCATCGCGGTAATCGTTAGGCCCCCATGGCGCAGAACCACACGTTCGGACGCTCGGCACGGCGCAATCAATGTCAGGTCAAGCGTTGCGTGGTCGCTTGCTATGGCATCCAGACTGACGGGGCAATTGTCTACAACTGCCAAATCGGTTGTCGGTGCCGCTGGCTCGGCAGCGGCTGGCGCCATAATCGGCGCAGGGGCCGGTGAAAAGGCTATGTCAGGCAATGCCGGCGCAGGGGCTGGATCAAAGCTTGGTACAGGCGTGCTGCCAAGCCCCGCGGCCAGCGGCACAATCTTGGTTGGCGGCGCAGTAACCTGTTCGGCCAAAGGCGTCTTGTCCACGGCAGGCACCTCCGCGGTCTCAACCGGTCCAAACTGCACATTAAGGCCGTTTTGCATAAGATGTCCGGCACCTAGCGCCACGGCTAAGGTTGCCGCGACCATAGCCACTTTGCGTTTCAGTTCCATTCCAAGCCTCCAACGGTCGACGTATTTGTAGCAAGAAATAGCCATCAAGCATGGCAGGGGCATGGCTGAATTGAGGAATGTTTCCAGCAATTGCGGCAAGGCCTGCCCTAACCTGCCGCGAAAACAAGTATGCCGAAAAGGAAAACGGGGGCAATTTCATGCCCCCGCCCTATCATAAGTACTGCAATGTCAGGTCAGCCGACCGTGGCAATGCTTGAACTTGTTGCCCGAACCGCATGGGCAAGGGTCGTTGCGCGCCGGATCACCCCAAGAGACAGGATCGTTCTCGTCAAACCCGTTCTCGGCAACCTCTACATCTGCCTCCGCAATTGGCTCGGCCTCGGGGTGTGTCGCCACACTGCCCACCGATGCTGCACGTTGCTGCGCCTGATACTGCTCCATCATCGCTTTTTGTTCGGCCTCGGTCAGAGGGCGTACCTGCGACAGACGTTGCGTCACGTCTTGGCGCAACGAGTTTAGAAGCGATTCGAACAGCGCAAAGCCTTCGGTTTTATACTCGGACAGCGGGTCGCGCTGCGCATAACCGCGGAAACCAACGACCGAGCGCAGATGCTCCAGCGTCACCAAATGTTCGCGCCATTTGGTATCAATGGTCTGCAACAACACCTGCTTTTCGATGTTGCGCATGGTTTCGGGGCCAAAGGCGACCTGCTTTTCGGCCATCGCTTTGTCCGAGGCGTCTTCGATGCGTTGCTGCATCAACTCGTGGTCAACGCCCTCTTCCTTGGCCCAATCGGCCACCGGCAAATCCAGCGCCAGCTTGTCAATCACGGCCGCATGCAGCCCATCTACATCCCACTGATCGGCATAGGATTTCGCGGGTAGGTAATGGTTAACCAAGTCCTCAACCACTTGATGGCGCATATCCTCGGCAATCTCGGCCAAGTCTTCGGATTGCATGATTTCCAGGCGCTGGCCAAAGATCGCCTTGCGCTGGTCGTTCATCACGTCATCGAATTTCAGCAATTGCTTGCGGATGTCAAAGTTGCGGCCTTCGACCTTGGCCTGCGCTTTCTCCAACGACTTGTTTACCCATGGGTGAACAATCGCTTCGCCTTCTTTCATGCCCAGTTTGGACAGAACGGAATCCAAGCGTTCAGACCCGAAAATACGCATCAGGTCATCTTCCAATGACAGGAAGAACGACGACCGCCCCGGATCACCCTGACGGCCCGACCGACCGCGCAGCTGGTTATCAATCCGGCGACTTTCGTGACGCTCTGTCGCCAGAACGTACAAACCGCCCGCTTCTTTCACGCGCGCTTTCTCATCGGCATGTTCGGCTTCAATCCGCGCGCGAATCTCATCTGGGTTTGCCTCGGGGTCGGCGGCCAGTGCCTCTAGCACCTTCATCTCGACGTTGCCGCCAAGCTGAATATCGGTACCACGACCGGCCATGTTGGTCGCGATCGTCACAGCGCCAAACTTGCCGGCATCGGCGACAATCTGCGCCTCTTGCTCATGCTGGCGGGCGTTCAGCACGTTATGCGGCACGCCTTCGGCTTTCAGCATTTCCGACAAAAACTCGGATTTCTCAATCGAGGTGGTCCCCACCAAAATCGGCTGGCCCTTGGCATTCGCCTCTTTGATGGACTTTACCACGCCTTCATGTTTTTCCCGCGCGGTGCGGTACACTTGGTCGTGGTCATCGACACGGGCGATCGGGCGGTTGGTTGGCACTTCGACCACACCAAGCCCGTAAATTTCCATGAATTCTTCGGCTTCGGTACTGGCTGTGCCGGTCATCCCACCCAGCTTGTCATACAAACGGAAATAGTTTTGGAACGTCACCGATGCCAAAGTTACGTTTTCGGGCTGAATGGCCACGCCTTCTTTGGCCTCAATCGCCTGATGCAACCCGTCCGACAAGCGGCGGCCACGCATCATCCGGCCGGTGAATTCGTCAATCAACATGACCTCGCCGTCACGTACGATATACTGCTGATCGCGCAAGAACAGTTTATGCGCACGCAAGGCTTGGGTAACGTGATGCACCAAAGTCGTGCTTTCGGGGTCATAAAGGTTCTGCCCTTCAGGCAGCAAGCCCGCCGTCAGCAGGCGTTCTTCCAGAAACTCGTTACCCTCATCCGTGTAGGTCACATTGCGGGTTTTTTCGTCCAGCTTGAAATGCTCGGGCAACACTTCGGGGATCAGTTTATCCACTGCGGTGTACAGCTCGCTACGGTCCTGAGATGGGCCAGAAATAATCAAGGGCGTGCGCGCCTCATCGATCAGAATAGAGTCCACCTCATCGACGATCGCATAAAAATGCCCGCGCTGCGACATTTCCTCAATGCTGGCCTTCATGTTGTCGCGCAGGTAATCAAAGCCCAGCTCGTTATTCGTCGCATAGGTAATATCGGCGCGGTACGCCTCGCGCTTTTCGCCATCTTCTTGGTAGGGATAGACAACGCCCGTGGTCAGGCCCAACGCGCCGTAAACCTTGCTCATCCATTCGGCATCACGCTTGGCCAAGTAGTCGTTCACGGTAACAATATGCACACCCTTACGCGCCAGCGCATTCAGATAGGCAGGGAACGTCGCCATCAGTGTCTTGCCCTCACCCGTCTTCATTTCGGCAATGTTGCCCTGATGCAGGAAAATGCCGCCCTTTAGCTGCACGTCAAAGGCACGCAGGCCCAACGCACGGCGCGCAGCCTCGCGGCAGTTGGCAAAGGCTTCGGGCAGCAACGCGTCAAGGCTCTCGCCATTCTGCGCGCGGGTCGAAAGGGCCTCGGTCTTGGCCTTGATCTCGTCATCCGTCAGCGCCTTAAACTCTGGCTCTAGCGCGTTGATCTGTGCGACCAGCGGGCGAACCGATTTAACCTTGCGGTCATTTGGCGTTCCAAAGACCTTTTTGGCAAGTGTTCCAATACCCAGCATAATTTCTCCGTGGCCCATTCCAGCAAAATCAGGGTTCCCTGACATGATCGTTCAAGCGTCTGGCCTTGCCCGCACCCATAAGGTTCCTTAAATAGGGGGCAAGCTTTGAAGACTGCTTACTCGACCTTCGCGATGTAAGCGGCGATGCAGAGCAAGTCAATGTTGCGCACCAGCGCAGCTTCAGCCTAAGGACAATAATAATGGGTAAATCAGTGACTTTTTCGGCAGCCATTGCCTTGGCAATGGCCCTCTGCGCCGCCCCCCTTGCTGCACAAGAGGCCCCCGTTGCCGAAAAACCGGCACCTGTTGTGCCTGAAGGTGGCGCAAACGCGGTCGTCGCAACCGTTAACGGCACCCCTATCACTTTGGGTCACTTGATCGTGCTGCGCGCCAATCTGCCCGAACAATACCAAAACCTGCCCGATGATGTGCTGTACAAAGGCATCCTGAACCAACTGATCCAGCAAGCCGCCCTTGCGCAAAGCGCCGAGTCCAAGGTCACGTTGCGCGATACGCTTGCGATTGAAAACGATCAGCGCGGCTATATGGCTGGCGTGGCGCTGCAAGGCGTGGCCGAGGCCGCAATCACCGATGAGGCGCTGCAAAAGGCCTATGACGCTAAATTCGCCGATGCGGCTGAGGCCAAGGAATACCACGCCGCCCATATCCTCGTCGCAACCGAAGAAGAGGCCAAAGACCTGAAAGCGCAAATCGACGCGGGCGCCAGCTTTGCCGATCTGGCCAAGGCGCATTCCAGCGATGGCGCGGCTGCAAATGGCGGTGATCTGGGCTGGTTCAGCCAAGGCATGATGGTCAAACCATTTGAGGATGCCGTTTTGGCGATGGAAGTCGGCAAAGTTTCGGACCCGGTACAAACCCAATTTGGCTGGCATTTGATCAACCTGACCGAAACCCGCATCAAAGCCGCACCAACGCTGGACGACATGCGCGATGAGCTAGCCTCCGAGATTGAGCAAGCCGCTGTTGACGCGCATATCAAAACCATCACCGATGCGGCCAAAATTGAACGTCCGGGCGAAAGCTTTGACCCGGCGTTGATGCGCGAACAATCACTGCTTGATAAATAATCACCGATTACAGGGGGCATGGAAATGACCAAGACCGACTGGAAGACCACCGCTAAAAAATTGAAAAAGCGGCTAAAAGTTCTGAAATCCGAGCTGGAGCTGCGCATCCATGACGCTGCAGCCGTTGTCGTGGCCACCACTGCCCCCTCCGCTCCCCCATCCTCTGCGGCACCTGTGAAAGCTGGTAAAAAAGTATCGCCTCTCGCCCCCAAAGGCGGCTTTCCCAACCTTCCCACCATCGCAGGCGCCGAGTTTTCGGCGGTCGAAGCAGGCGTAAAATACCAAAACCGCAAAGACGTTATGCTGGTGCGCCTCGCGCCCGGAACGGCCATCGCGGGCGTTTTCACCAAGTCCACCACCCGGGCTGCTTGCGTACTGGATTGTCAGGCCAAACTGGCGATGAAGGCTGATGCCGATGTCGGCGCGGCAATCATCGTCAACTCGGGGAATTCCAACGCGTTCACTGGTGCGCTTGGCCAACAATCGGTTGATGCCGTCACCTCTGGCGTGGCCGAGGCCCTCGGCATTCCCGCCAGCCGTGTCTTCTCGTCCTCAACCGGCGTCATCGGCGAACCGCTGCCCCATGGTCGCATCACGGCTGTCATTCCTGATCTGGTTGCTGGCCTTAAAACCGATGCGGTTGATATGGCCGCCGCCGCGATTATGACCACTGACACCTTTGCCAAAGGTGCCGCTGCCACGATCCAAGGCGATGGCGGAGAGATCCATATTTCCGGCATCGCCAAAGGCTCGGGCATGATCGCGCCAGATATGGCCACCATGCTGGTCTACATCTTTACTGATGCCAAAATCACACAAAACATGCTGCAAAAGATGCTGTCGCGCAACACTGACAGCACTTTCAACGCCATTACGGTGGATAGCGACACGTCCACCTCCGACGCCCTGCTGCTGTGCGCCACCGGCCAAAGCCCCGCAGCGCCCCTAAAAGGTGCCAAGGCCAAAGCATTTGAAGCAGCCCTTCACGGCGTCATGCTCGACCTCGCCAAGCAAGTCACCCGTGACGGCGAAGGCGCAACCAAACTGGTTGAAGTTCAAATCACCGGTGCCGCCACCGACAAAGACGCCCACCTTGCCGCCATGGCCATCGCCAACTCCCCTCTCGTCAAAACCGCTGTGGCGGGTGAGGATGCAAACTGGGGCCGCGTTGTCATGGCCATCGGCAAATCCGGCGCGCAGGCCGAACGTGACAAGCTTTCGATCCGCTTCGGCGATCTCGTTGTCGCCAAAGACGGCTGGCGCAGCCCCGATTACTCCGAAGACGCAACCTCGGCCTATATGAAAAACGATGAACTTGTCATCGGGGTAGATATGGGTATGGGCACAGCCAAGAAGACGGTTTGGACCTGCGACCTCACCCATGGCTACATCGACATCAACGCCGATTACCGCTCCTAAAACGGGCTGCACCGGCTTGGCCATGTTGCGTTCTGCGTGTGAGGTACTGACTCAGACCATACGCAGAGCGCGTTAACGCCGCTTTCTGTTCGGCACAAATATCCTCGGGGGTCCCGGGGGCAGACAGCCCCCCGGCGCCAGCCCAAAAGGTGCTTTATGAAAATTATCCTCGTCTCCGCAGTTGCGCTCATCGACCCCGATGGCCGTGTTCTCCTCGCCCAACGCCCCGAAGGAAAGTCACTCGCGGGCCTTTGGGAATTCCCGGGCGGCAAGGTCGAACCGAACGAGTCTCCCGAAGCCGCCCTCATCCGCGAGCTGCAAGAAGAGCTCGGCATTGACACTTGGGCCTCCTGCCTCGCCCCGCTCACCTTCGCCAGCCACAGCTACCCAGACTTTCACCTGCTTATGCCGCTGTTCGCCTGCCGCAAATGGAAGGGAATCGCTTCTGGGCTGGAAGGCCAACGCCTTGCATGGGTCCGCCCCGAAAACCTGCGCGACTACCCTATGCCCCCCGCCGACCTTCCTTTGATCCCGATTCTAAGGGATTGGCTCTAAATTCAGCCACATTTTTCATACCTCCGACGAAATATTGACTAGAAGTTAACTTTTTTATGACTATATTCTAATTAACGCTAGTTTGGAGGTTAGCAATGTTACGTACAATTTCGATCGGAAGCTGTATTTCTGTCCAGGGGTTGCTTGTTGAGCAACTTCCAAATGGTAAAATGGTTGTTCGCGTAGATGAGAAGAATTACGTCGGAAAACCTGTACTGAACCAGCCATCAAACTAAGGCAGTTCACAGGCGATCTACTTAAGATTGGCTGCAGATTTGGAGATAAACAGAATGCTATGCTGTCTTTTGCATGGGCTTCTTTGCTTTATACGAGTCGCAAAGCTTAATCTGGTAGGCATATAATATTCTGGGTTAATCGCCGATCTCGGTGCTCCAGCGTTATCGCTAAACCATAGTGCCTGATGAATGTGATTATATCTAAAACGCTATAAATATTTCGGCCGGGCGCATTTCAATATGCGCCCGGCCATTTTCATTAGCCTGCGGCCATTTAAAGGGCAAATTCGATTCCAAAATCAAGCTTACTAAAGCAAATGGCCGGACAATTTGCCCGGCCATTCCAATTCTTTGCGGTAAGGTCAGATCACTCCAACCGACGCTCTACCTCTTCACGCTCAAAGATCTCGATCACGTCGCCTTGGCGAATGTCTTCATATCGTTCAAACGCCATGCCACATTCCTGACCCGAGATGACCTCTTTCACCTCATCTTTATAGCGCTTCAGCGTCTTCAGCGTGCCTTCATGGATAACCACATCATCCCGCAGCAAACGTACCCCAGCCGAGCGGCGTGCAACGCCTTCGGTAACAATACAGCCCGCAACATGCCCGATGCCCGTAACCTTAAAGACCTCTTTGATCTGCGCATAACCGATAAAGGTTTCGCGCACTTCGGCCTTCAACAGACCCGAGGCAGCAGCTTTGATATCATCTACCAGATCATAAATGATCGAGTAATAACGAATCTCAACGCCTTTTTGGTTCGCCGACTGCCGCGCACTCGCATTTGCCCGCACGTTAAAGCCGATGATCGGTACGTTCGACGCCTCAGCAAGACCAACATCCGAATCAGTGATCGCGCCAACGCCGTAATGCAGCACGCGCACGCGCACCTCATCATTGCCGATTTTTTCCATCGCCTGAACGATGGCCTCGGCCGAGCCCTGAACATCTGCTTTCACGATAATCGGCAGCTCGGACACGTCCTTATCAGCTTTGGCTTTTGCCATCAGCTGTTCCAGTGTCGTCGCAGCACCAATCGCAGCGCGCTTGTCTTTGGCGGCTTTCTCACGGTAATCCGCGATTTCACGCGCCTGCGCTTCGGTTTCTACCACGTTCAGCACATCGCCAGCCGCAGGGGTACCCGAAAGGCCTAGCACTTCAACCGGTGTAGATGGACCAGCCTCTTCGACACGGTCGCCTTTGCTGTCGATCAGCGCACGAACCTTGCCCCACTGCTCACCCACAACAAAGATGTCGCCACGGCGCAACGTACCGTTGCTGACCAATACGGTCGCAACAGGGCCACGGCCCACGTCCAGCTTCGCCTCAATCACCGCCGCTGCCGCCGCCCGTTTCGGGTTGGCCTTCAGCTCAAGGATTTCTGCTTGCAAAGCAATGGCTTCCAACAGCTTGTCGATGCCTTCACCGGTTTTGGCCGACAGCTCGACGTCCTGCACATCGCCCGACATTGCCTCAACCACAACTTCATGCTGCAACAGATCGGTGCGCACTTTGGTTGGGTTGGCACCGTGCTTGTCCATCTTGTTGATGGCAACAATCATCGGCACGCCAGCTGCTTTGGCGTGTTTAATCGCCTCAACCGTTTGCGGCATCACGGCATCATCTGCCGCAACCACAAGCACAACAATATCGGTCACTTGCGCACCACGAGCCCGCATCGACGTAAACGCCGCGTGGCCGGGGGTATCAAGGAAGGTCAGCAGCGCGCCGCCATCGGTTGTCACCTGATAGGCGCCGATATGCTGCGTAATCCCACCGGCTTCGCCCGAAACCACTTTGGCACTGCGAATCGCATCCAAAAGGCTGGTCTTGCCGTGGTCAACGTGGCCCATGATCGTCACGATTGGCGGACGAGGCTGCAAATCTTCAGCAGCATCCACAACCGTTTCAATCACTTGCTCGACGTCGGAATCAGAGACCCGAACCATCTTGTGGCCGAATTCTTCAATCACCAGCTCTGCGGTATCCGCGTCGATTGGTTCGTTCATCGTGACCATCAAGCCCATTTTCATCAGGCTTTTCACAACATCAGCGGCGCGTTCGGCCATCCGGTTTGCCAGTTCTGAAACCACGATGGTTTCCGGAACCTTCACATCACGAACCTGCTTTTCAGGACGCGCTTGCTGGCCAAGAGCCTTTTGACGGGCCTTTTCCTGCTTGCGCTTCATAGCGGCCATCGAACGAGTACGCCCGCCTTCACCGGCCAAAGCATCGTTCAACGACAAGCGGCCTGTGCGGCGGTTATCGTCGCCCTTGGCTTTGCCACGACCACCATCATCGGCGCGGCTGTCGCGGTCGCGGTCATTCTTGCTACGCGCTGGTGCGAGGCCGGGCTTGGCACCCATCGGGCCACGCTCATCCGCGGCAGGCGCAGGGGCACTTGCCGAAGGCTTGGGCCGTGGGGCCGCTTTGGCAGCCTCAATGCGCTTGGCATCGGCTTCCGCCTCGGCTTTCACGCGGGCTTCTTCATCGGCACGGGCCTGCAACGCTTCTACGCGTTCGCGGTCTTCGCGCTCTTTGGTTTCAATCTCTTCACGCTTGCGCGCACGCTCTTGCTCGCGCTCCAGCTCTTCGGCGGCGCGGCGCTCGTTGTCTTCGACTTCACGCGCTTTTGCAGCACGCAAGGCCGCCAGACGACGTTCCATTTCCGTATCGGAAATGCCCGCAGGCCGCTTGGACGGATCGCCCAAATGCGATTTATTGCCCTGTGCAGGGGCTGCGCCGGGTGCAACCGTTTTGGGCACGACAACGCGTTTGCGCTTCGTTTCCACAACTACGCTTTTCGTGCGGCCGTGGCTAAAGCTTTGCTTCACTTGCCCCGAACGAGGGGTGCCACCAAGGCCGAGGGGTTTTTTACCGTCTGTATCGCTCATGCGTCTTGTCTATCCTCATCGGCGGATGTTCCGCCTGCTTGCTCACGGAAACCCGCAAGCCTTGCCGCCTCGTCTACAACACGTTGGCCTAATCCACCAGCGGCAAGCGCCGCGTGTATTGCATGTTCGCGGCCGAATGCCAAACCCATTTCCGTCGAGGTCAGGCAGCCAATAAATCCGTTCTTACGTTCCGGGGGGCGAAGTTTTGTTTTTCCGCGCTCTGATCCGTCACTGGCTTGGATCAGCGCAATCGCTTGCCCCTTCACCAACCACTCTTTTACCTTCTCAAAGCCCGTCACCGCATCGCCAGCCTTGCGGGCAAGGCTTAGCAAATCTGTAACGCGCCGTACCAACAACATCTCAACCAATTCGGCCAACCCTTCGGGGGCCTTTACTGGCTGCCGCGCTGCACGGGCAAACAACCCCTTCGTCGCGGCTTTGGCGATTGCCGCAGGGTCGGATGCCACATACATGCCCCGGCCCGGCAAACGGCCCATCACATCTGGAACCACCACCGAATCAGGGCCAACCACAAAGCGAATCAACCCCGCCTTCGGCTGGCTTTCCCCTGTGACGATGCACCGGCGCTCCGGCCCATCCTCACGGTCTTTATCCCGACCACCGCGCGCCATAGCGACAGAAGCCCTTAGGCTTCTTCGTCCTCGTCGTCGACGTCGTCTTCAACATCGTTGTTTTCCAGCTCGGTCGGGTCTACCCAACCCAGCAAAACGCGGGCGGTCATAACCAGATTTTGCGCCTCTTCTAGGCTAACGTCAAACTTTTCCAAAACGCCTTCGTCTTTGACCCGCACGCCCTTAACTGTGGTCCAGCCGCCGGCCAGTTCCCAGTCGGCGCAGGTCGCGAAATCTTCCAGCGTTTTGATGTCGTCATTCGCCAAAGCTTCCAGCATTTGTGGGGTTAAACCCTCAAAATTCATCAAGCTTTCGTCAAGGCCCAGTGCTTTGGCAGCCTCAAGCGCTTTAGTGTTCGCAGCCTCAAGGTAGTCACGGGCACGGGCCTGCAACTCGCCTGCGGTGCCTTCGTCGAAGCCGTCGATCGAGGTCAACTCATCAAGGTCAACATAAGCCACTTCTTCCAGCGTCACAAAGCCTTCGGAAACCAGCAACTGCGCCATCATCTCATCGACATCCAGCGTTTCCATGAACAAGCCGGTGCGCAGCGCAAATTCTGCTTGGCGGCGGGCTGATTCGTCGGTCTCGGTCACAATATCAATATCAAGGCCGGTCAACTGGCTGGCCAAGCGCACGTTCTGACCACGACGGCCAATCGCCAAGGACAACTGCTCATCCGGCACAACAACTTCGATCTTGCCCGCTTCTTCGTCGATCACAACCTTGCTGACTTCGGCAGGCTGCAACGCGTTCACAAGGAAGGTCGCCTGATCTTCATTCCACGGAATGATGTCGATTTTCTCGCCCTGCAATTCATTCACAACGGCCTGTACACGGGAACCGCGCATACCAACGCAGGCACCAACCGGATCGATCGAGTTGTCATAGGAAATCACAGCGATTTTGGCGCGCGAGCCAGGGTCACGGGCAACGGCTTTGATCTCAATGATGTTGTCGTAAATTTCTGGCACTTCCATCTTGAACAGCTCGGCCATGAACTGCGGATCGGTGCGCGACAGGAACACCTGCGGGCCACGGGCCTCACGGCGCACATCCTTGATGTAGCAACGGATACGGTCATTCGGGCGATAGGATTCGCGGCCGATTTTCTCATTCCGGCGCAGAATCGCTTCGCCACGGCCAATATCAACGATGATATTGCCATACTCTTCGCGCTTGACCTGACCATTGATGATCGTGCCTTTGCGGTCTTTGAACTCTTCATACTGGCGGTCACGCTCGGCTTCACGCACTTTTTGCAAGATCACCTGCTTGGCGCTTTGCGCGGCGATTCGGCCCAGATCAACGGGCGGGACCTCATCGATGATTTCATCACCGATTTTCGGATCCGACAGGTGCTGCTTGGCATCCTTGACGTTCATCTGCGAATGGTAGTTTTCCACCTCATCATCGCCCACAACCGTACGCACACGGGTAAAGGTTGCCCGGCCTGTACGGCGGTCAATCGCGACTCGGATGTCCAACTCAGCGCCGTAACGGCTTTTTGCCGCCCGCGCGAGGGACTCTTCCATCGCCTGAATCACCAGATCCGGGTCAATCATCTTTTCCCGTGCGACGGCCTCGGCCGTTTGCAACAGTTCAAGCTGGTTTGCAGAGGTAATTGCCATTGGTTCTCTCCCAGGGGGTCGGCTGTTGCCGTTAGTGTTTCGTGACGGGGGTCGGTTCGTTAGAATCGGAGGACTCGGCCTCATCCCCTTCGGTTTCGTCAATCTCGTCAAAGGCGCTGGCGTCAAAGGCAGGATCGGCCTTTTTCTGGCGCAGCATTTCTGCAATCAGATCATCCGTCAAAATCAGCTTGGCATCCGACAACCAGTCGAACTGCAAACCGATGGTTACGGTTTCCTTGCCGTCTTCCATCTCAATCAACACTTCTTCGCCTTCGATCCCGCGCAAAAAGCCCTTGAACCGGCGGCGGCCGTCGATCAATTCTGTCGTTTCAATCCGCGCCTCGTAATCGGCCCACATGTCGAAATCTTTCAACCGTGTTAGGGGCCGGTCAATGCCGGGGCTGGAAACTTCAAGCGTGTAGTTATCTTCAATCGGATCTTCCACGTCCAAAATCGCCGACACTGCGGTCGAAATTTTCGCGCAATCATCAACAATAATCCCGCCTTCGGGGCGGTCGGCCATGATCTGCAAAATCTTTTCTTTGCCGCTCATCAAGCGGATGCGCACCAGCTCGAACCCCAAGTCCTCAATGGCGGGGGTTACGATCTCGGCAAGGCGACGATCAATAGCAGTTTTGGCGATCAGGTCAGACATTGGCTGCCTCCATTGGCAAAAGGTATCCCAAAACAAAAAACGGGCCAACAGGCCCGCATCAGGTTCCGGTAGCTTCAGGTATGGACCCTGAAACAGCTGTTGACGGTGATATAGGCTACGCCCCCGCCAATTGCAAGCAGACTCTCAGGTCAGCGCCACAACGCGTCCAGAACAGGCCACCTCAACCTGCCGGTGCGCGGCAATCAAAATCGCCGCATCCGGCAAGACCCGCCGCACGCCTTGCAATACCAAAGCGGCGGTGGCGTCATCCAACCCCTCGGTCGGCTCATCCAACAGCAAAACCTGCGGGCGGCGCAGCAAAGCCCGCGCGAGCGCCAAACGCCGCGCCTCACCACCTGAAAGCAGCCCGCCCCGCGCACCAATCTGTGCGCTTAGCCCGCCCCTTTCCCGTACCAGCGCCGCAAGCTCGACCGCCTCCAACACCTCCCACATCTGCGCCTCACTCGCATCGGCAGCAATCCGCAGCGCATCGGCGACCGACCCCGCCATCAAGCCCGTGCGCTGCGGCAACAAGGTCACAGCGCGGCGCAACGCGGCCTCGCCCCAGTCGCCCACATCGACACCCCCCAAGGTAATTCGCCCCGCGGCCACCGCATGCAGCCCCGCCACAGCCAGCAGCAGGGATGATTTCCCCGCCCCGCTCGGCCCCGTAATCGCAACCGTCTCGCCCGCTGCCAGACCCAGCGAAAACCCCGTCACAATTGGCACATCCACCCCGATCCGCCACAACCCCACATCGTGCAGCCGCAAAGCATGCCCCTTTGGCGCCGCGAAAACTCTGCCCGCATCTGGCACATCCACCCGCACACGCCGCGCCGCATCCACCATCCGCCCCAAATCGGCCACTGCACGGCGCAGCGGCATCACCGTCTCGGCCAGCGCCAGCGCGGCAAAAAAGCCCAGCGCGGCAAAAGCGGGCTCAATCTGCCCCGCTTGAACCAGCGCCATCCCGATGCCCAACGCGCCAGCCGCCACCACCGCGCCAAGCGCTGCTACGGCAGCCCCTGCCAAACGCTCAGCCCCGTCTAGCCGACGACGCAACCCAAACCGCCGCGCCTCGGCGGCCCGCACCGACTGCGCTTGCGCCTCCAACCGCCCATACACCGCCAAATCCCGCCGCGCACGGATCAGGTCAATCAACCGCGCACGAAAGGCTTGTGCGGCCACCTCGGCCCGCCGTGACAGCGGCAACGTCACCCGCGCCATGCCGCCAAAGATCAGCGCGCCCCCCAAAACAAAGCCCGCAACCACCCAAAGCGCGACCACAGGCGCCACCAGAACCCACAATGCAATCAACGCCAGAACCTGTGCCGCCACACCCGCAATCACCGGCAGAACCAGCCGCAGCGGCACCCCGTCCAGCGCATCAATATCCGCCGTCAACCTGCTTAACGCCTGCGCCCCGCGCAACCGTATCATCGCTGGATAATCCGCCGCCATCTGCGCCCGCAGCACCCGCAACCGCAGCGTTTCCAGCGCGCGCAGCGTGGCGTCATGCGTCAGCATCCGCTCGCCATACCGCGCAGCCGCCCGCCCCAGTGCCAAAAACCGCACCATAGCTGAGGGGCGAAACACATCAAACACCGCCCCCGTGCCCGCAATCCCCGCCGCCGCTGCCGCCGTGATAAACCACCCCGACAGGCCCAGCAGGGCCACCCCTATCACCAACACAACCACAGCCAACGCCGCCCCCCGCAGCATCGCCTTGCGTTGGTCGCGCAAAATTACCGCGGAAATTGCCCACAGCGCGTTCATTGGATCGCCCCCAAATCGATAATCCGGTCCATCTGCGCGGCCAGCCCTGCGTCATGCGTGGCGATCACCAAGGTCGCCCCTTTGGCGGCCTGCGCCAGCAACCCTTCGGTCACCAGCCGCGCGGTGTCGGCGTCCAAATCGGCTGTCGGCTCATCGGCCAAAATCACGTCCGGCGCGCCGAAAACCGCCCGCGCCAAGGTGACACGCCGCGCCTCGCCCCCCGACAACCCGCCGCCGGTTTCGCCCAACCGCGTTGCCAATCTCTGCGGCAATGCTTGCACCGCGGCCCCAACAGCCGCCGTTTTCAGCGCGCCCTCAAGGTCGCCAACCCGCCCCAAACTCAGGTTTTCGCGCAAGCTGCTGTTCATAAAATGCGGCGCTTGCGGCATCCAGCCCACCCGCGCGCGCCACGCATCGGCAAGGTTTGCGGCCAAGGCCTGGCCCGCCACCACAACAGCGCCCTGTTGCGGCAGCTCCAACCCCGCCATCAGCCTCAAAACACTGGTTTTGCCCGCACCACTGGGCCCGATCAGCGCCACCTTTTCGCCCGCAGCAATGGTGATATCTGGCAACCGCACACCCGCCGGCGTAAAGCACCCCCGCAGCGCCACAGTTGCAGGCCCCGCCAACCGCGCCGCTAGGGCACCACGACCGGGCAATGCGACCACAGGATCTTGGGCATAGGCTGCCAACTCGTCCATCACGGCATCGGCGGCGGCCTTATCATGCCAAGCGGCGGATAAATCACGCAACGGCTGGTAAAATTCGGGCGCGAGCAGCAACAAAAACACCCCCGCTTGTGGCGTAATCGCCCTGCCCCACGCGCCAAAATGCAACTCGCCCAGCAGGGAAAACCCGACATAAACCGCCACCATCGCCACGCCAATCGCGGCAAACAGCTCCAGCACTGTCGAAGACAAAAACGCTACCGCCAACACCGCCATCGTCCGCTGACGCAGATCGCCCGCCTGCGTGGCAAAGCTTTGCACCACCTTAGGCCCTGCGCCCAGCAGCCGGATATCGACCAGCGCCGACAGCCGCTCAACCAGAAAATCGTTCAGGGTGCCAATCTCGGCCATCTGCCGGGCGCTCGCCTCTTTTGCGGCCATCCCGACCAGCGCCATGAACACCGGAATCAGCGGGCCGGAAATCAGTAGCACAATACCCACCGCCCACGACTGCCAAAACGCCAGCACCAGAATCAGCAAAGGCAACACCATCACCCGTGCCCGCGCGGGGGCATAGCGGGTAACGAACGGGCCCAAAACGTCCAGCTTTTCGCCTGCCAAAGCCGCTATGCTGCCTGCGCCGCCAACGCCGCTTTCTGTGGCGCGGCGCGACTCGGTGGTAACAAGGGCATCGCGGGCCTTTGCTATCACCGCCTCGGCTGCCGCTTGCGCTTGGGCCTCGGCCATATAACCAAGCGCCGCCCGCAACACGCCCAACCCGCCAAAACCCAGCACTGCCGTCAACCCTGATGGTGTTGTCCCCGCCAACAGCCCACCAAGCGCCCAAGCCACCACCGCTGCCTGTATCGGCCACAGCGCACCCGCCAGAACCGACAGCCCAGCCGCACGCCTTTGCAGCCGCACTCCGGGCGATAACAGCACGGCGCGATTGGCTAAGGCATTGGGAATGGGTTTACCGGCGTGGTCCAAAACAGCTCTCAAACATATATTTCAGATACGACTTAGATCAAAATCCATCCCCCCGATGTGATCTGGATCAAATACATCCGCCGCCTCAGCCGATAAGCAATAATAGTCGCAGCCAGAAAGCCAGTTTTATGCGCCTGACCACGAAAACCAACCTTGCCGTCCGCGTTCTTATGGCCTGTGCCGTGAATGACGCGATCACCCTGCGCAGCGCCGAGATTGCAACGGCCTGCAATGCGTCGCTTAATCACCTGCTGCAAGTGGTGAACGCGCTGCAAGGTTTCGGCTTTGTTGATACTATCCGTGGCCGCAGCGGTGGCCTGCGCCTGACCCGCCCTGCCGCGCAAATCTCGATCGGCGATGTGTTTCGCGTGTTCGAATCTGGTGTCCCCTTTGCCGAATGCTTTTCGGCCGAAACCAACACCTGCCCGCTGTCCGAGACCTGCCGCCTACGGGGCTACCTGTCACGCGCGGTAGAGGCGTTTTACCATGAGCTGGACATGGTCACACTTGAAGACCTGACCAAAGGCAATTGCGGCCTGACCGCGCTGCTAGAGGTGCCCGACAGCTTGCGCCGCACCTGCACCGAGAGCGCCCTTACCTAATGCAGCCAACCGCGTGATTTATCGTAGCGGCAACCTATCCATGACCGCGACCAACGCCTCTGAAATCGCGGGCTCAGACAGCGCGTGCCCTGCCAAGGGGATCATATTCAAACGGGCGTTTTCCCACCCATCTGCCAGCTG
Organism: Pseudorhodobacter sp. W20_MBD10_FR17; assembly: GCF_052119765.1. Lineage (NCBI taxonomy): Bacteria > Pseudomonadati > Pseudomonadota > Alphaproteobacteria > Rhodobacterales > Paracoccaceae > Pseudorhodobacter > Pseudorhodobacter sp. W20_MBD10_FR17. Next base: position 73,753 of record NZ_JBGQOQ010000007.1, on the reverse strand, counting down.
GTAGGCCGAGATTGGAGGGCAAACCATATCATAGCGACCCTGCACAATATCAGCGCTAATCCTCTCAATCCGGTGCCTGTTTTTCAAGATCCAGCCGTCTTCGGCCAAAAACCCCTTGTTGACGAAATAGTGGTTCTCTAGCCGCGAAAATGCCCGCGCATACTCGGAAGGCCCCTCGCCCGCGACCATATTCGAGTTGATCGATGCAAGGGCATTTTCCCAGTTCGCCCAAAGTCGGGCAAACCGCATTTCTTCGGCCACATTGCCCGAGAAAAGCCGCCGATGATACGCGTTGATCAGGTCATCCCGCTCGACCTCTGGGATAGCCTGCACAAACCGGCCCCAAATATCGGGAAAAAACCGCCCCGCCCCGCCGCCGTAAAACCAGTCAAGCTCGGTTTGGGTCATCGTAAACACGCCTCGCAGCACCAGATGTGCCACATTTTCAGGGTGGGTGATTGCGTAAATCAGGGCCAAAGTTGCGCCCCAGCTACCGCCAAAAAGGATCATCTGACCCAGCCCGAGCGACGCCCGAATAGCCTCAATATCGGCGACCAAATGCCAGGTCGTATTGTCATCAATCGAGGCGTGCGGGCGCGACCGGCCGCAGCCGCGTTGATCAAACAAAATTATCCGGTACACCGATGGGTCAAAATACCGCCGCATCGCAGGGCTACACCCGCCCCCCGGCCCGCCATGAACCACCAAAACGGGGATGCCATCGGGGCGCCCGCATTGCTCGACATAAATCTGATGCCCGTCGCCCACATCCATCACCTTCTGATCGAATGGGTCCAACGGGGGATATAAATACTGAAATGCGCTCTTTTGGCCTGATCTATGGTCCATGGTCGTCCTATATGATACGCCAAGCCTGCCTTTCCCGGCCCGAAACTGCAAGGAGTGTGAGATGGATTTAAACACGATTGACCCCGCCGAAGTTGCAAAATTTGAAGCGATGGCGGCGGAATGGTGGGATCCGGCGGGGAAATTCAAACCGCTGCACATGCTGAACCCATGTCGGCTGGATTATATCACCGCGCAGATCGCTGCGGAATTTAACCGCGATTTAACCACGCCGCTGCCCTTCAAGGGGTTGCGCCTGCTGGATATCGGCTGTGGCGGGGGGCTACTGTCTGAACCCATGGCGCGGCTGGGGGCCGAGGTTGTGGGGGCGGATGCGGCGGGCCGAAATATTCCTGTGGCAAAGCTGCATGCCGAGCAGATGGGCCTGACGATTGATTACCGTCATTGCGCGGCCGAAGACTTGGCCAAAGCGGACGAGATTTTTGACGTGGTTTTGAACATGGAAGTGGTCGAACATGTCGCCGACCCGCAAGCCTTTTTAACGGCCTGTCAGGGGCTTTTGAAACCGGGGGGGCTGATGATTTGTTCGACTCTGAACCGCAACTCAAAAAGCTTTATGATGGGGATTATCGGGGCGGAATGGGTGATGCGCTGGTTGCCCAAAGGCACGCATGATTGGGCAAAATTCATCACGCCGGAAGAGCTGTATGACATGCTTAAAAAGGCGGGCTTGAAACCAGTTGACCGCAAGGGAATGGTTTTCAATCCGATCCGCTGGAACTGGTCGCTGTCGGATCGGGATTTATCGGTGAACTATGTGACGGCGAGCGTGAAACCCGCCTGAAAAGCAAAAACCAACCAGCCAGCCCGATCGCAAGGGAAAAAGTCGGGGAAGCCCCGACCTACAGTTTTCCTTTGCCGCGTTAAGAGGCTTTGGGCTTGCGCGGTTTTGCGGCAGATTTCGCTGGGGCCTTTGGCTTTGCAGCAGCCTTTGGCGCGGTCTTACGCGGCGCTTTTGCCTTAGGTTCGGCCTTAACTTCGGGGGTTGCCAGCGCCTCTACGGCCTTGTGCCAATGCTCTTGGTCGCGGCCTTCGGGCTGACCATCGGCCAACCAAAGCTGATAGGCAGCGTCACGCAGTTTTGCTTCGTCCAATTCTTTCTTCGGCATGGGATTTCCTAAACATCATGGTTCAAACAAATTATGATAGCGCTAACATACCCTAAAATCGGGGCATTTACAACGTCCCTGTCGCGAATTGTAAACCTGGTCTGAACGCGGCGCTAGCCTATTTTGAGCAATCACAAAACTTGACGGCCCAAGATTTTGGTCGATTGGAATACCGCGCTAGTTAAGCTTGCGAGGGGGCAAGAACGGAAGCGGCATAACGGGCACGCCGTCTTCGACCAGCTTTTTTGCCTCATCCAACCGTGCTTCGCCGTGGATGGCGCGCGGTGGCGTGACGCCTTCGTGCATTTTGCGCGCCTCGGCGGCAAAGCTTTTGCCAACGTAATCGGAATTCGCCTCGACCTCGGCCTTCAGCGCGGCAAGGGCCTGTTCTTGGGGGTTGGCAGGCGTGGAAAGCGGTTTTTCCAAACTGGGCACAGCGCTGTTGTGGGCGCTTTTGCGGGCTGGGGTGACCGCCGGTGCCATCAGGGTTTTACTGATGTCGGCACTGCCACAGTTGGGGCATGTGACATGGCCCGCTGCCGCCAAGGCATCAAATGCGGTGGCCGACTGGAACCAGCTGTCAAAGCTGTGTTCGGCGGCGCATTTAAGCGAATATCGGATCATATTTGGCCTTGAAATGCAGCATGGGCGCGGATTGACCCGTTTTCTTCCTAAGCTATTTGACGCAGGAATCAAGCCTTAGCGGTAGCACTAGGGTTTGCGTTTGCGGCGCTTTATGCTGGCGTTTTTATTGGCCTTTTCAGGCGGCGCTTGGGCGGCACCCTTATCTGACGGCAAGGCGGGGCTAAACCTGGCCAATAGCACCTTGAGTTCGGATTCTGCCACCCTGCGGGCAGCTTTATCTGGCGCGAACCATTTGCGGCGGCGCTGGCGTTGTTCTGGAAAATCCGTGGCGAGTTTTTCAACCTGAAGCGGGAAAACCTCAACCATACAGGGCTGAATGCTTTCGTTCTTGGTGTCGCGCTTCAGCGTTTTATCATAGCTGAAATGGCCCAGCTTCGCCGCATCTATCCGGCCTTTTACCCCGGCTTCTTCCCATGCCTCAATCGCTGCGGCCTCGGGGCCGGTTCTGCCATCCATCGGCCACCCTTTGGGAATGACCCAACGGCCGGTTTCACGGCTAGAGATCAGCAAAACCTCGGCCCCCGATTTGCCTGCACGCCAGCAAAGGGCCCCAAATTGGGCGCGCGGTTCATCGGCATTAAGGGTCGTTTTGGGCATGGGTACCTATGGGGTTGCCTGTTGTGCTGCTTGTTATTCTGGGCTGCCGGTTCGGCAGGCATTTTGCAGCTTGAATGTTAATATATACTGAAAAACAGTCTGTTTTTCAAGGCATGGCCACATTTTTACAGCAAGCGACAGGTGGGTTAGTTCAGGCCAAACCCGCTGTAGGGCAGGTATTGGACGGCCGTTCCGGGGCTAATTTCGGCGGCCCCATCTGGCAGTTCCACCAAACCGGTGGCCCAAGACAGACCCGAAATGCGGCCCGACCCTTCGGACGCAAAAACCTCTGCATGGCCATCGGCGTTAAGGCGCGCCCGCAGGTATTCGCGGCGGCCAGCCTTTTTGGATTTGGAAAAGGCAGCAGGCAGGGGGAACCGTTGCGGCGTTTGCCAGCCCGCACCAGCAAGTGCAAACAGCGTTGGGCGGGCAAAGATAAGCGCGCAGGTAAGGGCTGCAACAGGATTGCCAGGCAAGCCCAGAACGGGGGTGCCTTGCCAAACTGCCAACGCCAAAGGGCGACCTGGCTTCATCGCGATTCGCCAGCTGGAGAGGTGGCCCTCGGCGGCAAGCAGACGTGAGACGTGGTCCTCATCACCCGCCGAGGCACCGCCAGAGGTGAGGATGACATCGGCAGTTTTTGCGCCGTGATTCAGGTGGTTACGGATGGCTGCGGGGGCATCGCAGGCATGGCCAAGGTCGATCGCATCAAACCCCCAACCCGCGGCAAGCGCGAGGAGCATGGGGCGGTTGGCGTCGTATATTTCATGGGGCTGAGCGTTACGGCTGACAATTTCGTCGCCTGTAGACAGGACGCCTACGCGCAGGCGCCTGTAGGTTTGAACTGTCGTCGTTCCGGTCGCGGCCAGCAAGGCCAGATCGGGGGCGCGGAGTTTGTGGCCTTTTGCAAGGGCGGGGGCACCTTGGGGCAGGTCTTCGCCTTTGCTGCGGGTGTTGGCGCGGGGCTTTAAAGGGCCATCAAAGGCGATAGCAGTGGGGCTAATGGCGCAGTCTTCCTCTAGCACCACGGTATCGACGCCTTGGGGCAGGATTGCGCCGGTCAGAACGCGAACGGCTTGGCCGTGAGGCACTGCGCCTGCAAAAGGTTGCCCTGCGGCGGCGCGACCTTGCGCAAGCGGAAGCTGGCAAACCCCCGCGCCTGTTGCCGCATGGGCAAAACCATAGCCATCAACGGCAGAATTGGCGTGGGGCGGGTTGGCGCGTTGCGCAGTGACATCGGCAGCAAGGACACGCCCAAGGGCTGCGGCAAGCGGGGTCGCCTCAATCTGCGTGACGGGGTGAAGGGTGGCGCGGAGGCGATCCAACGCGTCATCCACTTGGGTCCACGCGACACCTTGGGGCATGGCGAAACAGTCGTTGCGCAGGCGCGGTGGGGTAAGGGTATGCAGGCCTGCCCGCACGGTGGCCGCCTGCCCTGCGCCCAAATACCAGCCCTCAGCCAGCAGCGTTTCGGCAGGATGATCGGGGGCCATGAGCACTGCGAGGTTACCGTTTTTAGCAAGGGTTAGAAAGGCTTGGGCATGAAGCCGCGTTTGGGCTTCGTCTTGGATCATGCCTTGGGCGGTGGCCGCACGGACCTCATCACCCAAAAGCGAAAGATAGGCCTCGGCGATGACCACCGCGGCGGCCTCGGTCGGTTCCAGCGGCCAGATGGCGGTTTTATCCGCATGGCGGGCGCGCAGGCGGTGCAGCATCGGGATGCCCGTAAGGGATTGCGCGCCAACCGCCCCTGCCCCCGCGAGTTGCCACAGCGTCTTGGGCCTAAGGCCGCCCTCGTGCCCCACTTGCTCGGCGGTGCGGTGTTCGGCCAACCCTAGTGGGTGCGCGGGTTTGGTCCGTGGCAGACCGGGGGTCTCATATTTCTGGCCATTACCCCAGAACGGGCCATGGCCCGCAAACTGCGCGTTCATTTCCGCTGCGATAGTACGGTAATTGGTGGCGTTTTTGTCGGTGTCGGTGATGCGGGTCGCAAGCCAATCCCAAAGCGCGAGGGCATTGGGTTGGCCGGTAAGGGTTTGGGTAAAACCCTTGGGCGCGCCAAAAGCGAAATCGGCAGCAAGCAAAAGGCGGTGATTTACGGAAAGTGCTGCGTCGATCAGGGTGGCAAGGCGGGTTTCGGCCCGCCTGCGGGTGGCGATGTTTTCGGCAGTAACACCTGCGGCGGTTGCGTGGCCAATCCAGATGGAATCTTTGCCCAGTTTGGGGGTGCCTGCGGCGGACCAATCGAGAACGATGACTTGGTCGAAGGTCATAACCCGACCCCGGACACGATAAAGTCGGCAATGGCGGCAGTGTCGTCGAGATGGAAAATCGGGCAGGTCACATCCGGCGTGGCGTTTGAGGCCACAGCGCGGATGGTCGGGTTTTGGGGGGCCAGCAAAGGGCGACCAGTTTCAAACCGGTGAGCCTCTACTTTCGGGTGGGGTGCCAATTTGTAGCCTTCGATCAGAACGAGATCGACGGGGTTAAGGCGCATAAGCAGGTCATCCAAAGATGGCTCTGGCGCATCGCGCAACTCGGTCATCAAAGCCCAGCGGACGGGCGACGATACGAGAACCTGCCCCGCGCCCGCCTGACGGTGGCGATAGCTGTCGCGCCCCTCGTGATCGATATCGGTGGCGTGATGGGCGTGTTTGATGGTGGAAACGGTAAAGCCGCGTGCCGTGATTTCGGTAACCAAGCGCACCATCAGCCCGGTTTTGCCTGCGTTTTTATAGCCCGTAACGCCGTAGAGTTTCATGCCCGCCCCATCAAGATTTCCGCCGCGACAATATCCTCGGGGGTGTTGATGTTGAAGAAGGGATCAAACGGCTGGCTGGCAAATTCGGCGCTGCCTGCGTTGTGGCTATCGGTCCACAACACGATTTTGCGCAAGCCGCCTTGCAACGCCGCGCGCAGATCATGGCGCAAAGCGGTGGGCCAAAGGCCAAAGGTAGGCTGGCGCTGCATCTTGTCCGAAGGATCGGCGCTGGCGGCAAGGCAGAGGCCGGTGGGGCCAGCATTGGCGACAAGCTGCGCGGCCAGATTTTCTGGGAAAAATGGCGTATCAGCGGCGGCAGTGATGATAGCCGACGCGCCAAAGCCGGCCGCCCAATCAAGGCCTGCAAGCACGCCTGCCAAAGGGCCGGGATGATCTGGCAGACTGTCAGCCAAGATCGGCAGGCCAAATTCCATCAGCCGCGCGGGGTCGCCGTTGGCGTTAATGGCAAGGGGGCTGCATTGGGCGGACAGGCGCGTAATCACATGGTCGATCAACCTCTTACCTGCGACCACGCGCAGCCCTTTATCGCCGCCGCCCATGCGAGTCGCGCGACCGCCTGCCAAGATGACGCCGGGCAAGATGACGCCGGGAAGGTTAGGCATAAGCGAATTTCCATCCTTGGGCTTGGCCACAGTTCGCCTGCAAATTTTTCAGCGCGGAGGCTGCGTGTGGGAAAGGGGCGGTGAAATTGTCAGTCATCCTGACTGCCTTTGCGGCGGTGTTTTCGGTCTTCGTCTGGCTGCGAAAGGTCGGCGTCACGGATCAAACGGTCTTCGCCCGACAGGCAGACAAAACGTTGACCGCGCATTCTGCCGATCAGGGTCAGGCCGACTTGCCGCGCGATCTCTACTCCCCAAGCAGTAAAGCCGGAACGCGAGGCGAGCACGGGAATACCCATCAGCGCGGTTTTAATCACCATTTCCGAGGTCAGACGGCCTGTGGTATAGAGGATTTTATCCTGCGCCTCGATGCCATGCTGGAACATAAAACCGCTGATCTTATCAACCGCGTTATGGCGGCCCACGTCCTCCATATACACAAGTGGCTTATCACCCATGCACAACGTGGTGCCGTGAATCGCGCCAGCCTCAAGGTACAAGGACGGCACAGTATTAATCTGATGCGCTAACGCATAAAGCCATGAGGTGCGGACCGGGGTTTGCGGCAGGGTCAGGCCCTCTAGCCCCTCCATCATATCGCCGAAAACGGTGCCGACTGCACAGCCCGAGGTGCGGGTTTTCTTTTTGACCTTTTCCTCATAGCTGGTTTGGCGCTGGGTACGGACAACGACGACCTCAAGCTCGTCATCATACTCAATGCCCGTCACGACATCATCGCTGCGCAGCATGCCTTGATTGCGCAAGAAACCAAGGGCAAGATATTCTGGATAGTCGCCGATGGTCATCGCCGTGACGATTTCTTGGGAATTGAGGTAGATGGTCAGCGGGCGTTCCTCGACCACCGAAAGGGTCACTTCGGCGCCGGTTTGGTCGGTGCCGGTAATCGCGCGGGTCAGGCGCGGGTCGGTTGGATTGGGAAGGATTGGGAAATCGGGTGTCATAGGATGCTTTCATCGGCTGGCATCATCTTGTATGCCAGTGCCAGCAGTTGCAAGAGGGGCGCGATGCTGGGGTATGTGACAGGTGGAGAGCGCGGCCAAGCCGATCTGGTTTTGGCCGAGGTCGCAGCAGAGCTGCGCCGCGCGGGCCTGTCCGTGGCGGGCGTTGTGCAGGTGAATGAGGAATTTGACCCCGCGCGGCGCTGCCACATGGATTTGCATGTGTTGACAGGGGCCGAAGTGATCCGGATTAGCCAGAGTCTTGGCAGTTTAGCGACAGGATGCCGGTTAGACCCTGCAGGATTGGCGCAAGCGGTGGGAATGGTTGAGCGTGCGCTAGAAATCGGGCAGAGTGCGCTGCCCGATCTGTTAATCGTCAACAAATTTGGCCGCCAAGAGGCTGAGGGGCGCGGGTTTCGCCCTGTGATCGGACAAGCGCTGGCGGCTGGAATTCCGGTTCTGACAGCGGTAAATGCAGGCTATCAAGCCGCGTTTGATGAATTTGCGGAAGGGTTTGGCGTTGCGCTGACCTGTTCGCGTGATGTAATTTTGCAATTTTGCATGAGCCAAGCAAAGGGCCTTAAATGACAGTTGTTGTTCCCCAAAACCGCCAGATCACCTGTATTGGCGAGGCAATGGTAGAGTTTGCACCGGCAGCGGCTGCGGGCGATTACCGGATGGGCTTTGCCGGTGATACGCTAAACACGGCGTGGTATTTGCGCCGCGCGCTGCCAAAGGCTTGGGCGGTCGAGTATTTGACGGCCGTTGGCCAAGACGCCGTATCTGAGCGGATGGTGCAGTTTTTCGCGGATGCCGGTGTTGGCACGCGCCACATTGCGCGGGTGCCGGGGCGGACGGTTGGCCTGTATTTGATCGAGTTGAAGGACGGCGAGCGCAGCTTTGCCTATTGGCGCGGGCAGTCGGCAGCGCGGTTGCTGGCCGAGGATACGGCAGGGCTGACGGCGGGTTTGGCCGATGCAGGCGTTGTGTATCTGTCGGGGATCACGCTGGCGATTTTGGAAGGTGCGGGGCGCGAGAACCTTTATGCCGCGATGGCGGCAGCACGGGCGGCGGGGGCGCGGGTGGTGTTTGACCCGAACCTGCGGCCGCGGCTGTGGACGGATGAGGCGACGATGTGCCGTGTGGTGATGGAAGCTGCCGCGCTGTCGGATATCGTTTTGCCCTCGCATGAAGATGAAGCCACCTTCTTTGGCGATGCCGATGTAAAGGCCACCGCCGACCGTTATGCCGAGGTTGGTGCAGGGCTGGTGATTGTGAAAAACGGCGGCGATGAAATGTTGACGCGCGAGGGCGATGTTTACGACACCCATGCGCCCGAAGTTGTGGGCCAGATTGTGGATACGACCGCTGCGGGTGACAGCTTTAATGCCGGTTTCCTAAGCGCGTGGTTGGCGGGGGGCGATGTTGCAGCCTCGGTTCGGGCGGGCGCGAAGATGGCGGCGCAGGTGATTGGGCGGCGTGGCGCACTGTGCGAGATTGTTGTTTAAGGGGCAGGGTTAGGGGGCATTCTGCCCCCTCTTTTCCTAACGGAAAATTCACCCCCTGAGGATATTTATACCGAACAGAAAGCGGAATTAGCCGCGTCCGATAAAGGGCATGGCGGTGGCCATCACTGTCATGAACTGGACGTTTGCGTCTAGCGGCAGGTTTGCCATGTGCAGGACGGATGTGGCGATGTGCTTGACGTCCATCACAGGCTCTGCGGCGGTTGCACCGTTGGCTTGAGGGACGCCTTTGGTCATCGGGGTGGCCATTTCGGTGAGGGCGTTGCCGATATCGATTTGACCGCAGGCGATGTTGAACGGACGGCCATCAAGCGACAACGTGCGCGTGAGGCCGGTGACGGCATGTTTGGACATCGTATAGGGCGCCGAGCCAGGGCGCGGGACTGAGGCCGAAATTGAGCCGTTGTTGATGATCCGCCCACCCATCGGGGTTTGCGCACGCATATGGCGAAAGGCAGCGCGGGCGCAGAGGAACATGCCTGTGATGTTGACATTTGAGAGGTGGAGCCAGTCTTTGACACTGATTTCGTCGATCAGGGTCGCGGGAAGTGCGGTGCCTGCGTTGTTGAAAAGCGCACCGATCTGGCCCCAAGTTTTGGCTGCGGTTGCAAAAGCGGCATCTACCTGTTCGGGGTTGGTGACATCGCACGGCAGGATGAGGGCGCCTTCGTGACCATTTGCCGTTTGTGTCAGCGGGTCTGGGCGGCGACCGATAAGGCCCACGCGCCAGCCTGCGGCAAGAAAGGCCTGTGCGGTGGCGCGGCCGATGCCCGAGCCTGCGCCCGTGATAAGGATGGTTTGGCGGGTCATGTCTGGGCCTTTCGTAGCGGTTGGCGGATTTTGGGTTGCAGGCTGGGGGCATGTTGAGGTCTGGTAGCCTTTGGTGCAAGCCCGAACGCCTGTGTAAGGCTGATACATTAGGACCACATTTTGAAAATTGACTGGAACCGCCGTGCGTTTTGGCAGGGCTTGCGCGATTGTAGCCCGTTTATTGTGATCGTGGTGCCGTTTTCGGCGCTATTTGGCATGGTTGCCACCGATGCGGGCTTGGATCTTTTGCAGGTGGTTGCGATGTCGGCCATTGTGATTGCCGGATCGGCGCAATTTACTGCCCTAAGCCTGCTGCAAGAGGGCGCGCCGGTGTTTGTGGTGCTGCTGGCATCCTTGGCGGTGAACATGCGGATGGCGATGTATTCGGCAGCTTTGGTGCCGCATTTGGGCAAGGCGTCCCTGCGACTGCGGGCGTTGATGGCCTATGTGATGGTGGATCAGGTTTATGCGGTTTCGGTGCAAACGTTTGAGGCGAAACCCGAAATGCCGCTGAGTGAAAAGGTGAGCTATTATTTCGGCTGCATCACGATCGTGTGCATTCCTTGGTATATTTGCACGTTTTTGGGGGCGCTGTTGGGCAAGGCCATACCGGCATCTTTGTCGCCTGATTTTGCCGTGCCGATTTGCTTTATCGCGCTGTTTGCGCCGATGCTGCGCAGCCTGCCTTATATCGTGGCTGCTGGTGTCTCAATATTTGCCGCGATCGGATTTGCGTGGTTGCCTTGGAATTTCGGGCTGATTGTGGCGGCAATTTTGGCGATGCTGGCCGGCGCGCAGGTGGAGTTTTGGCAAAAGCGCCAGCTACGAGAAAAGCAGTTGCAGGCAAAGGTGTCGGGATGATTGATAACGGCACCTTTTGGCTGGTGACGCTGGTGTTGGGCGTGGGCACCTATTTGATCCGGTTTTCGTTTTTGGGGCTGTTGGGCGGGCGCCAACTGCCCGAATGGTTACTGGTGCATTTGCGCTATGTTGGGGTGGCGGTGCTGCCCGCATTGGTGACCCCGATGATTTTATGGCCAGCGGCGGCGGGGGGACAGTTGGACCCGTTGCGCATGATGGCCGCCTTGGCCGCACTGTTGGCGGGCTGGCGGCTGGGTGTGATTTGGGCGATTAGCGTCGGCATGGGAAGTTTGTGGCTGCTGCAATGGATGTGGGCTGCCTAAGCCCATACATCGATTTTTATCGTCTAAGCCGCCGTGCAGGCACAATAAAACGCCTGCGCATTATCCAAAACGCGCAGGCTTCTTTTCAAGTCAGGCGAAACAACCGCCATTGGCGTGCCTTAAATCGCAAGATACTCTTCGCGCAGCGCCTTGTTTTCCAGAACTTCCGAGGCGCTGCCGTCAAAGACAACGGTTCCAGTATCAAGAATGATCGCACGGTCAGCCAGCGCAAGCGCCCTGACGGCGTTTTGTTCGACCAAAATGGTGGTGATGCCCTGAGCTTTGATCAGTCGCAGTGTCTTTTCAATCTCATCCACGATCACAGGGGCAAGGCCCTCATAAGGTTCATCAAGCAACAAGAGTTTGATGTCGCGGGCCAATGCGCGCGCGATGGCCAGCATTTGCTGCTCGCCGCCTGAAAGGGTCACGCCGTCTTGGGTGCGCCGTTCACCCAAACGGGGGAACAACTCATATAAACGCTCAATGCTCCAGCCAACGGGTTTGGTGATCTGGGCCAGTTTAAGGTTTTCTTCAACCGTCAGGCCCGGAATGATGCGACGATCTTCGGGCACCAAACCCACGCCAGCAATCGCAGCCTCATAGCTTTTCATCTTATGCAGGGGCTTATGATCTAGCCAGATTTCGCCATGCGTCAGCTGCGGGTTATCCAACCGCGCAATTGTGCGCAGGGTAGAGGTTTTGCCTGCGCCGTTTCGGCCCAACAGCGCCAAAATCTCACCTTCGTGCACATTAAAGCTGACGCCTTGCACAATATAGCTCTCGCCATAATAGGCCTGGATATCCCAAACCGACAGATAGGCGGGCGCGGTTTCGGCGTGGTTACGGTTTGCCGAAAAATCCGGACGTTCAATCATAGCTGATGCTCCCTATGCTGCTTTGCCAAGCCCTACGCTGCTTCGCCAAGGTAGGCTTCTTTGACCTTGGGGTGGCCTTTGATGTTTTCCGGAATGTCTTCGACCAAAGGCGTACCTTGGGCCAAAACGGTAATCCGGTCAGACAGCGAAAACACCACATGCATGTCATGTTCGATGATCACCATAGTGATGTCACGTTCGGCCTTGATCTGTTTTAGCAGATCAATGGTGTTGTTGGTATCAGCGCGAGCCATGCCGGCGGTGGGCTCATCCAACAGCAAAAGCCGTGGCTGTTGCACCAAACACATAGCCATTTCCAACCGCCGTTTGTCGCCGCGCGACATCGAGGCCGCGTGCATGTTGCGCTTGTCGATCATGTGCAGATCGATCAGCATTTGCTCGGCCTTTTCAACCATATCGCGCTGCGCCATCATGTTCACCAAGGCATTCACCTTGAACGACCCATCGCGCCGCGCAAAGCACGGGATCATCACGTTTTCCAGCACCGACAAATCACTAAAGATTTCCGGCGTCTGAAACACGCGACTGATGCCCATCTGGTTAATCTCAAAAGGTTTTTTACCCAAGACCGATTTGCCCTGAAAGGTGACCGTGCCAGTATCAGGGATCAGCTTGCCGACCAAACAATTCAGCAAGGTTGATTTGCCGGCACCGTTTGGCCCGATCACGGCGTGGACTGTGTTTTCCTGTACATCGAGGTTTACATCGCTCAGCGCTTTAAGCCCGCCGAACCGCTTATTCACATTTTGTACGTTCAGAATACCCATGTGCTGCTCCTTTATTCGGCTGGCGTGTCAGGTTTGGCTTTCTTGCCAAAACCCAGTTTCTTCGCGATTTTCTGGCCGCCTTGCACCAAGCCACCCGGCAGAAAGATCACCACCAGCATGAAGAGGATGCCAAGCGTCAGGCTCCACCCTTTACCGACGAAGGGGTAAAAGATGTTGACCAGCAGGTTTTCCATCCAATCCGGCAGGAAAGAGAACCATTGATGCAGGATGGTATCGTTTATTTTCGAGAAGATATTCTCAAAATACTTGATGAATCCTGCGCCAAGAACTGGCCCGATCAGGGTGCCTGCGCCGCCTAGAATGGTCATCAGAACCACCTCACCCGAGGCTGTCCATTGCATCCGGTCGGCACCGGCCAGCGGGTCCATGCAGGCCAGCAAACCACCGGCCAAACCGGCATACATGCCCGAAATCACAAAAGCGGCCAGCGTATAGGGGCGGCTGTTCAGGCCGGTATAGTTTACCCGCTGCTGGTTGGTTTTGATCGCCCGCAGCATCATGCCAAAGGGCGAGCGGAACAGGCGCACCGAAATGTAGAACGCCACCAACAAGAAAAGCGCGCAGAGGTAGTAGCCAACACTAAAGGTAAAGCTCCACCCCGCCAGATCGAGCGTAAAGGCCGAACGCATTTCCAAACCGAACAGGCTGGTGACGGGCACCGACCCTGCCGTGTTGGCCGCATCCAGAATACGCGGGTCATCCAGCGCCAATTGCAGGCCGGTTTCTCCATTGGTGATTGGCGTCAACACCGAATAGGCAAGGTTGAACGACATCTGCGCAAAGGCCAGCGTGAGGATCGAAAAGTAAATCCCCGAGCGCCGCAGTGACACAAAGCCGATCAGCAGCGCAAACAACCCCGCAATCACAACCGACAAGAACAAAGCCGGCAGCACGTTCATACTCAGCAATTTGAACATCCAGACCGCCGAATAACTGCCCACACCTAGGAAAGCAGCATGGCCAAAGGACAGATAGCCGGTCAGGCCAAACAGAATGTTAAACCCGATGGCAAAGATGCCAAAGATCACAAAGCGTTGCATCAAATCGGGATAGCCCGCGTTGAACTGCGACAGGCCACTGGCGGTGGGAAACGGGTTCAGGATAAACGGGGCGAGCAAGGCAAGCGCTGCCACCAGCAGCAACAAACCAAAATCTTTGCGGTTAAGTCCTAGCATTGATTATTCCTCCATCACGCCCTTGCGTCCCATCAGGCCACGCGGCCGGGTCAGCAAGATGATGATTGCAACAACATAGATGATGATTTGGTCGATGCCGGGAATGATATCTTTAACCTCGTTCAACGAGGCGAAGCTTTCCAAAATACCCAGCATGAACCCTGCCAGAACCGCGCCGGGCAGCGAACCCATGCCGCCGACAACAACCACAACAAAGCTTAGCACCAGAAAATCCATGCCCATATGATAGTTGGGCGAATTGATCGGCGTATACATAACCCCCGCAAGGCCTGCGACCGCCGCCGCAATGCCGAACATGATGGTAAAACGTTTGTCGATGTTAATGCCCAGCAGACCTACGGTTTCACGGTCGGCCATACCTGCGCGCACAACCATGCCAAAGGTGGTGAACTGCAAAAAGGCAAACACGCCGCCGACCAGAGTCAGAGAAAACGCAAAATAGACCATACGCCAGTAGGGATAGATGATCACATTCGGGTCAAAGCCCATCATTACGCCAAAATCGAACGAACCGCGAAACGCCTCGGGCGACGGGGTCGGAATGGGGTTGGCACCGTAGAAATACTTGACCACCTCTTGCAACACGATCGCAAGACCAAAGGTCACAAGGATCTGGTCAGCATGTGGACGCTTGTAAAAATGCTTGATCAGACCGCGTTCCATGATGAACCCGATGGCGATCATAATCGGGATCGCAAAGATGATAGACAGCGGCACCGACCAATCAATCAGCCACGCCCCCATGTCATTGCCGAACCATTCTTTGACGTAAAGCACGTCTTCGAACTTGGGCTGGCCCATGAAATCAACGCCGGTTGCTTCGGCCGCTTTGTGCGACAGTTGGAACAGTTTTGACACGGTCACCGCGCAAAACGCTCCCAGCATAAACAGCGCGCCATGCGCAAAGTTGACGACACCAAGCGTGCCAAAAATCAGCGTAAGGCCCAAAGCGATCAGCGCGTAGGCCGACCCTTTATCCAGACCGTTAAGGGTTTGCAGAATAATTGCGTCCATCGTCTCCACCCTGAGATATTATTTTTATGGAGGGTGCCCAAAGCAATTGCGCCAGCGTGACGCTGGAACAGTTGGGCCAAAGCCGGCTGCGTGACATGCACGCAACCGGCCCATTGTGGCATCTCGTCGCTTATGCGCCCGGGTTGCAAGCGCCCAGATCGCCACCGGCGAACATGGCGTTATCCGGTGCGTAAGTGACCTTTTCTGCTGGTGTGACTTCGACAATTTCCACCAGATCAAACTCGTTCTCTGGATTCTCTTTGCCGCGCACAACAACAACGTCTTTAAAGCACTGGTGATCGTCTTTGCGATACAGCGTTGGGCCGTTGCCCAGACCGTCAAACTCAAAGCCTTCCAGCGCCTCGACAACCGAGCATGGGTTGAACGATTTGCCACGGTTAACCGCATCAGCGTAAAGCAGCGTCTGCGCATAGCAGGTCTGAGCGGCCTGCGATGGTGGGAAGCCGTACTTGGCACCGAAGGATTGAACGAACGCGTTGGTGCCGATGTAACGGGCGCCTTTTTCGTTCTCTAGCTTCCAGTCCCAGTTCTGCGAGCCAACGATACCAGCAATATTCTTGCCAGCCCCTTTGGCCATCAACTCCGAGTAAAGCGGCACAACGATTTCAAAGTTTTTGCCGTTTACTTGCTTGTCACGCAGGCCGAACTGTACAGCGTTGGTCAACGAGTTAACCATGTTTCCGCCGTAATGGTTCAGCACCAAAACATCTGCACCAGAGTTCAAGACAGGCGCGATATACGAGCTGAAGTCGGTCGCGGCCAGCGGGGTGCGCACGTCATTGATCGTGGTCCAACCCATCGCCTCGGTCGCAGCCTTGATCGACTCTTGCTGTGTCCAGCCCCAAGTATAGTCAGCGGTAAGGCTGTAAACCTTGCGGTCATTGCCATAAAGCTGCGCAAGAACGGGCGCCAAAGCAGCAGCCGACATATAGGCGTTAAAGAAATGGCGGAAGCCATTGGCCTTTTTGTCTTTGCCGGTGGTGTCGTTCGAGTGGGTCAGACCCGCCATGAAGATAACGCCAGCCTCTTGGCACAGCGCCTGAACAGCCACAGCCACGCCCGAAGACGAGCCGCCCGAGATCATCACAGCGCCATCTTTTTGGATCATCGACTGTGCAGATGCCCGTGCCGCATCCGATTTGGTCTGTGTATCGCCGGTTACAAACTGAACCTTTTTGCCCAAAATCCCCGTGCCATCCAGCGTCTTGGACGAGAAAGTAGACAGCATGCCGCCATCGCCTTCGCCGTTCAGGTGCTCAACAGCAAGTTGGAATGCGCGCAGCTCATCCGCACCTTCATCGGCGTATGGGCCAGACTGTGGAACGTTGAAACCTAGTGTGACAGTGCTGCCAGTTGGCTCGTTGGTGAAAGCGTTGGCTTGCGACGTGAAAAACATCGGCATAGCCAAACCGGCGGTGCCCACTGCACTTGTCTTCAGAAGCCCGCGACGCGTGAATCTGCTATTTGACATAGTATCCTCCCTTTTCGTTTTTTGTGGAAACATCCCTCCCGATGCGACTTCCACACGCACTTCTGCGTAGCACCAGTATCCACCGATAAAAGAAAATTTCGCAACAACTACCTTGCACGCAACAAAAATCTAGCGAAGATTTTTGCGCTGCACTTGCAAAGTTTGCGAATAAATTTACAACATGTTAAATAGAGCTTTGATCTTGCGGGGGAATTAAGGTTTGCAAAAGCAGCTTTCAGGCACGTCGATACGCGAACACCGCCTAAGGCTGGGCATAAAGCAGGCTGAACTTGCGAAACAGGTTGGAATCTCGGCTTCTTATTTTAATCAAATCGAACACAACCGCCGCAGAATCGGCGGAAAACTGTTCGCCGATATCGCAGCGGCGCTTGGGGTTGATCAATCTGCACTGGCCGAAGGCACCGATGCGCGCCTGACCGACACCCTGCGCGACGCACAGATAAGCGAGCCTGGACTGAAAGGTATTTATGACGCATCCGAGGTATTTTCGGGCCGGTTTCCGGCATGGGCGCGCCTGTTGGCGGCACGCCATACGCGGGTGCAAAAGCTAGAGCAACTGACCGAAACGCTAAATGACAGGTTGGCCAATGACAGTCAGCTTGCCGATGCGCTGCACGAACTTTTATCAACCGTCACCGCGATAAGGACCAGCGCAAGCATTCTGGAGGATGACCCAAAGCTGGAACCCGCATGGCGCCAGCGCTTTCAACGCAACATCATCGAAGACAGTGCCCGGCTGTCACGCGGTGCGCAAACTTTGGTGGATTATCTGAGCATAAACGCCGGTGCGGCAGCAGGTGCCGCCCTTCCGACCGAAGAGGTCGAGCAGTTTTTGGATGAGCATGCGCATCACTTTCCGACGTTGGAAACCGGCGACATGTCGGCCATCGAGGGGGTTATGGGCACATCTGCGCGGCTAAAATCCCCCGCCGCACGCGCGCTGGTTGCACCCCATCTGGTCACCTATGCTAGGGACGCCGTCAAAATCCCTTTGGCGGCATTGAAGGTGTCTGTGCGGCGCTGCGGCTTGGACCCGATCGCCATTGCGCGTGACTTCGGGGCAGATCTGGCAACCACGCTGCGCCGGATTGCATCTGTGCCAGAGGATATGCTGCCAACCCCTGTCGGGCTGTTTATATCGGATGCTTCGGGCACTTTGATCCTGAAAAAACAGGTCAAAGGCTTTTCCATGCCGCGCCATTCTGGGGCTTGCACGATGTTGCCGCTGTTTCAGGCACCCACCCAGCCACTGCGGCCCATCCGCAGGCTTTTGCGGCAAAGCGGGCGCGAAAGCGGGACAATGCTGACCTATACAATCGCCACCCCAACCGACACGACGGGCCTAGGCGATAACCTGTTGCTGCAGTCGCATATGCTCATCATTCCGCAGGCCTCCTTGGCCGAGGACCACGCGCCAACAGATAAGATCAGCATCGTCGGGCGCACCTGCCGTGTTTGCAATGCTGAAGATTGCCCTGCACGGCGAGAGTCTGCCGAACGGCCACGCAGCTAGACCAAAGACACCTGCGCGCTTTGCGCTATGCCACGCGTGTCAGTGACAAGGATCGGGCAGCAGATGCCATAAAGCTTAATCGCCAGCAGCGCGCCGACAGTTAGAATAGGGTCGGGACGTTCCAGTATAATCGCCCTTGGCGCTGTGCCAAGGCGGATCGCCTCAAGCAAAACCGACGAGGCGGACGAAGACCCCCGCCCGCATGGCATAACCAATATGCGGCCCGCAACATTCTGGCCCAGCGCTGGGTGCGAATGATCAATGACCTGGCCGGTTTCTGCGTCGACCCCACCCCAAAAGCTAAGCGGTTCAGACAGCACAAGTGCGATGCCCTCTGCCGTGCCTTTCACCAGATAATGGCCTGAAATTTTCATGCAGTCCCCCGTGTCACGCGCCCGCACGCGGCCGAGGCGATGCAATCGGCAAGCTCGGCAAAAGCCACGTCTACGCCGATATTGCCGGGGGCATAATGCGCCCATTTGCCGGAGTTAGTCATTACCACGCCATTCATCCGCTGGATAATCGCGGTGATATAGGTGCAGGTATCGACCACGGGAATAAGGCCGAAATCCTCGGTGCCATCCAATGCGCCTTCGGCCTGCAAAATGGCCAGCGTTTCGCGAGCGGTGTTGATGTAGATCGGGATGCCCTTGCGCGGGGTATGGTCGCGCAGCAAGGCCAGCGCCCGCCGCCATTCCGCCAATGAGAAATGCGGCGTGCCAAGACAAACCGCCGTGATCGGCGTGCGCGTGGGTACTGTAGACAGCTGGCCAAGGGCTGCGCGCAGGTCGGCCTCGGTAATCGCTACCCGTTTCAACGGCGGCTGCTCAGCAAAGACGGTGGCCAGATCGGGGGCCTCGGGGGTGATGCCCACTGCGTGAAAAAGCCCCACCGCGCCACTTGAGGCCGCAACCGCCCCCAGCGCCTTTAGCTGGTCTTCGTCACGCGGCGGCGGCAGGCCCTCTATCACAGGCACCAGATCATCGCTGACTTGCCCAAGGATTAACCCGACCGCAACAAACAGATCATCCGTCGGGTCCAAGGGTGCCGCACAACCTTGCAGCTCAAAATGGATTTGCCCGCGCCGGTTTTCATCAAGATGCAAGCCATAGGCCGGCGCGCGCCCCGCAATGGCGCAGCACAGATCAATGAAATCACCATAGCGATTGGTCCGCGCGCCGATCACAGAATTAGCAAACACAATCGCATTGCTTTCGCCCCATGCAATCTGATCGCCGAACTTGGGACGAAACAAGCTTTGATACGGCGCGCAACTAAAGGTGGGCAGGCAGCCCAAATCGACATGCGTGCGCATCAGGCGGGTGGGCGCCGATTGCGCGGCGGGCGGCATCGCCATAATCTCGGGGTGGATCAGGTCCATGCTGCCCACGTTCAGCGTCGTCGGCACCGCAACACGGCCCTGCCCTGCCAGCAACGCATCCACAAAGTCTTGGCTGGATTGCCCGTGGTAGAGGCAACCATCCACATGCGCATTGCTGATCGGGATCAATGATTTTGCACCCACGGCCCCCGCATAGGCGGTCAGCACCTCCATAGCAAAGGCCTGCGCGCCGGTGCCTTCGCCATGCAACAGCGCGGTTTCGTCCGGGGTTAGGGATACAGTCATGCGGGGCCTTTACTGTAGCGCATAGGGTTGCATATCGATGTTTGGGCTGGCCCCCGTGATCAGCTGGGCCAGCAACTGGCCAGTGCGCGGACCACCCGTCAGGCCAACATGCTGATGCCCAAACCCAAGGTACACGCCCGCAACACCCCGAACCGCGCTGATCAACGGCAAAGAGTTTGCCGTAGCAGGCCTGTGCCCCATCCATGTGGTTTCATGCGTCCATGTCAGGCCGGGCAAGGCGCGCAGCACATTGCGGCGCAGCAAATCGAACGGCGCTTTCGATGGCGGATTTTTCAGCCCGCCAAATTCCACAATACCCGCAGCACGCAGACGGCCTTCCATCGGCGTCAGGATGAATTTGTCGCGCGTGATCAAGCACGGCGCGTTGGGCATGATATTTGCCCCCCAGAATTCGATATGATAACCGCGCTCGCTTTCCAGCGGAATGCGCAGGCCCAATTCCCGCGTCAGCAGCGCCGACCACGCGCCTGCGGTAATTGCCACGGCCTCGGCGTGCAACGCTTGGCCCTTAATGGAAACGCCCACAACCCGCGCGCCATCACGGATCAAAGCGTCAACCTCGCCGTTGATCACCGCGCCGCCAGAAGTGCGGAAATGGTCGTTCAATTCTTGGATATAAGCACCGGGGTCGTTGATACGCCCGTGGTTGGGCACCGCCGCCGCAAAGCCCAGATCAGGGGCAAGGCTGGGCTCGCTGTGCTGCAGCTCTATCGCGGTCAACTCGTCCCACGCATAGCCATTGTCACGCCGCAGCCCCCAGCCAAAGGCGTCTTTTTCAAACCCCGCGCGGCCCTGATAGATCACCTTGAAATCGGTGGGGCTTATGCGCTGCGCCGCCACGGTTCCGGCGGCAAGGGTTTGGTGATCTTGCAACGCATTGGCCAGAATGGGCTGTAAGCCCGCCGCCGTAAGTGCAGCATCACGCGCGTTACAATGCGCAAGGTACTGCACCCCAAACGGCAAAAACCGCGGCATGTAAGGCCATTTCAGGAACAAGGGCTGATTGCGGTCCAGCGCCATTCGCGGGGCCTTGCGCCACATGCCGGGCACCGTGACCGGCACGACCGAGGCCGCCGCCAGCACGCCAGCATTGCCATAGCTCGCCCGCCCTTGCGTATCGCCGCGATCAATCAGCGTGACGCGGCGACCCAGCCTTTGCAGCCAGATCGCGGTTGAAATACCAACCATACCGCCGCCAATAACAATGACGCTGGCTGTCACTTGGTCACAGACGACACAAGGTCTTTGTACAGCCCGCGCAACCGCAGCGTCATCGGCCCCATCGTGCCATCGCCAATCGGCCGCCCGTCAATCGAGGCCACTGGCGTTTGCGCGCCAAAGGTGCCCGTAAGGAAAGCCTCGTCGGCGCTATATGCCTCATACAGTGAGAAGTTTTTCTCAAACACAGGGATGCCATTGGCACGGCACAGGTCGATCACCTTTTGCCGCGTTACGCCGTTCATGCAGTAATCACCCGTGCTGGTCCAAACCTGCCCCTTGCGGACGATGAAAAAGTTGCACGCGTTGGTCGTGCTGACAAAGCCATGCGGGTCAAGCATCAGGCCTTCATCCGCACCCGCAGCCTCGGCTTGCAGGCAAGCGATGATGCAATTCAGCTTGGAATGCGAATTGAATTTGGCGTCTTGGCTGTGTGGCAGGCCGCGCACCTGTGGCACAGCGGCAAGGCGGATGCCCTTTTTCTGCACGTCTTGCGATGGCTTGGAATGTTCGATCAGAATAACGACCGTTGGGCCAGAGCGCGACAAGGCAGGGTGCTGAAACGGCTTATACTTTATCCCGCGCGTCACCATCAAACGGCAATGCGCATCGGTGGTCATGCCATTCGCGGCCGCCGTTTCGGCCAGCGCCGCCGCCATTTCCGCGCGCGTCATCCCGATATCCAAAGACACCGCTTTGCAGCTGTCATAAAGCCGGTCCATATGCTCGTCGAAAAACGCCCATGTGCCGTTGTACAGCCGCATGCCTTCCCACATCCCATCGCCCAGCATAAAGCCCGCGTCATAGACCGACACTTTGGCATCATCGCGGTGTACAATCTTGCCGTTCACATAGATTTTGATATCGCGGTTGCGCACGTCATCTTCGGCGTCATGGGTGGTTTTCTTGGTGCCGGTATTCATCTTGATGTCTCTTTCAGTTGGACAGTCAGTCCAGATTGGGTTCGGGCAAACGAAAAGATCCATGCCCGCGCAAAAAGTTCTTGGTGGCTTCTTCTTTGGGGTTGATCAACACCGCCTCTGGATCGCCTTGCTCTAGGATACGACCCTGCGACAGAAACACAACGCGGTCGGCAACGGTATAGGCAAAGCCCAACTCGTGGGTCACGATCAGCATGGTCATGCCTTCATCGGCCAGCGCCTTGATCGTTTCCAACACTTCGCCCACCAACTCGGGGTCTAGCGCCGAGGTCGCCTCATCAAACAGCATAATCTCTGGCTCCATCGCCAAAGCACGGGCGATGGCCACGCGCTGCTGCTGCCCGCCGGAAAGCTGCGAGGGAAAGGCGTCCGATTTCCACCCCAGACCGACCTTATCCAAATATTTCTCGGCACGGCGCGCGCATTCTGCCTTGTCGCATTTCAAAACGGTGCGCGGCCCCTCCATGACGTTTTGCTTAACCGTCATATGCGGAAACAGGTTGAAATGCTGAAACACCATGCCAACCCGTGCCCGCAGCTTGGACAGATCGGCCTCGGCATATTTCATCGCATCCGGCGTACCCGTGCCAACCATTTCGCCTTGCAGGAAAATCTGGCCCGAGCTTGGGGTTTCCATGAAATTCACACAGCGCAGCATTGTCGATTTTCCCGAACCGGACGCCCCCAGAATGGCCACAGTGCTGCCTTTGGTGATGGTCAGGTTGATGTTTTTCAACACCTCCAAATCGCCAAAGGATTTGCACAGGTTTCTGATCTCCAGCACTTCGGTCATTCCGTTTTCCTCAAACATTGATTTTCGTCTCCAAGCGACGCACCAGAATGGCCAGCGGGGCGATCAGGATAAAGTAGATGATGGCGGCGGCCGTATACATTTCAATCGGATTGAACGCGATCGAGGCGATAGATTTCGACTGATGCATCAACTCGCCATAGGCAATAACAGACGCAAGCGAGGTCATTTTAAACAGCTCTACGCCGCGGTTGGTAAAGGCGGGGATCATCCTGCGAATGGCTTGCGGTAAGATCACGCGCCGCATTTGCTCGGAATAGGTCATGCCCAGCGCGCGCCCTGCCTCCCACTGGCCTTTGGCGATAGACTGGATGCCCGCGCGAAAAATCTCGGCCGAAAAGGCGGTTGTATTCAGCACCAGCGCCAAGGTCGCGGCGGTAAACGAGCTGATATCAATCGGCGAAATGATCGGAAAGGCAAAGTAGAACCAAACGATCTGCACCAGCACGGGAGTATTGCGAAACACCTCGACAAAGGCCGTGGCCGGATAGTTCCACAACGGCTTGCTGGAATAGCGCGCGGCGCCGACAAACAGCCCAAAGCTCATCCCCAGCACCAAGCAAAGAACGGCAAGCATCACCGTGTTTTGCACGCCCGCCCATAGCAGCGACCTATATGTCCAAATCGCCGAGAAATCCCATTGATATTGCATGTCTGATATCAGCCTTTTGTAATCTCGCCCGTGCGGGCCAGGTGATGTTCAAGGCGGCGCACGCCCATTGAGCAGATCAGGATCACCACGAAATACATCGCAGCGGCCACGGTCAGCACCTCGATCGTGCGATAGGTTTGTTCGGCAATCGCGTTGGCCTGATACAGCAAATCGGCATAGGAAATCGTGCCAACCAGCGTTGTGGTTTTCATCAACTCAATCGCGCGTTCCAAAAACGCCGGGATCATCCGCTTTACCGCTTGTGGCAGGATGATACGGGCAAGCTGGGCGTTACGGTTCATGCCCAACGCTTTCGAGGCCTCCCACTGGCCCTTATCAATGGACACGATGCCCCCGCGAAACACCTCGGCGAAAAAGGCCGAGGATTGCAGCGAAAAGGTAATAACGCAGGCCTCAAACGGGTCAATCTCGATGCCCAGCAGTAGGGGCAGCGCAAAGAAAAACCAGAAAAGCTGGGCAATCGGCGGGGTCGAGCGCAAAAACTCGATGACGAACGCCACCGGAAACCGCACCGCCCCATTGCCATAAAGCCGCAGCATCGCCAGAAAAAGCCCTAGCGGCACACCAAAAACCAACGCAAGACCGGTCACCTTTAGCGTATTGACCAAGCCCAAAAGCAGCAGATCAAAATCACGAAAGACAGCCGAAAAATCCCAATCATAACCCATCAGCACGCCCTATCCCTAAAATGTGCCGACACGAAAGCACTGGCCCCGTGTCGGCAAGGTTTTTACCAGTCTTCGCGGCGAATGGCCGGAACGGTTTTGGGATCGACGTCAAAGGAGATCAGGAAATCCTCAAACATTTTCTGGGTTTGGCCGGTTTCATAGTAATAGCTGATCGTGGTGTTCACCCAATCACGGAACCGCTTGTCGCTTTCCATACGCACCGCAGCCGAAGATGCGGTTTGGCGGACTGGCTTTGGAATAACAATCTGCCCGCGTCCAACGTTTTTGCGCATGGTGATCAGCGGCGGATGGAACAGACACACTGCATTCACGCGGCCAGATTGGAATGCGGCCAGCGCTGCGGCGTTATCAGGAAAGCTAAGGATTTCGGCGTTCGGCAGGTTTTCGGTGATATAGGCTTCCATCGTCGTCCCTTTGGAAACCGAGATTTTCATGCCTTCTTTGTTCAGATCTTCCCAGTTGGTGATCTGCAAGTCATCATCAGCCAAAACGGCCAGCGCGTAATACAGCAAAGGCTGTGATGGGAAATCAACCGCCAACGCGCGCTCGGGTGTGGCGTCCAGCACAAACTGGATGTCGATTTTATTGGCTTGCAGCGCCGCAATCGCAGTGGCCCAAGTGACCTCGACCGGTTCAAAGGTCACGCCCAGAGTCTTGGCCATTTCTTGGCCGATCTTTGCGCCAACGCCGGTCCATTCCGTACCCAGCGGGTCTTTGTAAAACCATGGCGGCGCTTGGGTGACGCCAACCCGCAGGCTGCCGCGTTCTTTGATCGCATCCCAAGTGGATTGGTCCTGCGCATGTGCGGCAATGCCCGTAAACATCGCCATGATGGCAAATAGCATCGCCATTAGCTTGGATTTCATAAATGTCATTCTGTACCCCTGTTCTTCGTTTCTATTGGATCGTCTTTTGCAAAGATGCCTCGGCTCTTGCGGCCAGTTCACCCTTGGCGACACTCAGGCCACGCGGGCCTGTTGCCTTTCCAAATCCTCAAAGCTTTTTTCCAAAGCCGTCAGGACATGCGGAATATCGTCAATCGACAAACACAGCGGCGGCACCATCCGCAGCACGTTTTTGAACGTGCCGGATTTAGATAGAACCAAGCCATGTTCACGCGTGCGTTCAAACACAAACGCGGTTTCCTCGGGGGCTGGCTCTTTGGTGGTTTGGTTTTTCACCAGCTCAATCGCCTGCATAAACCCAAGGCCGCGCACGTCGCCGATAATCGGAAAGCGGTCTTTCAGCACCAACAGCCCCTGATGCAACCGCGCACCAACGCGCTGCACATTGGCCATCAGATCCTCATCTTTAATCACCTGCAACACGGCCCGCGCCGCAGCACAGGCAACCGGATTGGCACCGTAAGTGTGGAATATGAACTTGCCCGCCATCGCCTCGGCAATCTCGCGCTTGGCCACGACCGCGCCGATAGGGATGCCGTTGCCCATGCCTTTGGCGATAACCATAATATCGGGCACGACATCGTGCTGCTCAAAGCACCACAGGCTTTCGCCGGTTTTGCCAAAACCCGATTGCACCTCATCGATGATGGCCAAGCCGCCAGCGTTGCGCACCCGTTCAAACGCGCCTTTCATATAGCCTTCGGGCATCGGGACAATGCCGCCATAGCCCTGCACGGATTCAATCAGCATCCCTGCCAAATGGCCTGAGGTGGTATAGCTGATCGTGCGGTCCAGATCATCCAAATACGGTTGGGTGCCGGCCCCGAAAATCCCGCGATATTGGTTGGGATCGGCGGCAAAGGTGATGTTGGACAACTGACCAATGTTATGGCGAAAGCCGTGCACACCCGTGACCGCCTGCGCGCCGTAGGTCGCCCCGTGGTACGAGTTGCGCAGTGCCACGATATCTTGGTTGCCCGTATGCGCCCGCGCCATCATGATCGCCAAGTCAATCGCCTCGGCGCCTGAATTGGTGAAATGCACCACCCAGTCATGGCCTTTGGGCATCGTCGCGGCCAGTTCTTCGGCCAGATGAGCAGGGACAGGGTGATAGAACATGGTGGTGCAATGGGTAAGTTGTGCGACCTGAGTCTGCACAGCCGCCACGACTGCCGGATGCGCATGGCCGACGCTGATGCACAGGTTCATGCCCAACAGATCGGTCAGGCGGTTGTCCAACTCATCCCAGACATATTGCCCTTGGCCGCGCTTTAAAATCAACGGCTTGGCATAGGGCACAAAGGCGCGTTGCGAGGCCGCGTAATATGTGTCGCGCCTGGCAACAATTCCTTCGGTCGACCAATCGGTCACAGCTTCGGCAATAGTCAATTGTCAGACCCCTTCGCACTCGGCACAGCGTGCCTGTTCCGTTGCGCCGAGGATGGAAAAACCAATCAGACTTTGTAAGGGACAGTTTTAGTAAAACGAAGGGACAGGCAATGTTTCGTTAAGGGCCCGTCTTCACTATGCCCATAAGCTGGGCGATATGCGCGGCAATGATGCAGACCCCCGGTTCAATCGCCTTTAGCGGTACTGCGGCAAAGCCCAAGCGAAACACATTCCGACCCGCAGCAGGGTTAGCAAAGAAGACCGACCCCTCATCAATCAGCACCCCATCCGCCCGCAACCCCGATGCCAGAACAGCGGTATCCAGCCCCGCAGGCCCGACAATCCAGACTGATGTGCCGCCTTGCGAAACCTGTATCCGCAACCCCGGCAGGTGCAACGCCAAGGCCCGCTGCATTTCTTGCCAACGCGCCTTGTACCGCCGATGCAAGCGTTGCAGATGCGCATCTTGATGCCCAAGCGTTAGAAACAGCGCCATCGTATCTTGCAGCAATGTCGGCGGGTGGCGCAAAATCACGCGGCGCATCGCCTTTGCCTCGCGGATAATATCGGGATGCGCGACCAGATACCCCAGCCGCAAACCGGGGGCGAGCGCCTTGGACAAGCTGCCAATATACACCACCAGCCCCGACTGATCTTGGGCGCGCATCGGTTGGCCACGGGTGCGGACAAAGTTCATCTCGGCCTCGTAATCATCTTCGCAAATAACAAAGCCTTTACGCGCGGCCATATCCAGCAACGCCAAGCGCCGTGCGTCTGACATCGTCACCGTTGTCGGAAACTGGTGGCTGGGCGTGGTGTAAACAAGACTGCACCCGTCTGGTATGTCGCCTACGCGCAAACCGTTATCATCAACCGGCACGGCGACAACCCGCGCCCCCGCCATGGCAAAGGCATTGCGGGCCTCGGGATAACCCGGATCTTCGACAGCCACGGTTTGCCCGCCTTGCCCGAACAACATTGCCATCAGGTAAATCGCATTCTGCGCGCCAGAGGTCACCAGAATTTCATCCGCTTCGGCCTGAAGCCCGCGATATGACAGCAGGCGTTGCTGAATACGGCGCACCAGTTCGGGGCTGTCGGCGCCACCGGAATCCCCACTCCAATCGGCCAGTTTCTTCAGGTTCAAGGTCTGGCGCATGCAATCGCGCCATTGGCGAATCGGGAACAGCTTTGGGTCGATCTGATTGTAAACAAAGGGGAATGGATAACGACCCCAATCAACCGGATGCTGAACCTTGCGGTAATCCGATGCGAATTGGCCACCCAGCCGCAACTTATCGGCCAAGGGAAACGGGCGGCGCAGGCCAGTTTGCGGCGCCCGCCTATCGGCCAAAACCTCGGCCGCCTTTGGATCTACGAAATAGCCGCTGCGGTTTTTGGCAATCACCAAACCGCTGTCGATCATGGTTAAATAGGCCGAGGCGACCGTATTCTTTGACACTGCAAAATGCTGCGCCAAAACGCGGCAGGATGGCAGCGGCGCGTGGCCGTCAATCAGCCCCTGCGCGATCGCGGCACTTAGCACCTCGCAAACCTGATCTTGCAACGTCAGGGCCGACACCGCAGGCAGCCGAAGCGAATTCAGCATCATCTTCGGCCTCCTTTCATAACCCGGCTTTCGGGCAACGTAACGCTGCGCGCCCTTCGCATCCATCCTCTTTTTTGCCCACCATGATCGCGTGGGTTGTAGAGGCGTTGCAAATTTCAGCAGTTACCAAATGCAGGTGCCAATCCGTTTCCCTATGCCAAAGTTAAAACAGCCAACGCCTTGCCAAAGCCAAATGCGCAAGACTAACGTGGGGCCATAACGCGGCGCGCATTGCTGCAATCGCCCCGAAACCTCTGCACGAAACCCCCTGCTGAAAAAAGGACTGCTTCATGAAATCGCTGCTTTCGACGACCGCCGTACTGATCTCTTTGGTCTCAACCGCTGCACAGGCCGAAACATTCACTATTTCATGGTGGGGGTATAATGGCGAAAAACTGCAAGCCAATATCGTTGAACCCTTTCAAAAAATTTGCGGCTGCGAGGTTATTTTTGAAACCGGCAATAACGCTGACCGATTGGGCAAGTTGCAGGCACGTGGCAGCACAGGCGTTGATGTGATCTACCTGTCCGACAGCTTTTCGCAGCTGGGGATCGAGGCAGGGACGTTCCAGAAAATCGACCGCTCTCGCCTGACCAATATCGGCAGCCTGTATGACATGGCCCAAGACCCGCAGGGTGGTTTCGGCCCCGCCTATACCGTTGGCCGCGTTGGTGTTGTGTATGACGCCGCCAAGGTTGCCCCGATCACATCTTGGGGCGATCTGTGGCGCGAAGATCTGGCGAAACAAGTCACCCTGCCCGGCATCACCACCACCGCAGGCCCGATGGTCGTGGTGCAAGCGGGCAAACATGCTGGCGTAGATGCCTACGAAGACGCCGACAAAGCGTTTGAGGCCGTGGCCGCTTTGGCCCCGAATTCGGTGAAAAACTACAACACCGGTTCGGAAATGGTGAACCTGATTTCCACGGGCGAGGCCTCGGTCGCGATCGCGCAGGATTTCTCTTTCACCTCGCTGAAAGCGGCTGTGCCAACGATGGAATGGGCGCAACTTTCAGATGGCGATATTGCAACGGTGAACACGGTCAACATTCCGGTCGGGGCCGAACATGTTGATATGGCCTATAAATTCATCGACTTCATTCTGTCCAAAGAGGTGCAGCAGATCAATGGCGAACAAGGCGTTGATGCGCCGGTGAACACCAGCGTCGATCTGACACCCGAGCAGGCAACAACATGGACGTATGGTGCCGATGCCATCGCCAAGCTGA
Organism: Pseudorhodobacter sp. W20_MBD10_FR17; assembly: GCF_052119765.1. Classification (NCBI taxonomy): domain Bacteria; kingdom Pseudomonadati; phylum Pseudomonadota; class Alphaproteobacteria; order Rhodobacterales; family Paracoccaceae; genus Pseudorhodobacter; species Pseudorhodobacter sp. W20_MBD10_FR17. The sequence continues at coordinate 44,642 of NZ_JBGQOQ010000007.1, read as the reverse complement.
GCCGGATGGATTACGCCAAAATGAACACGGTCAAGTCGGACTGGATCGACCGTTGGAATGAGCTGTTCGGCGGCTGATCTGACCAAAACCATGGGGGCCGTCACCTGCCCCCATGACACGATTTAAGGAAACTCCGTGACACATCGTTTCTATGCTTGGGCGCTTGCCTTGCCGGCCACCTTGATGGTCTTTTTGTTCCTTGGCCTGCCGGTTCTATCTACACTGGCGCTGACATTTGGTGACCCAAAGGGGCCAGTGGCGGCCTATGCCGCGTTTTTCAATTCTCGTTTTCGGATGACGGTGCTGTGGCGCACGATGGAGGTGGCGTTGATCACCACAATCCTGTCGGTTGGCATTGGCTTTGTCGTGGCGTGGGTTGTTGCGCGCACGCCGTCACGGCTGAAAAGCATTCTAATTATCGCTGCCGTGTTTCCATTGCTGACAGGCGTTGTCGTGCGGTCGTTTGCGTGGCTGGTGATCTTGGGCAAGAACGGCATATTGAACAGCTTTTTGATCTGGGCGGGTGTGATTTCTGAACCGCTTTCGATGCTGTATACCCAAGGTTCGGTGATCGTGGCGATGGTCTATCTCTTCGTGCCGCTGATGATTTTAACGCTGGTCGGCGTGCTTGAGGGCATCCCCCAAGACCTGACCGATGCCGCTGCATCGCTTGGTGCCACGCCTGCCGCCGCGTTTCGGCAAGTGGTGCTGCCAATGGCCGTGCCGGGGCTGATTGTAGGGGCGGTCTTGGTGTTTACGGGGTCTTTTACATCCTATGCCACGCCGCAACTGTTGGGGGGCGAACGCCAGATGATGATGGGCACGTTCCTGTATCAGCGCGCGATGGTGACGTTTGATTGGCTGGGTGCGTCCACCATTGCCGCCGTGATGGTGGTGGTGACGCTGGCAACCGTTTTGGCAATGTCCAAACTCGCACGCCGCCTTAATCCGGTAGCCGGGTAGCATTATGAAACGCAAAACCCACCCCGCCCTGATCGCCTTTACCGTGCTGACGTTTTTATTCTTGCTGGGGCCTCTGATCGTTATCCTTGGTGCGGCCCTGTCTGACACGCCGTTCCTGACCTTTCCGCCCCAAGGGCTGACGCTGTCATGGTTTCAAAATGCGTTTGAGATACAGGCCTTTACCCGCACGATGGGCACGTCTTTTATACTCGCCATTGGCGGCACAGCGCTGTCGATGCTGATCGGGATTCCCGCCGCCTATGCGATGGCGCGCTACCGTGTGGAGTTGCCCGCCTTTCTGGGCAATGTCTTTGTGCTGCCTATTCTGATCCCTGAAATCGTGCTGGGCTTTTCGCTCATGCGCTCACTCGCCACCGGTTGGGGCCTGCCGATCATGGCCGCTTTGCTGATTGGACACGCGCTGCTTGTGCTGCCCTATTGCGTGCGGGTGGTGGGCGCCTCGCTGAACGGGTTCGATTTCTCGATTGAGGAAGCGGCGGTGTCATTGGGCTGCCCGCGATGGAAGGCGTTTCTAATCGTCGTTCTGCCCAACATCCGCGCGGGCATTATCGCCGGGTTTATTCTTGCGTTCATCACCTCGCTGAATGATGTGTCTATCTCAATCTTTCTCACCGGGCCGGGGGTATCGACGCTGCCGATCCAACTTTTGGCCCATATGGAACAGTTTTTCGACCCAACGATTGCTGCCGTGTCCGTCCTGCTTATGGGCGTGACAGTGGCGGTGATGGCTGTGGTTGAAAAAACTCTAGGACTGACGTTTTTAACAAAATGACCCAATCGCTTACGCTTCAAAACATTACGGCGCATTATGGCACGACCAAGGTGCTGGAAAACCTGTCTTTGGATATTGGTGAGGGTGAGCTGGTCTCGCTCCTCGGCTCTTCGGGCTGCGGTAAAACCACGACCTTGCGGCTGGTTGCGGGGTTCTTGGAACCCACCTCGGGGACGATTAAATTGGGCGACCGCGATCTGACCAAACTGCCCGCACATGCCCGCAATATCGGGTTGGTGTTTCAAACCTATGCGCTGTTTCCGCACCTGACTGTGCGCGACAACGTGGGTTTTGGCCTGAAACAGCGCGGCGTCTCGGGCGCTGACCGCGCCCGCCGCGTCAACGCGATGATTGACCGTGTGGGATTGGGCGAGCTGGCAGACCGACACCCTGCCAACCTGTCAGGTGGCCAGCGGCAGCGGGTGGCCCTTGCGCGGGCTTTGGTCATCGACCCGCCGCTGTTGATGTTTGATGAGCCGCTGTCGAACCTTGATGCCAAGCTGCGCGTCGATATGCGCGTCGAAATTCGGCGTTTGCAGCAGGCCAATGGCACCACCGCCCTTTATGTGACGCATGACCAAGAGGAAGCGTTTTCCATTTCTGACCGCGTGGCAATTATGAACGCAGGCCGCATCATGCAGCTTGACCGCCCCGAGGTGCTGTATTCCAAACCCGCAAATGCCTTTGTTGCGAATTTTGTCGGCTTTGAAAACATGATCGAAATGCGTGTGATGGCCGAGGCAGGCGATGCCGTGCGCGCCGAGATTAAAGGCGGCGGCACGATTGATCTGCCGAAAAGCCAGTTCACCGTGCCCGCCAAGGATTTCCTGTTTGCCACCCGCGCCGATGGTTTGCAGGTGGCGGCGGGCGGCCAAGGCATTGCCTGCACGCTGGGTCTGCGTACCTATATTGGCCGCGCCTATCAGTACCATTGCGACACGCCCGCAGGCCAGTTGGTCGCCAATGGCCCGCTGACCCAGCCCTATGCCAGCGGCGATGCGGCTGTGCTGGTGCCGCAACCCGCCGAATGCTGCCTGCTGCCGCGTGAACCATAATGGCAATACTCGCCAATGCCCGCATCCTGACGATGGACCCAACCCTGACCGAGATTGAGCAGGGCTGGGTGCAGGTTGAAGGCGACCGCATCATCGCCCTTGGCGCAGGTGATCCCCCTGCGGGTGATGTGCAGGATATGGGCGGCGACCTGCTGATGCCCGGCATGGTCAACCCGCATTGCCATATGCCGATGACCTTGTTTCGCGGGCTGGGTGAAGATGTAGATGACCGCCTGTTTCGCTATATCCTGCCGCTGGAACGCGCATTGGTAACCGCCGAGGTGGTCGAGGTTGGCGCGCGTTTGGCCGCGCTAGAACTGATCCGTGGCGGTGTGACAACCGTCGCCGATATGTATTATTTTGAGGATCGCATCGGCGCCGTGCTGGATGCATCGGGTCTGCGCGGGGTTGTCGGCCAAACCTTGGCCAATTTCGCCGCCCCCGACCACGCAACGCCGGATGAGGGCTTTGCTCGTCTTGATGCGCTGGCAGACACCTATAAAAACCACCCTCGCATCACCGCCTCGGCGGCACCCCATGCGCCGTATTCCACCGGCTTGCCCACCATGACCCGCGTGGCCGAATGGGCCGCCGCCCATGGCTTGCCCGTGCAAATGCACTTAGCCGAGACCGAACCCGAGCTGAAATGGGCGCAAGACACCCACGGGTGCAGCACCGTTGAAGTTGCCGATCGCGCAGGACTGCTAACATCCGCACTGATAGCTGCCCATATGATGTACCCGACTGAGGCCGATATGGACCTGTTTGCCGCATGCGGGGCGCATGTGGCCTATAACCCGCGCTCCAACGGTAAGGCGGGGCGCGGGATTGCCCCTATCACCGCCCTGCGCGCGCGCGGGGTAAAAGTTGGCATCGCCACCGACGGCCCGATGTCGGGCAACACGCTGGATGTGTTTTCGCAGCTTGCCCCCGCCACGATGTTTCAAAAAATCGCGGGGCGGTCGCGTGGGATGTTGCCCTGCGTGGATGTCATCCGCATGGCAACGATCGAAGGTGCTGCAACATTGGGTCTGGCGGATAAAACCGGCTCGGTTGAGGTTGGTAAACAGGCCGACCTGATCCGCATTTCGCTGGCTGATCCGCGCCTGCACCCGATCTATGACATCTATTCGATGCTGACCTATGCGACCCTGCCCAGCGATGTCCGCGCCACGATGGTTGCCGGTAAGTGGCTGATGCAAGACCGCCATGTAACCACGCTGGACACTGCAAAAGCGCTTGCCGACGCGCTGCAAATCGCCCACCGTTTCAAAGCCAAGATCGTTGAAATCGACCTCCATTCCTGACCAAAAGGCCGCCCCCAAATGACCACACCCGCCCATGTAAACATCGTTATCATTGATACCGACCCCGGCATTGATGACGCCATCGCCATCCTTTATGCCTTGGGCCATGACGGTATCGATGTGGCGGCGATCACCACGGTTGCGGGCAATATCGGCCTGTCGGTCACCACCCGCAATGCAGGCCGCATCTGTGCTTTGGCGGGGGTTGATACGCCGGTTCACGCAGGCGCCGCCGCCCCCTTGGGGCGTGAGGCCCGCCCCGAAACCGGCATTCACGGCAATGACGGCTTGGGCGGGGTCGAGTTTCCCGAACCCACCACAGCCCCGCGCAGCCATGATGCTGTGGGCGCGATACAGGCGATTTTAGAGGCGCACCCGCCGCAGAGCATTGATCTACACTGTCTTGGCCCGCTGACCAATCTTGCACTGCTGCTGCAACGCGCGCCCGCCGCCGCCGCCCGCATCCGCCGTGTGATTGCGATGGGCGGTGCTGTGGATGAACCCGGCAACGTTGGCCCAAAGGCCGAGTTTAACATCGCCCACGACCCCCACGCCGCCGCCATCGTGCTTGCGGCGGGACTTGATTTTACGCTGATCCCGCTGGATGCTACCCGCCAATTGCGCGCCGATGCCGCCTATATCACAGCACTGCACGCCACTGGCCACACCCCAGCGATTGCGGCGGCGGAGCTGATCGAGGCCTATTTCACCGCAACCGATGGCGCCGAAAGCCGCCCGCTGCATGACCCTTGCGTGCCGCTGTTGGCCCAAAACCCACGGCATTTCCGCATCATTGAACGCGGCTTGGCCGTTGATATTGAATCGGGCGCGCTGATCGAAGGCCCGCACCGCATTAAGGTTGCGATGGGGCTAGATGCCCCTGCCCTGCGTGCGGTGTTGTTGCAAGGGCTGGGTACATGACCCTGACGGTTTGGCAGGCTTTGCATGATGATCTGAAACCCGGCGTTCAGCCGGATCAGAAAACCTATGCGGTGCCGTTTCAGGGCCGTACCATCTTGCTGCCCATCCGCACGCTGGCGGATGGGCGCGGCGTGGCCAGCCTGATTTTAAACCAAGCCAGCTTTGCCGTGCTGGACGCGCTTGCCGATGATCTGGCCGCCAAAATCGCGCCCTTCAATCCCGATGTTATCATCGGCGTCCCCACGCTCGGCCTGCCTTTGGCCGAGGCTGTTGCGCGCAGGTTGGGCCATACGCGGATGCTGCCCTTGGGCAATTCGCGCAAGTTTTGGTATGATGACGCTCTGTCAGTCGATATGGCGTCGATCACCTCGCCCGCGTCGGGCAAACGCCTGTACCTTGACCCACGGATGCAGCCCTTGCTGGCGGGGCGCGTGGCAGTGGTGGATGATGTGCTATCCACAGGCACGTCCATTGCGGCGGTGTTAGGGCTGTTGGAGTTGGTGCAAACCACGCCCGTTGTGATAGGCGCAGCGATGCTGCAAGGCACTAGCTGGCAAGCCCGCGTTGGCCCCTGCCCTGTTGAAGGTGGTTTTGCCACGCCAATTCTGCAGAAAACTGCAAACGGCTGGGTTGCACCATGATCACCGCCGAGACTGAAACCGATATTCGGCGCGACCTGATCGACGTTGCCTTGGGCCGCACCCCAGCAGACGTTTTGCTGCGGGTCGGGCGGTTGCTGGATACCAACACTGCGCTGTGGCGCGAGGATGTTGAGATCGCCATCTCCCAAGGGCGCATTGCCTTTGTCGGCCCGCGCGGCAGCTTTGCAGGCACCGCTTTGCGCGTTGAAGACCGCCCCGAATGTGCCGCCGTTCCCGGTTTTGGTGAGGTGCATAAGCATATCGAAAGCAGCCACATCACCCCCGAGTATGAGGCGGCGATGGTTATTCCGCATGGCAATACTTGGACCTGCGAGGCGAGCCATGAGTTCTCAAACGTGGTGCCCGACCACACGCTTGATTTCTGGTTGGCCGCGCGCAAAGCGGGGTCTCCGCTCAAAATCTTTCCCCTGCCCGGCTCGGCTGTGCCGCCCACCGCTTGGGAGCATGGCGCGCATCTGGACGGCGTGGATCAGACCCGTTTCCTGACCGAAAGCCTGATGTGTGCAGGGCTAGATGAGGTGATGGATTGGCCCGCCGTGCGCGACCGCGACAACCCTGCGCATACGCGGCTGTGGTCAATGATTGCAGCTACTTGGAACGCCCGCGCGGTTGTGGAGGGGCACGCCGCAGGCATCCGTGACCTGCCCGGCATCAACGCCTTTGCCGCCTCGGGGATTGCATCCGACCACGAGGCATGGACCGCCGAAGAAGCCTTTGACAAGCTGCAAGCTGGCCTTTTCGTTGAAATCCGCATCCATACCGGCCCCGAAATTATTGCAGGCCTGCTGGAACGCGGGTTAAAGGATTGGTCGCAGGTGGCGCTGGCAACCGATGACCGGCCTGCCTCGGATGTGCTGGCCGATGGAGCCACAGATCGCAACGTGCGCATGGCGATTGATGCAGGGCTTGCGCCCGAAATTGCCATCCAACTGGTCACAATAAACCCCGCGCGGCATATGCGATTGACGCCTTGGGTCGGATCCCTGACACCGGGGCGTTTTGCCGATGTGGTCTTGCTGTCGGATGTCGCAAAACTGACGATTTCCGAGGTTTGGGCTGACGGTCTTTGTGCCAGCCAAGGTGATCGCTACCTGCTGGATATTCCGAAAATAGACTGGCCAAACTGGGCGCGGGAAACGGTGAACATCGGGCGCAGCCTTAGTGCCCAAGATTTTACCATTCCCGCAGAAAATGGCCGCGAAACAATGCAGGCGGCCCTGTTGCGCCCATTCCATTGGACCGATGATTTTATTACCGATGAATTGCCGGTGATTGATGGCGCCGTGCAACGCGACGCCGCCCGCAATATCACCAAATTTGCAATTATCGACCGTTTTAGTGGCACAGGCGCTGTTTCTAAAATGTTTTGGCTGGGCTGTGGCCCGCGCGACCCTGATACCGCGCTGTGTTGCTCTATGGCGCATGATAAACACAATATATGGTGTGTTGGGTCGTCCGATGCGGCAATGGCACTGGCCGTCAACACCTGCGCCGATATGCAAGGCGGCTGGGTTTTGGTGCATCAAGGCAAGGTTACCGCGACCGTATCTTATGAAATCGCAGGCCTGATGACCGCCCGCCCCGCCGAGGCGCTGAATGCCGAGATGCAGGCGCTTTATGCGGCGGGCAAGGCCGTCGATTGGATGTTTGAGCCCAGCTTTCACCCCCGCTGGGCCGCTGGCTTTCCGGAACGGCTGGCCTTTGCCACGCTGACATGCTCGCCTTGGCGCTGGAACCTCGTCGCACCCTCGGCCCACGCGCCGCAGGGGTTGGTGCAGGTGCAAACAGGACAAACCCATCCGGTGGTTTGGTAGGCCCTAGGCCTTGCCCAACACCTGCACAGCAATCGCCTCAAATACCTGCCGCCCTGTGGCCAAAGACGCCTCATCAAAATCAAAGCTTTGTGCGTGGTGCGCGGCGGTTATATCGGACCCGATGATGAAATACGCGCCAATGCCGCCGCGTTGATGCACGCGGGCGATCATTTTTGACGCATCATCACCGCCACCAATCGGCCAGCTTTCCAGCACCTCAAGATCGGGCAGGCTACGGGCTGCGCGGTCAACAATCGCCAAGGCATCGGCGTGGTTCTCATTCCCGTTCAACTGCGCCACAATCTCCATCTGATGCGTCACCCCATGGATTTGCGCCGCCCCAGCGATCACTGCCTCGGCTCGGTCCAACATATAGCGATGCCCATTGGCTGTTTCGGCCCGCACCTCTAACAGCAGCTCACTCTGATCTGCGATAATGTTGAACGTGGTGCCCGCAGTCATTTTGCCCACGTTGACAAAGGTCTCTTCGCCAGCCACGCGCGAAATGGCATGCAGGTTCAGCGCAGCCGCCGCCCCCGCCAGCAGCGCATTGCACCCCAGTTGTGGCGCCATCGCCGCATGAGAGGCCGTGCCGTGAAACCCTACCCGCAGCTTGGTAGAATGCAAAAACCCCGAGGCATTGGCAGCCAGTCGGCCCGACCCCAGAAAGCACCCCAAATGGGCCACGAACAGGAAATCCACGTCATCCAAAACGCCCGCATCAATGATCGGCACTGCCCCGCGCCCACCCTCCTCGGCAGGTTGAAAGATCAGCCGCAGCGTGCCGGACAGCCCCGACAAGTTCGCCAGCGATTGCGCCAAGGTCAGGCCAATGGCCACATGCCCATCATGGCCGCAACCGTGCATCCGCTGCGGGTCTTGTGATGCAAAACCCTCATTGCGGGGCAGATGGTTTTCGGCCTGCGTTTCCTGCAGCGTCAGCGCGTCCATATCAAACCGAAACGCCAAAACCGGCCCCGGCCCAAAGCGTTTTTCGGCCACAACAGCCGTTAACCCGCCTTGCATTTGGTCCATCCAGCGCCCCACGCCGCCATTTCGCCGCGCACCTGCAACTGCGGCCTGCGCGTCATCAGCCAAGGGCGGGTTAACCACGGATGCCGCGCGCATCACCTGCGCCCCAACCCGCACCGCATAACCCAAAGCGTCCAGCGTCTCGGCAATGCGCGACGCCGTGCGATATTCTTGAAAAGCCGTTTCCGGATAACGGTGCAAATCACGCCTGATCTGGATTTCAGGTGTATTGCTACCCAGAAACCCCGCTGAGACATATGCCATACCGGCCCCTTTTCGAATGGATATCGTTTTCAATTGAGCGGCTATGCGAACGCCCCGCCCCCTAACACCCATTCTTGCGCGAAGCGACAGCCGGAACAAGCCGACGCAAAAGAATTGCGAACCTTACCTGCACACAAAGAAAAGAGGGGCACCTCTTGCCTAGTAAAGCCTGTGGCAGGGGGTCAACTTGACACGAATTGGTGTGTTATAAAGGCCAGGCGTCGGGTCGTTGCGTACCGCTGCACAAACCCAAGCCCGACGCATCAGAATAAGACGCGTCAGCGCCACTGAAGGGGGTTCGATGCCCCCCTCAGTGGCTCCTGCCTCAGGCGTTCAAACCCTTAATCAGCTACTGGAATCCCAGCCTGAAATGGCCTTGGCTTCCAAGAACTCTTCCAGCCCCCAATGCCCGCCTTCGCGCGCCCGACCCGAGGCTTTTACCCCGCCAAACGGCGACCCTGCGCCACGCGAAGTGCCATTCATCTCGACCATCCCCGACCGCAGACGGCGGGCCAAGCGGTTGCGACGCGGGCCGTCGCCCGATTGGACATAGTTCGTCAAACCATACGGCGTGTCATTGGCGATCCGCACCGCATCCTCTTCGGTATCAAACGGGATAATTGCCAGCACAGGGCCAAAGATTTCCTCGCGTTCAATCGTCATCCCCGGCACAACATCGGCGAAAACGGTTGGGCGCACATAAAAGCCCTTGTTCATCCCCTCTGGCAGGCCCGGCCCGCCGGCAATCAACCGCGCGCCCTCATCAATACCTTTTTGGATATAACCTTGGATTTGGTCCCACTGGCGGCGGTTCACCACAGGGCCAATATGGCGGCCTGGCTCGGATGCGGGGCCAACCTTGATGTTGCTTGCCACTTCGGCGGCAATCTCGACCGCTTTGTCATAAATGCTGCGTTCGACCAACATCCGGCTGGGCGCATTGCACGACTGGCCCGAGTTGTACATCATTTTTAGCACGCCGCGTTTCACAGCCTTTTCATCGGCATCTGCGAAGATAAGGTTGGCCCCTTTGCCACCCAGTTCCAACGTCACCCGCTTCATCGTTTCCGCCGCCGCGATCGAAATCGCACGGCCAGCACGGGTCGATCCGGTAAAGGAAATCATTTCAATATCGGGGTGCGAAGACAGTTGCGAGCCAACCCCCATACCATCGCCATTAACCAAGTTGAACACACCCGCAGGCACGCCCGCATCATGGCAAAACTCGGCAAACAGCATTGAGGATAAAGGGCTTTCCTCGGACGGTTTCAACACACAGGTACAGCCCGCCAATAGCGCGGGAATAACCTTTAGCGTGACTTGGTTCATCGGCCAATTCCACGGCGTGATTAGGCCAACCACACCAATCGGCTCCATCGCGATCCGGTCATCCGGGGCATGGGGGCCAAGCGGGCGAACCCATTCCATTTCATCAAACGCGGTCAGAAAATTTTCCAGATGCCATGACAGGCACGGCGCTTGATCTTCGCGCGACATATCAATCGGCGCGCCCATCTCAATGCTGATCGCTTGGGCCATTTCCTCGGCCCGCGCCTCATACTGCGCCAAAATGCCAGCAACCGCGGCGCGGCGGGTGGCGGGCGGTGTCACCGACCAGCTTTCAAACGCGGTTTTCGCGGCCGCTACGGCAGCATTGGTGTCGGCCTCGGCCCCCAAGGAAATAACGGCACAGACCTCTTCGTTTGAGGGGTCGATCACATCGCAGTCGCGGGGCGCAGAGGGGGCAACCCACTGGCCGTTGATATAGAATTTGCGTTTATCGAGCATGGTAGCCTCCGAGATTTGCTTTGGCTCAAACTGGCACCGTAACGGACGACCTGCAAGGGCAGTCGCGACGCCTCACAACACAAGACCGTTTCTTTTGGGGCCATACTGTCGCAGGGGGGTGCAAAGATGCGCAAGCTCACATATGTCAAATAAAACACCAACCAAATAGGAGACAGCCGATGTCTGTACGGATTAACGATGTAGCCCCCGATTTTACCGCCGACAGCACCGCAGGCCAGATCAAGTTTCACGACTGGATCGGTGACAGCTATGCAATCATTTTCAGCCATCCGCGCGATTTTACGCCGGTCTGCACGACTGAATTTGGCGCCGTGGCGCAATTGGCACCCGAATTTGCCAAGCGCAAAACCAAGGTGATGGGTGTTTCCGTTGATTCGGTTGAAGAGCATGTGAAGTGGAAAAACGACATCGCCGCCGTTGCCGGTGTGCCTGCCGATTTCCCGATCATCGATGACACCTCGCTGACCGTTTCCAAGGCGTTCGACATGCTGCCCGCCGAATTCTATCTGCCCGATGCAAACCGCACGCCAGCAAACACAGCGACGGTGCGCAGCGTCTATATCATCGGGCCCGATAAAAAAGTGCGTCTGACCATGACCTATCCAATGTCGGTTGGCCGTAACTTTGCCGAAATCTTGCGCGCGCTTGATGCTGTGCAGGCAACCGACGGCGTGCCAATCGCCACCCCCGCCAACTGGATGCCGGGTGAAGACGTGATTGTTGCCATGTCACTGGATGACAAAGCCGCCGAAGCGAAATTTGGCAAGCTGGACATCAAGCTGCCTTACTTGCGCTATGCACGCGCACCAAAGTAAGCGCCGCGTTTCGTAGAAAAAGGCCCCAAGCACGCTTGGGGCCTTTTTTGTGTTCAGGGCCGCTTAGGTGGAACCGACGCATCGCAAACGGCAGTCGGATCATCCGAATGGCAGCCATATTCGGCGCTCAGGCAGCCGAGAATAGCGTTCGATCCAACCTCCCCCGCGTGATAGTGATAGGCCAGACCCTCGCCTTCATGGCCATTGCAACGGTCAAGCCCCTCGGGCGCGGCACCATCGGCCAAAAGGTTGGTCAAAATCGCATACCCATCCATGGCGATACCGATTTGCTGGGGTTGCGCGCCTGCTGGCGTTTCCAAACAATCGGTTACGGCGTGATAGTGATAGCCCTCATGCGGGTTCACATGGCCGCCGCACTTATCAAACGGGGCGATGGTATGCGCGCCAAGAATAGCATCAACCGGCGCAGGCGCATCAAGCCGCACACCATTTGCCGCAATCCCCGACCCCGCCATGCGGTTATCACGGCCAATGATAAGCGGCTGCGGGTCAATCGGAATAACATAGGTTTGGGTCACATCGTCGGCGATGTATTCAGGCAGGCATTGCACGCAGAAGTTGTTGTATTTCGGGTCTACGTCAGGGCGGGCCGCGGCCAAACACGCCTCAAGGCTGTCGGTCACGTTGATCTTGCCGGTTTCGGGGTCAAAAATGCTCCACTCTTTATCTTCATAAAAATCGGCCAGCTTTTCCATGAACGCGCCATCGGCTGCGAAAACCTTACCACCATCCAGCCAGATACCGGCCTTTTCCGCGCCATCGGCGATGTTGGTCGGGCACCACGGGCCGGGGGTATAGCCCGCAGGTTCGGCCTTGACCGTGACCGAAAAGCAGCGGGTTTTGGTGCCGGCTGACAGCGTACAATCAACGATTTTCGGGGGCTCAACCAATTGCGCACCGGCGAAAAATGCAGTGATCTCTTGCAGCTCTTCAGCCTCGGAATGGGCAAAGGCAAGGTTTGGCACAGCAAGCGCTGCCGCCAGCAAAAGCCATTTGGCGGGGTTGGCGGCCGTTTGGGGGTAAGTCATCCGTTTTCCTTCATCACGCGCGTTCAATTTCAAGTGATACGCAGAAAGTTTAACATTCCGTCGATATTATCTGAACATTGGCTCATTCAACAGCGGGCTGGTTTTCGCACCGCTTTTGGGCGGCAACTTGCCGCTTTCCTTTTGCGCAGAATCCCCCTATACGCGCTCGATCCCGACGCTGTTGGGGCATCAAGGGCCTTGCTGGACGACATCCCGGCACGCGCCGTCACATTCAACTATGGAGAACACGATGTCGATTACGCCAGAACTGAAAGCCAAACTGATCAAAGAATATGCTATCAAAGAAGGTGACACAGGTTCGCCCGAAGTACAGGTTGCTATCCTGACCTCGCGCATCGCGACCCTGACCGAGCATTTCAAAGGTCACAAGAAAGACAACCACTCGCGTCGTGGTTTGTTGATGATGGTTGCCCTGCGCCGCAAACTTTTGGATTACACCAAAGGCAAAAGCGAAGAGCGTTACCAGTCGCTGATCACCCGTTTGGGCATCCGCCGCTAGTTTTAGCTGCGTTTAGAATACCGAACGCCCGTAGCGCAAGCTGCGGGCGTTTTGGTTTTTAGGGTAGGGCCACCTTGAGCCCTTAGTACTTGGTCTAATTTCCCCAATCAGGGAAAAGTGCCATGCAGTGTGTGCTATCAAATTGATTGTCTATGAATACGTCATTTTTCAGGGTACCTTCGAGAACGAACCCTAGTTTTCTGTACAAACGAATTGCAGGCTCATTTGAGGCCCGAACGTGTAGCTCGATCCGATGAAATCTGTGTTTTTGTGCATCGGCTATCGTCTCTGATAGCAACTGCTCTCCCAAACCACGTCCGCGAAACTCAGGCAGCAATCCCATGCCTAGAACCCCAATGTGCCGCCTAAGAGGGTCAGAACATGAAAGAATGTCGCACCAACCAACAACTTCGCTATCATGAATGGCAACAAATTGGGATTGGTCATTGTCGATGTTACCTTGAACAAACCGGCGCGTACTATCCAATGGCGGCGCTTTGACTGCTGCAAGATACCTTCTTTCTCTTGCTACAATATCCAAGGCGCTATGAAAGCCATCAACATGTGAAATATGGATTGGTAGAATATTCATTTTTGTGGCCAGCATGGATTGACGTAAATTCGCAACATCCTACCAAAAGCCTGTATTGCTCACAATGGTCACTAAGTCCGCACAGCCGACTTCTACCCCACCCCTTCCCAAACGCCTTATTTTCATGTATGGGCGGCCTATCTGTGACGTGAGGCCTGCCCCCGGCCGCATGCAAAGGATAGGGGGCGGCGGCAATGGGGCCGCTATGTAACGGGGGGCCCGGAACGCCGGGATGCCCCCATATAGGAACCGATGAATGTTTAACGTAACGAAAAAATCGATCGAATGGGGCGGTGAAACGCTTACTCTGGAAACAGGTAAAGTGGCCCGCCAAGCAGACGGTTCGGTTATCGCCACGCTGGGCGAAACCAGCGTCATGGCCAACGTGACCTTTGCCAAAGCGCAAAAGCCGGGCCAAGACTTCTTTCCTCTGACAGTTCACTACCAAGAGCGCTACTACGCTGCTGGTAAAGTTCCGGGTGGCTTTTTCAAGCGCGAAGCGCGGCCTTCGGAAAAAGAAACACTGACATCGCGCCTGATCGACCGTCCGATCCGCCCGCTGTTCGTTGATGGTTTCAAAAACGAAGTTCTGGTGATTTGTACCGTTCTGTCGCATGACCTTGAAAACGAGCCTGACGTGCTGGCGATGATCGCTGCCTCGGCTGCGCTGACAATTTCGGGCGCGCCATTCATGGGCCCAATCGCTGGTGCCCGCGTTGGTTTTGTGAACGGTGAATACGTTCTGAACCCATCTTGCGACGACATGATGGTTCTGCGCAACAACCCCGAGCAGCGGCTCGATCTGGTTGTTGCCGGTACCCGTGACGCCGTGATGATGGTTGAATCCGAAGCTTACGAGCTGTCTGAGGCTGAAATGCTGGGCGCCGTGAAATTCGCGCATGACAGCATTCAGCCAGTGATCGACCTGATCTGTGATTTCGCCGAAGATTGCGCGAAAGAGCCGTTTGCCTTTACCCCCCCTGATTACTCGGCCCTGTATGCCCGTGTAAAAACGGCTGGTGAAACTGACATGCGCGCCGCTTTCGCGATCCGTGACAAGCAAGAGCGCACAACTGCGATCTCGAACGCTGTTGCCGCGATCAAGGGCGCGTTGTCCGAAGAAGATCTGGCCGACGACAACCTTGGTTCGGCGATCAAAAAGCTGGAAGCAGGCGTTCTGCGTGGCGATATCATCGGTGGCGCGCCACGGATTGATGGCCGTGACACAACGACCATCCGCCCGATCGTTTCGGAAACCGGTATTCTGCCACGGACCCACGGGTCTGCGCTGTTCACCCGTGGTGAAACCCAAGGCTTGGTGATCACGACTTTGGGCACAGGCGAGGATGAGCAGTTCATCGACGCGCTGACCGGCACGTCGAAATCGAACTTCTTGCTGCACTATAACTTTCCTCCCTACTCGGTGGGTGAAGTTGGTCGTTTCGGCCCTCCTGGCCGCCGCGAAATTGGCCACGGCAAGCTGGCATGGCGCGCGCTTCAGGCTGTTTTGCCTGCTGCAACCGACTTCCCTTACACCATTCGCGTGGTGTCCGAGATCACTGAATCCAACGGCTCTTCCTCGATGGCGTCGGTTTGCGGTGGCTCTTTGTCGATGATGGATGCAGGCGTTCCGTTGAAAGCACCGGTTGCCGGCGTGGCAATGGGCCTGATCCTGAACGAAGACGGCCAATACGCGATTCTGTCGGACATCTTGGGTGACGAAGACCACCTTGGCGACATGGATTTCAAAGTTGCAGGTACTGAAAACGGTATCACTTCGTTGCAGATGGACATCAAGATCGCAGGCATCACGCCCGCCATCATGGAAAAAGCGCTTGCGCAGGCCAAAGACGGCCGGATGCACATCTTGGGCGAAATGAGCAAAGCGCTGACGTCGGCGCAGGCATTCTCGGCCTATGCACCAAAGATCGAAACCATGACTGTACCAACTGACAAGATCCGTGAAGTGATCGGTTCGGGCGGCAAAGTTATCCGTGAGATCGTTGAAGTGTCGGGCGCCAAGGTTGATATCAACGATGACGGCGTGATCAAAATCGCGTCGAACAACGCTGAAGCCATCAAGAAAGCCTATGACATGATCTGGTCGATCGTAGCCGAGCCAGAAGAAGGCAAGGTTTACACCGGTAAAGTTGTGAAACTGGTCGATTTCGGTGCGTTCGTGAACTTCTTTGGTAAGCGTGACGGCTTGGTCCACGTGTCCCAAATCGCTAACAAGCGTTTGCAGCACCCGAATGAGGCGCTGAAAGAAGGCCAGGAAGTGAAAGTAAAGCTGTTGGGCTTTGACGATCGCGGCAAGGTTCGGTTGGGCATGAAGATGGTTGACCAAGAAACCGGTGCCGAGATCACTGAGGCCCCTGCCGAAGGTTGATCTGACCAGATTGAATAGAAAGGCCCCGGCGGGAACGCCGGGGCCTTTTGCGTATTTAGCGGAATGCCTGCGGCATAAGCCTGATTGGTAAGAAGGGGGCGCTGCCCCAAGGGTTTTTGCGAAACGCAAAAACCCTTTCCCCGGGATATTTTCAAATAGATGATGGGGTGAAAGGAGTTCGGCAATGATTGTGAAGCGATTTACCAAGGGCGATGCGGAGAGTGTGGCCGAATATTCGGACTGTACGCTCTATCGCTATGCTTTGACGCGGGTTTGGGATCCGGCCGGCGAGAAAGTAGCTTTTGTCATGCTGAACCCGTCGACGGCGACAGAGGTGCAGAATGACCCCACGGTAGAGCGCTGTGAGCGGCGCGCACGGGCGTTGGGGTTTGGCGCGTTTCGGGTGGTGAATATCTTTGCGTTTCGCGCGACGGATCCGCGCGTCATGCGGGCGCAGAGCGATCCGGTGGGTATGGAAAATGATACCGCAATTTTGACGGCGGCAGAATGGGCTGACCGGGTGATTTGTGCTTGGGGCAGTCATGGGTCATATCTGGACCGAGGTGTGGCGGTAGAACGTGTCTTGCGCGGCACGGGGCGGCCCTTGTTTCAGCTGGGCTTGACCAAGGCGGGGCAGCCAAAGCACCCTTTGTACATCGGCTATGATCGACGGCCTGAGGTCTGGGAATGAAGGCTTTCGAAGTTTACGCGATGGATGGATGGTTGATTATGGCGAGGTTGCGCTTTCAGTGGAGATTGCAGACGAGGGACATGCGCTGATTTAACTGCATAGGTATACATAAAATGGCACGTTCTAGTGGCACCTTAAACTGGCTAAAGTTTCAAGGCACTAGTCCAAATTGGCGTCGCTAAAGGCAACAACCCTATAGTGCCGAGCACGTCACTTATTCCAAGCGGATGACTGCCGAGGCCTGTGAGAGCAAGCATTCCGTATTGAAAGGCGCACCGCAGCGTTTTTACAGCTTTTCAGGCAGCTTAGAAGCTATTTGACGGCATCAGCGTTAGCGCATCCACCGACAGCCCTGCGCCATTGGCGATGACCGCCAGCGGAATGCCATCCAACAGCACCGTCGCGTCATCCGAGCCTTCCTCGGTGATCAATTCTATATGCGGGTCGGGATGCGCTGCTGCGTCAAAAAGGACAACAATGTCATCTTCGTTCGGGTTGAAATCAGAGATGCGGGCCACATCTCCGTCACCAATCCAGTCGCCTATAACAAAATCATCAGCACCTTCGCCGCCATGCGCAAAGTCACCCGCGCCGATCATCAAGACATCGTCACCGGTGCCGCCATTCAGAAAATCGCTTTGATCTTGGCCGTCAATTCCCCACAGCGTGTCACTGCCTGCGCCACCGTCTAACGTATCCTGACCAGCCCCACCCGACAGCACATCATTGCCATAGCCGCCAGACAGCCAATCTGCGCCTTCGCCACCGTCTAACGTATCATCGCCAGAGCCGCCCAACAGAGTGTCGTCGCCCGCGTCGCCCGTCAGGCGATCATCATCCATATGGCCCGCAAGCAAATCATCGCCTTCGCCGCCATCCATCAGGTCGTCGCCGTCATTGCCCTGCTCAACATCATTGCCCGCACCGCCCAGCAACGTATCCACACCGGCGCCGCCGTCGATATAATCCCCGCCGTCCCCGCCGCTAATCAGGTCATCGCCGTCGCGCCCACCCAATAGATCGACACCATCCCCGCCGTTAATGGTGTCTGCACCGCTGTCTCCGGTCAAAATATCATTGCCGCTTTCGCCCGAAATCAGCAGGTTTTCTGCCGGGGCCGCTGGGGTATAGGTTGAATCGGTATTGGACACATCCAGCGCCTCAACCTCATCTGTCACCTCAAGGACTGCGCTGCTGCTTGCAAAGGCCAGTAAGTCTACGCTTGGTTCGTCCGTGCTTTCCGCGGCATGATCATCCTGTTCGGCTTCAGAGGTATCACCCTCACCAGAATCTGAGTTTGCTTTGGGCGTCATAACGCCGTCAGCCATAAGGCCGGCAAAAAGCGCCCCGAAAACACCTAGTAATCCCAACATGGCGACAGCCCCCGTACGGTTGCCCGACAACGTATAAGATACTATTAACCATGATTTGGTTAAGTAACTGTTACGATTGGGCTTATGCCATAACATGATCGCACAAAATGCGATCCAAATCCAGCAAGCCGGGGCGCAGCACAGCCGCTATTTACAAGCTTGGTTAATATCCACGCGGTGCAGGGTCTGAACGTGGCTTGTCCACCCGCATGGCGGGGTTCGATGCCCCGCCGGGCGGTCCTGCCTGCGGCTTCAGTCGTTGAACACCCGAGAGGGGTGCAACTCGCCCGCCATATACACGCCCACGGCCACTGCACGGCCCATATAACTGGCCCATGCCTCATCGCCATATTCGGCGTTTGAGGCCAAAACCATGCCGGGGTTGCCATGTTTCATCCGCATCGCGCCTTCAGGCGTGGTGGGCAGCTCTGGCAAATCGGCCAGTCCAATTTCCAGCGGCAGCAAAAATTCATCCAGCGCAGCGGTTTTGGCCAGCTCGTCGATCTTTTCCAGCGAAATCCCCTGCGCGGCGTCAAATGGCCCCGACCACGTGCGCCGCAGCCATTGCACATGCCCAAGACATCCCAGCGCTTCGCCCAGATCACGCGCGATAGACCGCACATAACCGCCCTTGCCGCAGACCATCTCCAGCTCAACATGGTCGGCATCGGGGCGTGAAATCATCTCAAGGCTTTCGACCCACAAAGGCCGCGCGGCCAAATCCATCTCGCCGCCACCGCGAGCGATGTCATAGGCGCGCTCGCCCTCCACCTTCACAGCCGAAAACTGTGGCGGCACCTGCATGATATCACCGCGAAACCTGACCAGCCCCGCTGCAATTTCATCGTCTGACGGGCGGAGGTCACGGCTTTCAATCACCGCGCCCTCGGCGTCATCGGTGCGGGTCGACACGCCCAACCGCACCATGAACCGGTAACATTTCAGCGCGTCGGTGATAAAGGGCACGGTTTTCGTAGCCTCGCCCAGCGCAATCGCCAAAACGCCTGTCGCATCGGGGTCTAGCGTGCCGGCATGCCCTGCCTTTTGCGCGTCAAACGCCCATTTCACCTTATTCACCACGGTTGTTGAGGTGATGCCCGCAGGTTTATCCACCACCAACCAGCCCGAAATCGCGCGGCCTTTGCGTTTGCGTGCCATGATGATGCCCCCTTGGGAAAACGATGGATAAAAAACGATTGGCTATCGCGCGCGGGGTGGCGCGTCAAGGTCGGGCTATTGTTCCTCGACCAGCCCCACAATTGGCCCCATCTGAAAGCCAAAATCGTCGCGGCCCAGTTCGGAGGCGTAAAGCCGGCTAATCTTGCCGTCAAAATACAGCGCGTTGGGGGTTTTCAGACCGTCACGAAACAAACGGCCAAATTCGTCAAAACTTACCGCGCGCCCCGAAATCGCCAGATAGGCTGTGTTGCCATCGGCAGAGACGCCCACGCCATTGCGGAAATAGCGGCTGTCACTATCGGGCAAAAAGCGCGGGTGCAGCGCGCCATCAATCACCAGCATCGGCCCTGATTGCGTCGCATAGCGGCAGGCGGGTGGCCGCGCCTTAAATCTGCGCGATTCTACCACGGAAAAGCGCCCCTCATGGATGCAAAACACACCATTCGGCAGCAGGCCAAAATTCCCGGGCCCGGCCGAGGTGACAATGCCGTGTTGCTCATGCCCGTCTATGACCAACAGCCCCACCGGCCCACGGTCGGAATGGTACATCCCCGCATTCATCGCAAATTGCAGCTTTTTGCCCTCGGGCTGCAAAACCCCGTTCACACGGCCAAAACTGCCCAAAACGGCACCCTGGGCGTCGGCCTGAAAGATGCGCAGATCTTGGCCGGCGGTAACTTCGCAGACCGTATAGGGTGTGGCCTCAAATTCCATATCGCGGCACGTTGCGGCAGCGGCAGGCGCTGCCAAAACCATAAAAACAATCAGCGCCTTAAGCGTCATCATCTTCGCGTGGCGGCGCATCGATATCGCGGCGCACCCGTTCATCCTCTAACAAGCGGCGTGTTTCATCGAGCTGGTCAAAGGTAATATCGCGGCGAAAGCGCAGCTCTGGCACATGCTTGATGATCATGCCTTTGCTGACATGGTGACGCAATTCGCCCTGATGACGCGCGAGCAGCGCAATCGCGCCCTCGACATCATTGCCACCCAGCGGCATCACATGCACCGTGGCCACCCGCAAATCGGCTGACATCTGCACCTCACCCACGGTGATATACAGACGGTTCAAATCCGGATCATGCACATCGCCACGCGACAGCACCTCGGATAAAATCCGGCGGATCAATTCACCAACACGAAGTTGGCGCTGCGTTGGCCCCTTGGCCGAGGTAAAGCTTTTGTTTGCCATATGCCCCACATAAGCGCTTATGTGGCGGCCCGCAACGGGGGCTGCACCCAGAATCGCGCGGGTTTATGCTTAAAGCGATGCAGCGCGCGTTATCTCATCCATCGTTAGCCCGTAATGCCCCGCAAACCGCGCCTTCGCCGACACGTGCCGCGCATTATCGGGCGCATCTTGGGGCTTTGCGCATCCACCCGCTTCGCGCTAAACAGGCGCAAAGCATTTAGAGGAATAAATCATGACCGACCTTCCGGGAATCGTTGTTACAGGGGCCTCGGGCCGTATGGGGCAAATGCTGATCCGCACCATCACTGCGTCAGATAAGGCTCGGTTGGTCGGCTGCGTTGAACGCACGGGCCATGCGTGGATTGGGCGTGATGTTGGCGAGGCCATGGGCGGGGCCCCGATCGGTGTCACAGTGACCGATGACCCGCTAGAGGCCTTTGCCGTGGCCCAAGCCGTGATTGACTTTACCGCCCCTGCCGCGACGGTGGACTTTGCCGCCCTAGCCGCGCAGGCGCGTTTGGTCCATGTGATCGGCACCACCGGTATGGAGCCTGCCGATATTGCCAAGCTCGGCCCTGCCGCCCGCCATGCCGTGATTGTGCGGGCGGGGAATATGTCGCTGGGTGTGAACCTGCTGACCCGCCTGACCCAAAAAGTCGCCGCAGCACTGGATGCCGATTGGGATATTGAGATCGTCGAGGCCCATCACCGCATGAAAGTTGATGCCCCCTCTGGCACCGCATTGATGCTGGGTGAGGCTGCGGCCGAGGGGCGCGGCGTGACGCTGGAGGATGTGCGTGACAGTGGCCGTGATGGTATTACCGGCGCGCGCAAACGTGGCGACATCGGCTTTGCGGCCATTCGCGGCGGCGATGTCGTGGGTGAACATGACGTGATTTTTGCCGCCGATGGCGAACGTATCGTGCTGCGCCACCTTGCGACCGACCGCAGCATCTTTGCCCGTGGCGCGCTGCGGGCCGCCCTTTGGGGTATCGGCCAAAAGCCGGGTGAATATGATATGATGGATGTTTTAGGTCTCTGACGCGACAAACCGGCGATAGTCATCAGACGCCTCAAGGAAACCTTGATCCACCAAAGCCGCCGTGCCGCTGTAAACCTGCGGGGCGGCGGGTTGGATTGTAAAGGCATCGCCGCCCTCTGCCGCCGCCAACCGATTGGCATCCTCGGCATGGTCCCATGTTCCCGCCGCAACTGACGCCCTGTCCCGCGCCAAATAATCGCCCGCCAATTTGTAATGCCGCAGCAGGCCGGTCACATCGGCCACTTGCACGCCACTGGCACAATGCGGATGGGTCATCAGCTGCACCCCTGCCACGTTACGCACCAAGGAATGCTTTGACAAAAAGCACGCCTCGCCAAACACCTCGGCCCGCAAGCCACCGATTTTCAGCGCGACATCGCCGCCATTGCCCGCCAAAAACCAGCTAAACCCAATCCGGTCGTGGTCATGGTAGGGCACAGACACAACCTGCCCCAAGCTATAGTGATCGGCCTGCGCAAGCACCTGCGGATAGGTCCACCCCTTGCCCGCGCCATAAGGCAGCGGCGAAAACAGATCAAGCATCTGCGTGACCATCGCAGTAAACCCACGCGCGTTCAGATAGCCGGTCAGCTGCGGCAAAGGCGCCCCCAGCGGCACCTCAAACATCTCATCCGCATCGGCAAACAGCACCCAACCGCCGCGAAACACGCGGGCGGCCTGTGTGCGCAACAACACCTCATAGTGTTTCGCGGGCAAGGTATTGCGGATGATTGTCACATCTTCACAGCCTGCGGCAATCGCCACGGTATCATCACTGGACCCGTTATCAATAATAACAATATGGCGCACGCCAAGTGCGCGGTGATGCGCAATAAATGACCCGACAAAATAGGCAGCATCGCGCATCAAGCACACAACGCCCACCTCATCCACGGCCAGATCAACCTGCGCAGGGCCATGCACAACCAGATTGCCGCGCGCCACGCGCCGCCGCGCAGCAAAGGCCTGCCAACGCCGCCCAATCCCTGCAAAAACACGCGCTATCACTGGCCACTCCTTACTTCCCCACCCCAAGATGCCAGCGCCCCTGCCCCAAAGGCAAGCCCTTGCTTTGGCGCAGACAAACAGGCAACCTCTGGCAATGCCCAACAACTTTAAAAACCAAATCTCCGGCATCTATGAAACCCACCTGACCGTGGCCGACCTGCCGCGCGCAGTCGCGTTTTACCGCGATGTGCTGGGGCTGGAACTGGCGCATCAGGTGCCTACACGCGGCATCTCGTTTTTCTGGGTGGGCGGGCGTGATCAAGGGATGCTCGGCCTGTGGCAAGGCAGCCAAGGGCCGCTGCACATGCTGGGCCATTTTGCGTTTCGGATGTCGCAGGCGGGGGTTTTGGCCGCGCCTGCAAACCTTATTGCGCAGGGCGTGCAGCCGCTTGGCTTTCACGGCGAACCCGTCACCGAACCTGTGGTTTTGGGCTGGATGCCCGCCGTCTCAGTCTATTTCAAAGACCCCGACGGCCACTCAATCGAATTTATCCATGTGCTGGAGGATGCCCCCGATCCCGACTTTGGCATCGGCCCTTGGTCGGCATGGCAGGCCCGCCTATCGGCCTGTTGACCACGCACACCAAATGCGCCAAGTAAATCCCCCCGCAATGCACAAGCTTTAGGCACTTGCCCCACAAACAGGCGCGCAATCCACGCGCGGCGCTGGTTTCGGCCTAATTCCGGTTGCCCCCCTCTGCCCCCACAGCCATAGTCCGAGGCGTAGGAGACCCAAAACATGTCCATTACTGCCAGCATCTACCACCTGACCCATTACAAATATGACCGCCCAGTCACGCTTGGCCCGCAGATTATCCGTCTGCGCCCCGCGCCGCATTCACGCACCCGCGTCATTTCGCACGCGCTACGCGTGTCGCCGGAACCACATTTTGTGAACCATCAACAAGACCCCTATGGCAACTGGCTGGCCCGCTTTGTGTTTCCCGAACCGGTGCGCGAGTTCAAAATTGAGGTTGATCTGGTTGCCGATATGTCGGTCTATAACCCCTTTGATTTCTTTGTCGAGGAAGCCGCGACCAAGTTCCCCTTTACGTACGGCGACGAAATTGCGCCTGATCTAAGCATCTATTTAAAACCCGAACCCGTTGGCCCGCTGCTCGATGCCCTGCTCCGCAGCATTTCGCGCGCCCCAATGGTGACGGTTGATTTCTTGGTGATGCTGAACAGCCGTTTGGCGAATGAAATTAACTATGAAATCCGCATGGAACCCGGCGTGCAAACGTCTGAGGTCACACTGGGCCGCGCCGCTGGGTCTTGCCGCGATACCAGCTGGCTGTTGGTGCAGGTGCTGCGCAACCTCGGCCTTGCCGCACGGTTTGTGTCGGGCTATCTGATCCAGCTGAAACCCGATTTGATTGCCATCGATGGCCCCGCAGGCACCGACCACGACTTTACTGATCTACATGCGTGGGTTGAGGTGTATCTGCCCGGCGCTGGCTGGGTTGGGCTTGACCCAACCTCGGGCCTGCTGGCGGGGGAAAGCCATGTGCCACTGGCCGCCACGCCGCATTACCAGAACGCTGCGCCGATCTCTGGTGTTGCCAGCTTTGCCGAGGTTGAGTTCTCGTTCGACATGCAGGTCAAACGCACCGCCGAACATCCGCGCATTACCAAACCGTTTTCTGATGAGGCATGGACCGCGCTGAACGCCCTTGGCCACAGCATCGACAAACGTCTGACCGCTGGCGATGTGCGCCTGACCATGGGCGGCGAGCCGACCTTTGTGTCGATTGACGATTTTGAGGGCGACGAGTGGAATTCAGCCGCCGTTGGCCCGACCAAACGCAAGCTGGCCGATACGCTAATCCGCAAGCTGCAAGATAAGTTTTCTACCGGCGGCTTGCTGCATTACGGCCAAGGCAAATGGTACCCCGGCGAAACCCTTCCGCGTTGGACCTTCTCGCTGTTCTGGCGCAAGGATGGCAAGCCGATCTGGCGTGATGCCAACCTGTTGGCGCGCGAAGATACCAATGAAAACATTGGCCCCGATGATGCCCAAGCGCTGCTAACGGCCATCGCTCGCAACCTTGAGGTGCCGGTTGAGAACGTGTTGCCCGCGTTCGAGGACCCTGCCGAATGGATCATCAAAGAAGCCAGTCTGCCCGAAAACGTGACGCCTGAAAATTCAAAGCTGAAAGACCCCGAAGAACGCGCCCGCATTGCAAAAGTGTTTGAACGCGGTCTGACCACGGCGGCGGGTTATGTGCTGCCCGTTCAGCGCTGGCAGGCCCGCGCGGCCAAAGGCTGGCTGTCCGAGGTCTGGAATATGCGCCGTGGCAAGGTGTTCCTTGTGCCCGGTGACAGCCCTGTCGGCTATCGCTTGCCGCTGGGCACGCTGCCGCATATCCCTGAATCGGCCTATCCGTTTATCAACCCCCAAGACCCGACGGTTGACCGCGCACCGCTGGCCGACCCTGATGCAGCGCCCGAGGCACGCGAACAAGACATCGCCAGCCGCACCAGTGCCCCTGCGGGCCAAGATGTGGTGGAACAAACGCTCCATTCGCTGGATGGCCGTGTGCGCACAGCCATTTCCGTTGAGCCCCGCGATGGCAAACTCTGTGTGTTTATGCCACCCGTTGAGACGCTAGAGGATTACCTAGAACTGATCGCCGCGACTGAGGCTGCTGCCAAATCCATTGGCTGCAAGGTAATTATCGAAGGCTACAGCCCGCCAAGTGACCCACGGATTGAGGTGATGCGCATCGCCCCCGATCCGGGCGTGATTGAGGTAAACATCCACCCCGCCGCCACTTGGGCCGATTGCGTACGCACCACGGAAACCGTGTATGAAGAGGCCCGTCAATGCCGCCTTGGCACCGATAAATTTATGATCGACGGCCGCCACACTGGCACCGGCGGCGGCAACCATGTGGTTGTTGGCGGGGCAACCGTGCTGGATAGTCCGTTCCTGCGCCGCCCTGATCTGCTGAAAAGCCTGATCCTGTTTTGGCAGCGCCACCCCAGCATGTCCTACCTGTTCGCAGGCACTTTCGTCGGCCCCACCTCGCAGGCGCCGCGGATAGATGAGGCCCGCCACGATGCGCTGTATGAGTTGGAAATCGCGCTTGACCAAATTTGGCCACCCACCGACGGCACCCCGCCGCCGCCATGGCTGACCGACCGTTTGCTGCGCAACAGCCTGATTGACGTTACCGGCAACACCCACCGGACCGAGATTTGCATCGACAAACTCTTTTCGCCCGATGGCCCTACAGGCCGCCTTGGCCTTGTGGAATTTCGCGGGTTTGAGATGCCGCCAAACCCGAGGATGAGCCTTGCGCAGCAAGTTCTGCTGCGCGCCATTATTGCGCGTTGCTGGGAAAACCCGATCAGCGGCAACCTGACGCGTTGGGGCACCACGCTGCATGATCGCTTTATGCTGCCAGCCTTTATTTGGGATGATTTCTTGGATGTTCTGGGCGACCTAAAGGCCCATGACATGAACCTTGACCCCGCATGGTTTGCGGCGCAGGCTGAATTCCGCTTCCCTTTCTGCGGCGAGGTGACCTATGAAGGTGTCACACTGGAACTGCGCCAAGCGTTAGAGCCGTGGCATGTGATGGGCGAAACCGGTGCGATTGGGGGAACTGTGCGCTATACTGACAGCTCGGTCGAACGGCTTCAGGTAAAACTGTCAGGGGCCAACCCCGACCGTTATCGCGTGACGGCAAACCAGCGCATGGTGCCACTGCAAAAAACCGCTAAAACCGGCGAAACCGTGGGGGCTGTGCGCTTTAAAGCGTGGAAACCCGCGATGTCGATGCACCCCGTGCTGGAAGTGGACGCGCCCCTAACCTTTGATATCTATGACACATGGACAGGGCGTTCTTTGGGGGGCTGCCGCTATCACGTTGCCCACCCCGGCGGACGCAGCTTTGATACCTTTCCGGTCAATGGAAATGAGGCAGAGGCCCGCCGTCTGAGCCGGTTTGAACCGATGGGCCACACCACCGGCGCCTATACCCCCGCGCCGGAAACACCGCACCCCGAGTTTCCAATGACGCTCGATCTGCGGCGCAGACCCGGCCTGTAACCCATGCACCCCAACGTCTCGCCCGCCCTTTTGGCCACTTATACCACTGCGTCAAACGGGCGGGATGAGATGTTGGATGCGCAAGGCCGCGTAAAACCGGTTTGGGCCGAATTCACCACGCATATTTGCGGGTTGCAGCACAGTGATTTGGCCAAACGCTTTGCCCGCGGCGACCAATATTTGCGCGATGCAGGCGTGCTGTACCGCCAATATGACGAAGCCGTTTCCACCGAGCGCGAATGGCCCCTGAGCCATATTCCAGTAATACTGGCCGAGGATGAATGGGCAACGATCGCCAAGGGCCTGACCCAACGCGCCGACCTGTTGGAGCTTGTGGTCCGTGACCTTTATGGCGAAAATAAACTGGTCGCAGATGGCGACCTACCCGCAAGCTTGCTGGCCCAAAACCCCGCGTGGCTGCGGCCCTTGGTCGGGGTGAAACCTGCCGCACGGCATTGGCTAAACCTGCTCTCCTTTGAAATCGGGCGCGGACCGGATAACAAATGGTGGGTGATCTCTGATCTGGTTGAGGCCCCAAGCACCGCTGGCTTTGCGCTGGAAAACCGCATGGCGATGACCCGCGCGTTCCCCAACCATTTCGCGGGGGCGAACATTCACCGTTTGGCAGGGTTCTTTCAGGAATTTCAGAAAACCCTGTTTTCAATGCGCGGTAAGACCGATGGCGAAATCGCTATCCTCTCGCCCGGCCAGATGAACCAAAACTATGCCGAACACGCCTATATCGCGCGGTATTTGGGCCTGTTGCTGGTTGAAGGCGAGGATTTAACCGTTCAAAACGGCCGTGCAATGGTGCGCACCGTGGCTGGGCCAAAGCCCGTGACCCTGCTGTGGAACCGCCTGCCCGGCGCGCTGTGTGACCCGCTGGAACTGGACCCCGGATCATTGCTTGGCACGCCGGGACTGCTGGATGCGCTGCGCAGTCAAAGCTTGCGGATGGTCAACATGCTGGGCAGCGGTGTGCTGGAAACCCGCGCGCTCATGGCTTTTTTGCCAAAAATCGCACGCAAATTACTGGGCGAACCGCTGGCCATGCCCAATATCGCGACATGGTGGTGCGGCCAGCAAAGCGCGCGTGACTACGTCCTTGCCAACCGCGACCGCATGATGATCGGCTCGGCCTTTTCCACCATCCCGCTGATGGCTAGCCCCGACAGCACCGCCATCGCCCCGCAACAGGCAGGGCTGCCCGAACTGCTCAACTCCTCGGGCGCGCAACTGGTGGGCCAAGAGGCGGTGACGCTATCCACCACCCCCACCTATGAAAACGGCCAGCTTGTTGCCCGCCCCCTTAGCCTGCGCATTTTCATGGCCCGCACCAGTAATGGCTGGCAGGTAATGCCGGGCGGTTATGCGCGGGTTAGCGCAGGCGATGACGCCAAAGCCTTTGCCATGCAGCAAGGCGGCAAAGTGGCCGATGTTTGGGTGGTCAGCGACCAACCGGTGCACAAGCCCACCCTGCTGCCTGCAACCCAAACGCTGCGCCAAACCGCCAACCGCGCCCTGCCCAGCCGTGCCGCCGACAACCTTTTCTGGCTTGGCCGCTATGTCGAACGGGCCGAACTGAACATGCGCCTGTTCCGCGCCTATTTTGCCCGCATCAACGATGGTGCCACCGATGCCTCTCCGCTTTTGCGATTTTTGCGGGCTGGCCCGATGGACGATGCCACGCCCGCAAAACTCGCCTCCCGCTTTGGGGACCCGCTTACCCACGCGCTACGCGCTGCCGCTAAAATCGGCGACCGTTTTTCGCCCGATGGCATGATGGCCCTGCGCGACCTTGTGGCGGAAAGCGACAGCTTTAACAGCCGCATTACCCCGCCCGATGAACTCCCGCGCGAGATAAGCATCCTTTTGCGTAAAATCGCGGGCTTTGCAGGCCTCGTCCACGAAAACATGTATAATTCGGATGGCTGGCGCTTTCTCAGCCTTGGCATGTCGCTGGAACGGGCCAGCTCTATGGCGAAAACCCTGTCGCATCTTACCGCGCCCGATGCCCCCGAAGGCGCGCTCGACCTCGCACTCGAAATCGGCGACAGCGTCATCACCCACCGCACCCGCTTTTCCATCTTTGCCGATACCGCCTCGGTGCTGGACCTGCTGGCGCTGGATGATCAAAACCCCCGCGCCATCCGCTACCATATCAGCCGCGCGCGCCGCCACATAACCGGCCTACCTGGCCATGCCGAAAGCCACCGCCTTACCCGCGTCGCCAGCCAAGTACTGCTGCTGGAAACGCAACTTGCCACCGCCGACACTAACAGCCTTACCCCTGAAAGCCTGACGCACATGACCTATGATATCTGGGCCTTAGCCGATACGCTAACCGCCACGCATCTGGTATAGACCATGCTTTATGATATCAGCCTGACGCTCACCCACAGCTACGCCCAGCCTGCGGGCAACAGCCGCCACCTGCTGCGGCTCGTGCCGCAATCGGGGCCAACCCAAACCCTGACATCACATCTGATAACGGCTTTGCCGCTGCCCGAAACCCGCCAAGACCGCACCGATTTTTTCGGCACCTCCGTCACCGAGCTTACCCATACCGAGCCGCATCTGGACATGACCATCACCATGACCTGCCGCGTCGAAATGCCCCCCCCATTGCCGTGGAACGACATCTCGCCCAACCTCAGCCGACTACTTGATCAGGTCCGCATGTGCCGCGATCTTTCCGCCACATCGCCCGTGCATTTCCTCGGGTCGTCCTACCGGCTTAGGCCAGACACAGACATCGCCGCCTTTGCCCGTGATGTGACCCGCCCCGATGAAACCGTGGCCCAAACCACCATCCGCCTAGGTCAGGCCCTCCATGCGGCGATGCGCTTTGATTCCGCGGCCACGACGGTTGATACCACCGCGTCGCAGGCCTTTGCCCAACGCAGCGGCGTGTGCCAGGATTTCACACATATCATGATTATCGCTCTGCAATCCTTGGGCATTCCGGCGGGCTATGTCAGCGGCTACCTGCGCACCCTACCGCCACCCGGCAAGCCACGCCTTGTCGGCGTTGACGCTATGCACGCATGGGTAAAGGCATGGTGTGGCACCGGCATGGGCTGGATCGAATACGACCCCACCAACGCCACACTCGCCAGTACCGACCACATCACCGTAGGCTATGGCCGCGATTACGCCGACGTCAGCCCAATCTTGGGCCATCTCCGTTCTTCCGGCGCGCCCAAGGCCAAACAGACGGTCGATGTCGCCCCTGTGGAATAGGGGTGTGGTCGGGGTACACCTCGATTTCACCCCAAACTAACGGTTCAATAATCCGCCTTTACGCCTGTTTTCTTACAACTGAGACGCCCAAAACCTCTAGCACCTTGCCCTCGATCTGCGCGGCGTCCATGCCCGCCACCTCATACATCCGCTCGGGGCTGGCTTGGTCGATAAAGATATCCGGCAGCACCATAGACCGATATTTCAGCCCGCGATCAAACACGCCCTCATCGGCCAAAAGCTGGGCCACATGACTACCAAATCCACCAACAGCGCCTTCCTCAACCGTTATCAAAACCTCATGGTTTGCGGCCAGATCAAGGATCATATCGCGATCCAAAGGCTTGGCAAATCGGGCATCGGCGACCGTGGGCGTGATCCCTTTAAGTGCCAAGCTCTCGGCCGCTTTGCGCACCTCGGCCAGCCGCGTACCGAATGACAAAATCGCGACGCGTGCACCCTTTTGCACGATCCGCCCTTTGCCGATTTCCAGCGGAATGCCGCGTTCCGGCATCTCGACGCCTACGCCCTCACCACGCGGGAACCGGAAGGCAATCGGCCCGTCGTCATGCGCCGCCGCCGTGGCGACCATATGCACCAGTTCGGCCTCATCTGCTGCGGCCATCACGACCATTCCGGGCAGGTTCGCCAGAAACGCCACATCAAACGCGCCGGCATGTGTGGCCCCGTCAGCACCGACAAGGCCGGCCCGATCAATGGCAAACCGCACCGGCAGCCGCTGGATGGCCACGTCATGCACCACTTGGTCATAGCCGCGCTGCAGAAATGTCGAATACAGCGCACAGAACGGCTTTAACCCGGCCGCCGCCATACCAGCCGAAAACGTCACCGCGTGTTGTTCTGCAATCCCTACATCGAAGCAACGCCGCGGAAAGCGTTCGGCAAACAGGTTCAGCCCTGTGCCATCCGGCATAGCCGCCGTAACCGCCACGATTTTATCATCGCGCGCGGCCTCATCCATCAAGGCACGCGCAAAAACCGAGGTATAGCTGGGCGCGTTCGAGGGTGTCTTTTTCTGCTCGCCTGTCAGCACGTCAAACTTGGCCGTGGCATGGCCTTTGTCGCGGGCCTTTTCAGCGGGGGCATAGCCTTTGCCCTTTTTCGTGATCACATGGATCAGCATCGGCCCTTTGGCGCGGTCATGCACGGTGCGCAAAACCGGCAGCAGAATATCCAGATCATGCCCGTCAATCGGGCCGATATAGGAAAAGCCCAATTCCTCAAACAAAGTTCCGCCGACGGTCATGCCTTTCAGCATCTCTTTTGCCCGCCGTGCGCCTTCTTGGAACGGTTCGGGCAAGAAGCTGACAGCCCCCTTGGCGACGGCTTTCAAATCTTGAAACGGCGCGCCAGCATAGAGGCGCGACAGATAGGATGACATTGCCCCCACCGGCGGGGCAATCGACATTTCATTGTCATTCAGCACCACAAACAGCCGTTTTTTCAGGTGGCCCGCGTTGTTCATCGCCTCAAAGGCCATGCCCGCGCTCATCGATCCGTCACCGATCACGGCCACCGCATCCCCCGGATCTCCCCCCAGATCAGCCGCCACAGCAAAGCCGAGTGCTGCCGAGATTGAGGTGGAGCTGTGCGCCGCGCCAAACGGGTCGTAGGGCGACTCCGAGCGTTTGGTAAAGCCCGAAAGCCCACCCTCGGTGCGCAGGGTACGAATACGATCACGCCGCCCCGTCAGAATTTTATGGGGATAGCATTGGTGGCCGACATCCCAGATAATTTTGTCGCGCGGGGTATCAAAAACCGCATGCAGCGCCACGGTCAATTCCACCACACCCAGCCCTGCACCCAAATGCCCACCCGTGACCGACACCGCCGAAATCGTTTCGGCCCGCAGCTCATCGGCCACTTGCCGTAATTCGCGGTCCGACAGGGGTTTCAGGTCGGACGGCAAGGTCACGCGGTCCAGCATCGGGGTTTTGGGTCTGTCGGTCATTCTGCCCCCCTGAGGTCAGCTGTCGCGGGCGATCACGAACCGTGCCGCCGCAGTCAAATTTTCAGCCCGCGCGCCGTAAGGTGCAAGGGCGGTTGTAGCCTCGTCAATCAGGGCAGCGGCACGAGATTTCGCACCCGCCAATCCCAAAAGCGAGACAAAAGTAGCTTTGCCTGCGTCGGCATCTTTGCCCAGCCGTTTGCCTGCTTTGGAGGCATCACCCGTTACATCCAAGATGTCATCGGCAATCTGAAAGGCAAGGCCCATCGCGGCGGCATATCGCCCCAAGGGTCCGGCATCGGCACCCGCCAGCACTGCACCAGCCGTGGCCGACCATTCAAACAAGGCACCGGTTTTCCCCACTTGCAAACGGGTGATTTGCGGCAAGGTCAATGGTACAGCAGCAGTCTCGGCGGCGATATCCAGCGCTTGGCCCAGCACCATGCCACGCGCACCAGCCGCTTTTGCTATACCCGCAATCAGGGGCAAACGGTTGGGGCCAAGCGCCGGATCGGTCAACAACTCGAACGAGAGCGATTGCAGCGCGTCACCGGCCAGAACAGCCACGGCCTCATCCCATTTGCGATGAACAGTGGGCAGACCGCGGCGCAGGTCGTCATCATCCATGCAAGGCAGATCATCATGAATCAGCGAATAGGCATGCATTGCCTCTATCGCCGCCGCAGCGGCCACAGCATTTTCCGGCGCGATACCATGCAAAGCGGCCGATTCCAGCACGAAAAACCCGCGCAACCCTTTGCCGCCTTGTACCGCATAGCGCATGGCGTGAATCACAGGTTCATCATCCAGCCCGTTCAATGCCGCATCCAGCCGCGCCTTTATCAGCCGGCTAGAGGTGGCTAAAAGATCGGGAAACGTCACATCCCCTCCGCCGGGGTGGTGCCGATGGCTTGGCCATCCTTGGCGCGGATCATTTCGACCTTATCCTCGGCCTCTTTCAGTTTGGACGCGCAATGCGCCTTTAAGGCAGCGCCGCGTTCATACAATGCAATCGACGCCTCTAGCGGAACCTCGCCGCGTTCAAGCGATGATACAACTTGCTCAAGCGCACTCATCGCTTCTTCAAAACTCATCTCGGCGACTGGCTTGTCGTTTGCTTTATCGGGTGCTTTATCGGGCATGTCCGCGTTCCTTCAATACTGTCACATGGGCGGCAGTTGCAGCCGCCAGCGCTGGCAGATCATAACCGCCCTCTAAGGCCGACACCACCCGCCCCGCGCAATGACGATCGGCGAGGTCACAAATACGTTCGGTCAGCCAAGTGAAATCGCCCGTAGACCAGTTCAGATTGGCCAAGGGATCATCACGGTGGGCATCAAAACCGGCGGAAACGAGAATCAATTCCGGTGCAAAGGCGTCAATTTGCGGCAAGATATACGCGGCATAGGCGGCGCGCATATCTGCGCCGGTGCTGTTCGGGCGCAGCGGCAGGTTGATGATTTGGCCATATGCGCCGGTTTCATGCGCAGCCCCCGTCCCCGGATACAGCGGCATTTGGTGGGATGAGGCGAACAGCACGCGGGGCTCATCCCACAGCACATCTTGGGTGCCATTGCCGTGATGCACGTCAAAATCGACAATCGCCACGCGGTTTAACCTGTGATGGTCCAACGCATATTTGGCAGCAATGGCGACGGTGCCAAATATGCAAAACCCCATGGCTGTTTCGGTTTCGGCATGATGGCCCGGTGGCCGCGTGGCGACAAAGGCATTGGTGGCCTGACCCGACAAGACGATATCAACAGCGGCACACCCCGCACCCACCCCGCGCAAGGCCGCAGTGTAGGATCCGGGTGCCAGATAGGTATCACCATCTAGCGACGCCCAGCCTTGTGCAGGCACGGCTGCCCGCACCCGATCAATATAGGTTTGCGGGTGACAGCGCAGAACATCGGCAAGACGGCCCAAAGGGGCGTCTAGCCGCAACAGGTCAATCCCAGCCAATCCTTTGGCAACAGCTGCCAAGCGGGCCACCTGCTCTGGGTGGCCCGCTGGCGATACGTGATCGTCACAACTGGAATGGGTAAAATAAGCGGTTACCAAGAGTCGTTACTTTGCATTTACCTATCAATAACCGCCAAGGGTGTTAGCCCTTTGCCGTGTCTAAATTGGGATTAGTACAGTGTTAGAACAATCAGAGTCACGTCAGCCTTGTTCATCCTGACATTCCAGCACGGCATCCAAGCCCGCCATCGTGCCGGTAAGGTCAATCGACAACACTTCCTGACCATCGTGGTACATTGTCATGGTCTGGCGTTGGGCGATTGACATGAAGAAATCAACATTGTCGAATTCAATATCTGCGCCGGGAACGCCGTTCAGATACATACCCTTGGCTTCGCCGCTGTATTGCTCGCCATCAAGTGTGAAGTCGATCGGGTACATGCCCCCGTCCTCAATATCACCCCAAGCCGTGTTAAACACGGTCACATAGCCAAAGCCAGTCGTACGATCCAGGCCGATACGTACCAACGACCCATCGACAAATTCGCCTTGTAGCAAGCAACCGTTGCCCAAACTTGGATCAATCATCACATCAAAAAAGTCAGAAGACCCCCAATGCTCCAACTCTTGCGCTGACGCCATTGTCGCAAATACCGACCCCGCAAAAAGCGCGGCCCCTATTGTTTTTATGATCATCCCTCGTCCCCCTGTGTTCTGGTTAGTCTGTCGATAGCGGGGGTAATGTCAAAGGATTATTTCAGCGCCACCAGATTGATGCCTAATCAGGCGCAAGCATATACCCCGCACCGCGCACGGTTTGCAGGTAACGCGGTTGTTTAGGGTCGTTTTCAATCTTGCGGCGCAGACGGGTTATCTGAACATCAACGGCGCGTTCTTGGCCGGTCTTTTCTTCGGCCGTGCTATCGCGACCCAAATCGCCGGCAAGCGTCTCGCGCGCAATCGGCTGGCCGGGTTGGGCAGCAAAAATGCGCATCAACTGCGCCTCGGTTGCCGTTAGGCGCACGGGGTCACCGCCATGCCACAGCTCTCCACGGTCAATATCATAGCGCACCATGCCAAGGTGCAGCATTTTCGGCCCCACCTCGGATTGCACTTGCGGAACGCGGCGCAGAATGGCGTTGATGCGCAGCAACAGCTCCTTTGGTTCAAACGGTTTGGACAGATAATCATCGGCCCCCGCCTCTAGCCCCTCAATGCGACTGTTGGTTTCGTCACGCGCGGTAAGCAGCATGATCGGCGCAGACAGCTTTTGCCGGAACTCACGCGTCAGTGCGATACCATCAATGCCGGGCATCATCACATCCATGATGATCATATCAAATTCCAACCCGTCCAGCAGCCGCCGCGCTTGCGCACCATCCCGCGCGATTGTCACCAAAAAGCCGTGACGCATCAGGAATTTTTGCAGCAAGCCGCGAATGCGCTCATCATCGTCAACAACCAGCAAATGCGCCTGAGGTTCGGGGATCATAGGGTATTCTCCTTCAGGCTTTGATACTGCCGCCGCGCTTGTTCGTCCATCATCGCCTCTAACACTTGTCGAAATCCTTGTACCGCACCCGGCCCTGCTGCGCGATAGGCCGCACGCATGCGGGCACGCTGGGCATCGGAAAGACCGCGCTCTAACTCGGCGCCTTTTGGGGTAAGGTGCAAATGACGTTCACGTTTATCACTGCGGCCAACCCGACTTTCGACCAAACCATCCTCTATCAACCCGCGCAACACGCGATTCAGGGATTGCTTTGTTACAGCCAAAATAGCCAGCAAATTGTTAACGGTGGTGCCGGGACTGCGGTGAATGAAATGCAGGGCGCGGTGATGGGCGCGGCCGTAATCCATACCTTCCAGAATGCGATCAGGGTCCGAGGTGAAACCGCGATAGGCGAAAAACATCGCCTCAATCCCTTTGCGCAACTGATCATCGGTTAGAAACAGCAAGTTTTCGCTGTGACTTGCACCGCCCTGAGAGTTTTCCATCACTTGCACCACACCTGCCATTTTGCGCGATTTTATGTCAGCCTTGTTGACTTTCCAAGCCCCCGCTGTTAGCGATTTTTCGATTTTGCGTAACTTTATGTCCATTACGGACCTAGTTAGCGCAATATATGGAAAATATTGCAAGGGGTGCCGACATGACTGGCTATGATAATCGCGATGGTAAAATCTGGATGGATGGCGAATTGGTCGATTGGCGCAGCGCCAAGGTCCATATTCTGACGCACGCGATGCACTACGCCTCCTCCGTGTTTGAAGGCGAGCGCTGCTATAATGGCAAGATCTTCAAATCGGTTGAGCATTCCGAGCGTCTGCGCAATTCGGGTGCCCTGCTGGATATGGAACTGCCATGGTCGGTGGCAGAAATTGAGGTTGCCAAAGAGGCAACGCTAAAGGCCAACGGCTTGACCAACGCCTATGTGCGCCCCATCGCGTGGCGTGGCGCTGGCGAAGATATGGGCGTGGCAAGCAAGCGCAACCCGATCCATCTGGCGATTGCGGTGTGGGAATGGGGCAACTATTACGGTGATGCCAAGACGCGCGGCGCCAAGCTGGACATCGCGAAATGGAAGCGCCCCAGCCCCGAAACCATCCCCCATGCGGCCAAAGCGGCGGGGCTCTATATGATCTGCACCATGTCGAAACATGCGGCCGAGGCCAAGGGGTGTTCAGATGCGATGATGTTTGACTATCGCGGCTATGTGGCCGAGGCGACGGGCGCGAACATCTTTTTCGTGAAGGATGGCGTGGTGCATACACCGCTGGCCGATGGCATCTTGAACGGCATCACGCGGCAAACCGTGATCGGGATGCTAAAGGAAAAGGGCGTTGAGGTACAGGAACGCCGGATTGAAGCAAGCGAGCTGGAAGGTATGCAGCAATGCTGGCTGACTGGTACAGCCGCCGAGATTACGCCCGTGGGGCAGATTGGCGACTACAATTTTGAGGTCGGCCAAATGACGCGCGATATTTCATCTGAATATGAGGCGCTGGTACGCCGCTGATACAAAAATGGCCCGGGCTTTGCTGTCCGGGCCTGCCCGATGGCTAGGCGCTAACACCACGGTCAATGCGCAAATACTGTTGAACCCGCGCGCCGTCGTTATGGTCATGTGGCCGTTGGTTCAGGGCACGAATGGTCGGGTGCGGCGTGTCTTTGTCGCCGCGCTGCTCAATAGCCCAGAAATGCTTTTTACGCGCGGTTTCGGGCGCGCTTCGATGATCTGCAAGGTGCTTGGTCATTGGGTCCTCCTACCGGTTTCAATATTTGAACTGTAGCATGGAAAACGCCCCAAGTCGCCTGCAAGTTGCAGGCTAGGCCAAGGGTTGCCGGCTATGACAGGCGGCTTATGGCCCAGGCGGCGGCATCGGCCACTGTGCCGTCTGGGTCGTTCAAGTGGGGCTTGGCAGCGTCAATCAGCGCCGGATCACCCGAATTTCCAATGGCATAGAGCACGTTACGGGTAAACCTGTCGCGGCCTATCCGTTTGACGGGGCTGCCTGAAAACAAGGTGCGAAAGGCGGCATCATCCAAGGCAGCAAGCTCGGCCAAATGTGGCGCACCAACGCGGCGGGCATAGCCGATTTCTGATGCAGCCACCGCAAACTTGTTCCACGGGCAAACCGCAAGGCAATCATCACAGCCATAAATGCGGTTGCCCAGCAAAGGCCGCAAATCGGGGGCAATCGGGCCTTTATGTTCAATCGTCAGATAAGAAATGCAGCGCCGCGCATCCAGCTGATAGGGCGCGGGAAAAGCGTTGGTGGGGCAAATATCAAGGCAAGCGGTGCAATTGCCGCAATGGCTGGTCTCAGGCGCATCTTTGGGCAGGTCTAGCGTGGTAAAAATGGAGCCGAGGAAAAACCAGTTGCCCAGATCACGCGACAACAGGTTCGTGTGCTTGCCCTGCCAGCCCAAGCCCGCCGCCTGTGCCAGCGGCTTTTCCATCACGGGGGCGGTATCAACGAACACCTTAATCTCGGCACCCGTTTGCTCAACCATCCAGCGGCCCAGCCGTTTCAGACGTTTTTTCACCAGATCATGGTAATCGCGCCCCTGGGCATAGACCGACACGGCAGCACGGTCGCGCTGCTCCAACACATCCAACGGGTTATTTTCGGGGGTATACACCTCGGCCAGCATAATAACCGAGCGCGCCTGCGGCCACAGCGCTGCCGCCGAACCCCGCCATGACATCCGTTCTGCCATCCAGCCCATTTGGCCATGACGGCCAAGCTCGACATACTCCGACAGGCGTTGGGCCGTATGGGGTGTGGCATCTGGCGCGCAAATACCCATAGCCGAAAATCCCTCGTCCAACGCGCGGGCCTGAAGTTTTTCGCGAAAGGCTGTGGTATCCACCGGCCTGATCTAGGCCGCTTGGGGCGCGCGGGCTTCGGTTAGAATCGCATAGAGCTTTGCCGGGTCGCTATTGGCGCGCAGCTTGGTCACAACATTCGCATCCCGCATGGTCCGCGACACAAGGGCCAGCGCCTTTAGGTGGTCAACGCCCGAATCTTTGGGCGCGAACAGCGCAAACACCAAATCAACAGGCTGACGATCAACCGAATCGTAATCCAACGGCTTTTCCAGCCGCAAAAACACGCCGATAATCTTTTCCAATTCCTGCAACCGCGCATGCGGCAATGCGATGCCATGGCCCACACCGGTCGGGCCAAGGCTTTCGCGTTCTTGCAAGCCATCAACGGCGATCGAGGCGTTCAGACCATGGACCGAGGAGAAAACCTCACCAATTTCTTGGAAAAGGCGTTTCTTACTGGTCAGGTGGCTAACGATGCGCACGGCACCGGGCGCCAAGAGATTGGTTAGTTCCATGGTCTGCTTTTATCCCACGCCAACGGCGTTTTACTTCGTGTTGCGCGGGTCAATCCAGCCGACGTTACCATCATCACGACGGTAGACGACGTTCACCCCGCCATGTTTCGAGTTGCGAAACACCAGCATCCGCTCGCCCGCCAGTTCCAGCTGCATGACTGCTTCGCCGACAGAGACGGTCGGAACCTTGGTCTCCATCTCGGCGATAATCATGGGCTGAAGTGACTCGGGCTCGTTGTCGCCGTGTTCCTCATTCGCCGCGAGGATATAAGAGGAACCGCCGTCGAATTCAACAGGCGTTACGCGGTCGCGGTGGTGATCACGCAAACGGCGCTTGTAGCGGCGCAGCTGCTTATCCATTTTTTCGCGGCAGGATTCGAAGGCGGCGTAGATGTCGTTGGCATGGCCTTTGGCCTGTGCATTCAGGCCGGTAGACAAATGGATCGTGGATTCACAAACAATCTCATGGCCGCTACGCGAAAAGATGATGACGGCCTCGGTCGGGCGCAGTGCGTACTTCTCAACCGTTTCGCCAAGCTCTGACTTCACATGGGTTTGAAGTGCATCACCGATGTCAATTTGCCGTCCGCTAATCTGATACCGCATAGTTCCTCCTTCGTGGTTCGACAAAGGGCGCCTCGCACCTTGCAAAGTGCCCCGCAGATACAGGTTAGAAATCAAACCAGTACAATAAAGTCCTTTGATCATCGGCGGTTAAACCAATGTCACAGTGAATTCGACTGGTTCGGTTCACACGAGCATCAAGGGTATTTGGCGATACAGAAGGCCGCCTTGTCAATGATTACTTGTCATAATTTTACGCTCTGCCACGCTGTCGTGAAGAAATGTATAATTGGTTAACGGAATGCCGGGAAACGCCC
Organism: Pseudorhodobacter sp. W20_MBD10_FR17; assembly: GCF_052119765.1. NCBI lineage: Bacteria > Pseudomonadati > Pseudomonadota > Alphaproteobacteria > Rhodobacterales > Paracoccaceae > Pseudorhodobacter > Pseudorhodobacter sp. W20_MBD10_FR17. The sequence continues at coordinate 5,205 of NZ_JBGQOQ010000007.1, read as the reverse complement.
TAGCTGATCCGAAAATTTTGGCCCAGATATACACGACGCACATTTTCATCGCGCACGACCTCATCTGTGGTGCCGCTCATCAGCACTGTGCCGTCATGCAAAATATACGCTCGGTCTACGATTTCCAGCGTTTCGCGGACATTGTGATCGGTGATCAAAACACCAATGCCGCGACGTTTCAAATCGCTAACCAAATGCCGGATTTCGCCCACAGCAATCGGGTCAACGCCGGCAAAGGGTTCATCCAACAGCAAATACTTCGGGTCTGCCGCCAAGCAGCGCGCGATTTCAACTCGCCGCCGTTCGCCCCCCGACAGCGCAAGCGCCGAGGCACGGCGCAGGTGGGTGATGGAAAACTCAGACAGCAGCTCTTCCAGACGCTCGCGCCGTTTGTGGCGGTCATCCAAGGTGATTTCCAGCACGGCAAGTATGTTATCCTCGACCGAAAGCCCGCGAAAAATACTGACCTCTTGCGGCAAATAGCCGATGCCAAGCCGCGCGCGGCGGTACATGGGCAGCGACGTCACGTCATAGCCGTCAATCAAGACCTTGCCGCCCTCGGGGGAAACCAGCCCTGCAATCGCGTAAAAACACGTGGTCTTGCCCGAGCCGTTCGGCCCCAGCAACGCCACCACTTCACCGCGGTTCAAATGCATCGACACATCACGAATGACCGGCCGCTTTTTATAGCTTTTACGCAGGTTTTCGATATGCAGCCCTGCGTCGCCGGACGTCACCTTCAGCTCTGGCATCAGTTCTTCGCTTTCCCCGGCTGAAAGACGGTTTGCACACGACCCTCCATCACGCCCGTTCCGGCCTTTAGGTCAATCACCAGCTTTTGCCCCGACAGCGCACTGCCGCCTTGCGTCAGCAAGACATCGCCCGTCATCACCACGTTGCCGCTGTCAATCGTATAGACAGCCTCACGCGACTCGGCCGCATCGGTTGCGTTGGTCAGGGTGACGCCTTCGCTGGCGAAAAGCTTGGAAATGCCGCTGCCATCGGCCGTATATTCGACCTTGACCCGCCCAGCCGCCAGCCGCATCCCGCCTTGGCCAACCAAAACATTGCCGGAAAATACGGCCGTTCCATCAGCCTGATTAACAGCAAGCTGATCGGCCGACACTTCAACCGGAAGCGAGGTATCTTGCTTTAGCCCGCCAAAGGCTACGCTTGCGCCCTGTGCCAGGCCCAAACCGGGAACAAGGGCAAAAAATGCCAAAACTGCGCTAAGCCGAAATACCTGTAACATGCCCGGTCCTAATTTTTTTTATTGCGCTAAGGGTTGGTATGACAGTTTAACGCCATTTTTCAACAGAAGAACATAGTTATCTGTGCCATCGTTTGCCTGACGAAGTTCCATCGCGCCTGCGGATAGTTTGCCGGCAGGGCCAGTGCCTGCAACAGCCGTATCACTCATCAGCGACGTGCGATCCAACGCGGCGGTCATCGCTTCGGTTTCCAACTCATAACCCGTCGAGGTGGTGATGGTAACGCCCCCCGAAACCGTCAGCGCCTGCAATACGCTATCTATCACGCCATGGGCGGCCACCAGCTTAGAGCTGCCCCCATCCGGCGTCGCCAAGTCAACAACAAGCGCGGAGGCGTTGGCACCCCCGCCGTTTTGTCCGGGACGGGCCTCAGCTGCCGCGATCGTCAGGGCGGCACCGTCATCGGTAACGCCGGCCCAAGCGGGCGCGGTTAGGCGCGGCTCGCGCACGCGGTCGGCGATGTCGACCTCGGCAAAGGGGATGGCGTCTGATGGGTCAATCGTGCGTGAGACCAGAAAAAGCGTCGACAAAATCGCAAGCGCCAGCAGTGGCAGGGCTACCTTTAGCCATGCAACCGCTGTGGAATGGAAATTGTCGTATTTTGTCATCGCGCCCTCTGGCGAGTGGAAGTTACCCTTAACATAGGCATTGCAGGCAAAAGCGCCAAGCCTTGCCAGAAAACACGGCGCCGTTTCGCCGAATGCCCCGCTCAGTGGTGAAAAATATCAAGCGGCTCGTTATAGCCCATCAAATCCAGCTCGGCGCGCGTCGGCAGAAAATGGAACAAACGGTTGGCAAGGTCCATCCGGTCTTCGCGGATCAACCGCGCCTCGAGCGCGGCCTTTAGCCGGTGCAAATACAGCACATCGGATGCCGCATAATCCTTTTGCGCGTCGGTCAGCTTGGCCGCGCCCCAATCCGAGGTTTGCTGCTGTTTCGACACATCAACGCCCACCAACTCGGACAACAAATATTTCAGCCCGTGACGATCGGTAAAGGTGCGCACCAAACGCGATGCGATTTTCGTGCACCAGACAGGCGCCGTCACCACGCCAAACGCGTTCTTCAGGGCCGCAATATCAAACCGGCCAAAGTGGAACAGCTTGGTCACCGCAGGGTCAGTCAGCAAGCGTTCCAAATTCGGGGCCGAGGTTTGCCCTTTGGCAATCTGCACCAGATGCGCATTCCCATCGCCCGAGGAAAGCTGCACCACACACAGCCGGTCGCGGCGCGGATCAAGGCCCATAGTTTCCGTATCAATCGCCACGACAGCGCCAAGGTTCAGCCCATCAGGCAAATCGTTTTGATAAAGATGAATGGTCATTGGGGTTGCTTTCAAGGGGGCAGGTTGCGCCTTTATAGGTTGGGCGGGTGGCAAAAGCCAAGGGCGGGCAAAGATATTACGCCAGCCACAAGGCCCACTTTCCGCGGTCGAGGGCAACCCCAATGCCCTCGACACAATTATCTTGAAATAAAGCGTTAAGCCCAACGGCCAATGGCAACCAACATGCTGCCATAAGCACCCGACGTAGACGCCGTTGCCCATGGCCGCCACGCCACCGAGGTTGTCGTTGGGGCCGCGCGCATCGAAACGCCTGATGCCCCGCTGCTGCGTTGCCCCGCCCCCCAAACCTGCGGTGCTGTGCTAAAGGCCGCTGGAAAGGTCCAGGTTTGGTTCGCGCTGGTGGTAAACATAGCACCATCGGCAGTCGTCAGCCCGCCAACAGACGCCGTAAACCAGCAGATCTGCGTTCCATCGGCAAACCGCGTAAACTCGCCATTTGCAGTACTACCGCGCTGGATCACCGCGCCGGTTGGCACGCCTCCGGTCAACCCGACCGTTCCCAAAAGCGACCCTTTCCCATAGACATAATCCGCCCGCGCAAGGCGCCCAGCGGTGGTATCTTGGGCATTCGCCTGCACCGCTGCACCGCTGACCAACCCGCTTGCCGCATTCACCACAAGCGCCTCAGTCCACGCACTGCCATCGGCGGAAACCTTCACATGAAAGCTGTTGTCTCCGGTCAAGCCCAACTCGGCATGACCCACAAAGCCGGTTTGATACAACAGCGACGCCGTGTCGCCCAAGCCGGATTTGTTCAACTTCAGTTGATGCCCCGCCCCCGCGTTGTTCAGCAAGGTCGCATCAGCCGAAACCGACAGCTTGTTACTGGCATCCGATGTGGTGCCAATGCCCACCCCCGGCAGGTTTTGCAACAAAAGCGCGGGCCTTACCCACTGCCCGCCCTGAAAGACGTAAAGGGCATTCGTCGCACTATCCCACGCCTGCCACCCCTCTGACGGGTCAAAAAACAGCCAAGCTGTCTCGGCCCAATAGGCAAGCTGGTTGGCGTGACCGGCCCAAGCGTTGAGAGGGGCCGCGCCCAATGCATAAACCGCCCCAGTGACGGGCAAAACAGGCGGGACAGTCTCGCCAATACCTTCAACCACCAGCTGGGTTAAAGCATCAAGATATTGCAGCGCCTCATTATGGGTAACGTGCTTTTGGGCCTGCGCCGGCATAAGGTAGGGCAGCCCAAGCCGGGCCGATGTAATAGACATGAAATGCGCCTCACGAGCTGTTATGGATCGGGCCCCAGCTTTGCCGTTCAAGGTTCACAGCCACCTACCTTTGCGGGCGCTGCGTTTACTATTCAAAGGCTGTGCAATTGGTTGCAGTGCCAAACCCACCGGCGCTGCCCGCACGATCGCCCTGTGCAAATCATCTGCCATATTCCAGACACCAAATGCATTCGTACCGCGTTGGGCCAGAAGCATTAAGTGACGCGCGGGCACCCGCTGGAATGCATGGGGCTGTGGCACCTCGCCAACCCAAAATGGCACGTCCTCATCTGTCTGCACCTTTAGGGTTAGCAGAACCAAAGCCCGATTGCAGGCCCCACTGGGCCCCAAGTCACACGCCGTGCGCAACACATATGAAATGGCAAAACCTTAACCATTCGTTAGCGAGGCCCGAGGCAGAACTTTAAAAAAAATTGAGTTAAAATAATGGATTAAGTCAAAATCCAGACGCTAATTGGGCGCAAACAAGACTGGCCGCTGCGGTGAAATAAGCCATTCGCGTCGAGCCTCTCTGATGGCTCGGCTTGGCCTAATCCAACCGGAGCAACCAGATCATGACACTTTTCAATGCGCCCCGCGGCGCACGCAACACCGTGCAACGCGTCTTTCATAAATCCATCCTGCTCGCTGCTTTTGTGTCTGGCATCGCCAGCGCTAATGCGGTTTTGGCTCTTGATATCCGCAACGACATGGGCGGCGTTGTGTCCCAGCGCATGGCCAAAGTTGAACAATTGCGGGCGGCAGGCACACGGGTCAGAATTTTGGGAACCTGCGTTTCGGCATGCACCCTTTACCTTGGATTGCCCAATACATGCGTCTCCCGAACAGCTAAACTCGGCTTTCACGGGCCAAGCACGCGGTTGCAAGGCATCCCCCTTCCCCGGCAAGAATTTGAACGCGTTTCACGCCAAATGGCGGCCTATTACCCTAGCCAAATACGCGGTTGGTTCATGTCCGAGGCCCGCATGCGCACCGGAAGTTATTACACAATCTCTGGCGCTCAGGCGATCGCTATGGGCGCAAGGCCATGTACCGAGGCGTAAGACGATTAAGGCCTGCCGTAGTGACGTGATCCGGCAAGTTCGGACCACGCGCTAAGCAGTATCCAGCGCTGACGACCGGATACCCAAAGCACGAAGTGACGCAGTTTCAGGCAAGTTTTAGGTATAAAAAGGATCAGATGCCTTACGACGCACAGATCGGCGCAATATAGATGATCCAAGCGACACGAAACCCAACACAAGCATCTTAGCTGAGTCGCAAACCTGTCCCGACACGCCCGACATTTCTGCGCAATGCATCCAAATTGACACTGGCGCTTGGCAAAGTGGTAAACTTTCGGCGTTGCGGC